>CAYLUJ010000085.1:0-10525 GCA_964386805.1 uncultured Pelolinea sp. | reverse complement strand
GTTCATACTTTTATATTATCTCAGTGGAAAAGGTGGGGCAAGCATATAATTGCCTTTTGAAATCGTTTCATCCATATTTCTAAGAAAACATACTCCTCATTTTTTGTACAATTCAGACGGAATTGAAATGAAATCACTCTTTTCTGTTAAGACGCATTATGCACTGTGATAGGTCAAAGATGTGCTGATTAATGACCCTCGATAATTCCAGCCTTTTTCGCAAGCGCCAGTGCGCCGCGAATACTGAGCGAATCGATCTCGATTGGATCAGCGATGGTGTGCACGATGCAGGGTGAGTTACCTGGTATGTGACGCAGCAGGTATTCATACACTCGGCAGCGTTGAGTTTGGCCGATCAGGACGAAGTTTCGGCCAAGCTGACCAGCTAGTTTTTCAACAGATGGCAGCGCGCGCATATCCTCAGCCGCCAGCAGGGACTCAGCCAATAAGTGACGTTCATGAAGGGAAGTGTGAAGCAGCGTATCGAAGAAGCGCACGAGCAGCAATCCGCGCAAAAGACCCGACTTTTCTATCTCGTTCCGAGCGCTTTCAACAATCTCGGCATCGAAAAAGTCAGAATCTCCCATTCCTTCGGGAAGAAGAGATTTTCCGATGATGGTTTCTTTAAGAATAGCTTCATAAAGCTGACCGGAAAGAGTGGTGACGCTACCGAGAATGGTACACTGCGCATCCACTGGGATAAACTTAGTATGAGAAGACAGCACGACGACGCAAAATGGTAGATCAATTTTTAAATCTTCCAAAAGACCAACAATTTGAGTTTCTTCACCGCGCATGAAATCCAATGAATCTATATCGCGCAGACAAATGGTCTTTGGATCAAAGGCATTCTTGATCCCACGGATGAAATAGACCGGAATGGAAGCAGGAAAAACAGACGGATCAACATAGGGCTGCAAGTTACGGGCAAGATCATCGACGCTGCAGGGCGCCCACAAGTGTGGGACCTCCAACAGACCAATTTCCGAAGAGATCATACCCGAAGAAAGAATGCAGTGGATATCGGAAACTTGGAGGTTGGTTTCTTGCAAAGCGCGTTCAAATAGCCTGCGCAAGCCATCTTTAAGCGCTTTATTGTTGCCCGATATTGCCATATCTCGTACGCCCACCTTGATACTGGCACGATACAGCACATGCGCGCGTGAATCCACAATATAGATGCGGCTATTTGTGGTACCACAATCAATAATGGCAATGTTCATACTGAAAGAGCCCCTCCAACGCTGTTTTGCTGCTACTGCTTCACTGTTATTGTTTTGCTGTTATTGTTCGAATAAGTAGAGTGATGATGAATTCGTGTATCTAGTTAGTTTACTCTATCATTTAGGCAGATGCATAAAAGATCGCAGCCTTTTCAGTAAAAATTATAGGCAAAAACAGAACAAAATAGAGAACTTATTTTAATCAAACATTATTTTAGATCATTTTTATCATGCCAAAATTAATCGGATATTGTTTTTAGAAAAAAAATCACAGAACTCAAGCGGAGGTTTGGAATCGGTAATAATCGTATTGATTAAACTGATATCACCAATTTTATTATGATAGCACTTTCCAAATTTTGAGTGATCTGCTACAACAATCAGGTGATCGGAATGCTCGATCATAATCGAGACGGTCAAAGCAGATAATTGACTTTTAATTGTTAAACCTTCTTCAATAGTAAGCCCAGAAACCCCAATTACTCCATTATCAAAATAATTTGACAACAATACCTTTTCTGCAACTGGTCCATCCAGCGTGAAAAAGTCTCCGTGAACATTTCCTCCTGTACAAACCACCTTGTAATTAATTTTATTTGCCAGTTCATAGCACACTTCAATTGAATTGGTAAATATTGTCAACTTTTTGTCATATCTGGCAAGCGCTCTGGCAACAAATCGAACAGTGCTTCCTGATCCAATAATGACATTGCTTCCTTCTTTTAAAATCTTTGCCGCCTTGATACCAATACGTTTCTTCTCCAAAAATAAATCGGAATCCTCTTTGAATAAAAAATCGTCTTTGGTGCGGCTTTTTAATCGAATACCTCCATGGTATCGATCAACAATATTCCTGCTATGTAGTTCTTCAACATCCCTTCTGATTGTCCATTCAGAAACATCCAACTCTTTTGATAATTCTCTAATTGAAATAGAATCATTGATTTCAAGCAAATGCAAGATATGATCCTGCCGATTGATTGTACGTGAATTTTTCATCTCATGAATACATAATCATTATTGGAATTGAAATGTTGCTCATTTGAGCATAATTATAATTGATTTGCTCAATTCAAAAGACTATTCTTTTAATGTAAGAAAAATGATCAGAGAACTATTTAAGTAAATTAAAAAATGTCCAATAAAAAAAACAACACAAATTCTCTTAGCAAAGCTCTCCCCGCTGAACAGATAAATTTGAATGTTAGCGTAAAAGATTGGCAAGAAGCAATTCGAGAAGCTGGTTATCTTTTATTGAAAGCTGATGCTATTTCACCTGAATACATCGATGCGATGATTCAGACAGCCAAAGAACTAGGACCTTATATTGTGATCGCGAAAGGAATTGCCATGCCACATGCTTCATTTGAAGCAGGAGTAAAAAGAACAGCTCTATCGCTGGTTAAACTGGCTCATCCTGTTGAATTCGGGAATCCAGATAATGACCCGGTTGAATTGGTGATAGGACTGGCAGCTGTGGATGGAAAAACGCACATAAACACCATGCGTATGCTTGCTGAATTGATCATAGATCAAGAGCGAATATCACAACTGTTTGCTGCTCAAACAAAAGAAAAAATATTACAAATTATTGCACAGTAACAGGGATGATAAATGATTGAATTAAAAACATTAACGGAAGTGGATATTTTAGTAGTTGGTGGGGGAGCAGCCGGCTGTTTGGCTGCAACGGCATCGGCTCGTAAGGGGAAAAAAGTATTGCTGATCGAAGCAATGGGTGCTCTGGGCGGAAGTCGTACATGGATGGGAGTGGATTCTTTTAATGGGTTTTACAGTCCTGGAAAAATAATTTACCAGTTAGTGGGGGGCATCAGTTTTGAAGTCGCAGAAAGATTACTGACCCAGGGTGGGGCATTTCTGCGACAAAACACCTTTGGTTCTGGTCCGGTTGTGACATATGAAATAGAAAAACTCAAGATCCTCTATGAAGATATTGTCATGCAAGCTGGTGGACAATTATTGTTTTATACCAGTGCAGTAGCTGTTGAATGCAAGGATGGCAAAATCGATAGTGTGATCATTTGTAATAAAAGCGGCTTGAGCCGAGTGAAAGCCGAAATTGTGGTTGACGCCAGTGGAGATTTGGATATTGGCGCCAAGGCAGGGGAGGATTATGAACTAGCAGGAGAACACAATGGTGTGGTGCAGTCGCTGACGACAATTTTCTATATGGCGAATGTAAACAATGAAAAAGCATTTTCCATTTCACAAGAAGAGCGCACGCACATCATGCAGAAAGCACATGAAAGCGGTAAATATAGATTAACCCGCATCGGCGGATCGATTCATCCCACACCGAATCCGGGTTTTGTGCATGCTAACCTGACACGCATCCCCAATGTTAACGCGGTCGATCCCTTCGCGTTGACAGCTGCAGAGGTCGAAGGACGGAAACAGGTTCAGGAATATGTACGATTTTTGATCAACGAGTACCCAGGTTTTGAGAACGCTTATTTGGCAGCGACTGCCTGCAGCATTGGTGTACGGGAAACCCGCCGCTTGAAGGGACAATATGTTTTAACAGGCGATGATGTTCGCAAGGGTGTGAAATTCGATGATGCAGTAGCGTGTTGCTCCGCGCCAATTGAAGATCATGTGGCTGGAAAGAATGTCGAGTGGCAATATCTTGAAACTGGCAATTATTATCAAATCCCATACCGATCACTGCTGCCAGTTAAAACCAAGAATTTAATTGTTGCAGGACGCTGCCTGAGTGCAACGCACGACGGGCAAGCATCTGCACGCAATTCCGCACAATGCATGGCAATGGGTGAGGCAGCGGGTATGGCCGCCGCGTTGTGTAATGAAACAGGTGTTTTTCCAACTGAACTGGATAAGAAACTACTGAAGAAGGAATTAATCGATCAGGGAGTGCTGCTCGCCCCACTTGAAGTCAATTTGAAAGGATTAATGCAATGAGCATGATCAGAACAGTTTTGGGTGATATTCCGGCTGAGCAATTAGGTTTTACGGATGCTCACGAACACCTAATTATCGACCGGGATTATGTGTTAATACAGAATCCAGATTATCGGCTAGATAATATTGAAAAAACCTCAAAAGAAGTTAAATCATTTCTGGATGCCGGAGGAAAATCTTTTGTTGAGATGACCTGCCTGGCATTTGGCCGTAGCGCAAAAAAGATGGTCGAAGTATCCAAACGCACCGGAGCGCACATCATTGCCTCGACTGGTTTTCATCGCCCCAATTTTTATATGGACAGCCATTGGCGTTTCTTTTATTCTGCTGACCAGTTAGCCCACATCCTGATTGAAGAAATTGAAATAGGCATGGATGAGAACCAATATAATGGCCCGATCGTTGATCGCACTGATGCAAAAGCAGGGGTAATTAAAATCGCAACGGGGTATTTCGTTATCAAACCTGAAGATATGGTGACAATTGAAGCCGCAGCAATTGCCCATAAAGAAACTGGCGTACCGATCATCACTCATACCGAAAGTGGCACCTTGGGTTTGGAGCAGGTAGAAATACTAGGATCGTATGGTGTAGCCCCACAGAGCATTATTGTAGGTCATTATGACCGGAACCCAGATTTTTTCCTGCACAAAGAACTAGCTCAGACTGGTTGTTATTTGGAATATGACACGCCCAGTCGGCGAAAATATTTTCCAGAAGTCAACTTCATTGAACTAATCAGAAAGATGGTAGAAGCTGGATTTGGAAAACAGATCCTGTGGGGCGGAGACTTATCTCGGCGCAGTTACCAAACTGCTTATGGAGGGCAACCTGGATTGGCATATATACTGAACAAGTTTATTCCACGGATGCGTGCAGAGGGTTTTAGTGATGCCATCATCAATGATATCTTTATTCATAATCCTTCACATGCATTGTGTGTTGTAAATAAAAACTAGAAAAGGAGAAAAGATATGGCAAAAAAAATGAGGATCGTAACAGTATGCGGTTGTGGATTGGGCAGCAGTCTGATGGCAAAAACGACCATCGAAAAAATCATGAAAGAATTCGGCGTTGTGGCAACCATTGAAGCCAGTGATGCAGGGACTGCCAAAGGGTATCCGTCAGATTTAATCATAACAACCACCATGCTCAAACCACGAGTAGGTGAGATCCCCGGTACACCAGTTATAGCAGTGAAATCTTTCATGAACGTAGATGAGCTACGCGAAGTAATGCGTTCACCTGTGGAAGAATTCAAGAGAAAGAACGACCTGTAATTTTTTAACTTTGTTTATAAATAATGTGAATAGATCATTTCGAATAAGACGATTTTCTTTATAGAGTAAGGAGGTGCCTATTGAGCTAATTACCAATCGTACTCTCATTTTTTTGATCAGTTTATTAAAAAAATTGAATTGGAGATAAAGATGACTGTAATAAATTTTTTGATCAATGAAATCTTTGTAGAAGCGCCAGTGTTCCTGGGTTTAGTAGCTTTAATCGGTCTCCTGCTTCAGAAGTTCTTGAAGGGACCATCAAGACGGTGGTGGGAATGATCATCTTAAATTCCGGTATCAGTGTTTTCTTGGGTTCACTCAGCCCCTTGACCTCGCTGTTGAATAATTCCTTTGGAATCACGGGTGTACTGCCGGATTGTTTTGGTCCTTATGGCGTAGCCATGCAAACTTACGGCGTTGAAATTCCAATGGCTTTTGTACTGGCATTCGTGCTGCATCTGTTGTTGGTTCGCATCCTCCCCTTCAAGAACACCAAGAACGTCTTTCTAACCGGCCATATTATGCTCTTCAACGCTTCTATTATGCTGCTGGTCGGACGCTCAGCCCTTGGATTAACTGGTGTTGGCCAAATTGCCTTTTCTGCCATCATGACCGCTTTATTCTGGACCTTTATGCCTGCCATCGCACGTCCATTCACCGATCCAGTAACCGAAAAACGCTTCACCTTGGGTCACCTACAAACTTTGGACCTGCCCGTAGGCAAGTGGTTTGGGGGTCTGGCAAAATCAAAACGAGCTGATGAACTGGAATTGCCCGGCATCTTCAATTTGTTTTCCGACTATACCGTATTGTTGTGCGTATTGATGCCAATCATGTATATCACGATTGGTTTGACAGCCGGAAAAGCAGCAGTGGATAGTATTTCAGATGGTGGAAACTGGATTATCTGGTTGATCATGCAGGGTATTACTTTTGCAGCCGGCATCGCCATTGTATTGTATGGAGTGCGCATGTTCCTAGCAGCCATGATCCCAGCCTTCGAGGGTATCAGTAAAAAACTGCTCCCCGGCGCGCAGCCCGCATTGGATTCACCTGTATTCTTCCAGTATTCAGCTGCTGGAAGTATGTTGGGGTTCGTTTCCTGCTTTGTCACCATGGTAATCTTCACCCTGGTACAGGTTGCCCTTGGCAGTCCAGTCGTCATCTTTCCAGGCCCAATCTTCTTCTTCTTTGATGGTGCGTTAGCTGGGGTTTTCGGTGACATCCACGGTGGTTGGAAAGGCGCAATCATCGCTGGTGCGGTCATCGCTATTGTCATTAATGTCGCTGCCCTGGTAACCTATCCATTCCAAGCTGAATTCTTTGCTGGTACTGGCTTAATGTTTGGTGGTGGCGACTACCTGATTTGGGCACCGATCTTCTGGTTGCTCAAATTCATTGGTGGTGCACTAGGTTTGGCTGCTTAATTTTTACACTTAGCTGACACTATTTATTGGGTTTTATGGATCCGGAAAATCAACTGATGGTCGCATCCATTTTCCGGATCCCCTTTTCAAGCTGAATATCAGGAAATATACCGTAACCTAAATGAATCCTTGGCCTTGTAATATAGATATGGAAGCAATATCAGTGAAAGCCACTCAAAAAAACATCGCTCATCAAGCGATCTATGATTGGGCTAATAACGAATTGGGGGGAGGAGTGATTATTGACATTGGTAGTGAACTTGGTTTCGGTTTACGCCACCTGGTTGGCGAAGATCGCAGTGTGATTGGTTTGAACATCCAATTTGATGAGCTTATTTTCTCCAAAACGAGCAATCATTTTCCTAATAATTACCATCATGTCTGCGCAGATGGTATGGGAATCCCATTTGCTGACAATGTTTGCGGCGGTCTTTGCATGATAAATGTACTGCACCTGGTTCAAATCCCGCTCAAGGTGCTTGGAGAGTGCTGGCGAATTCTTGCACCAGGGAATGCACTAATCATCACAATACCGACTGATTATAATTTGCCTGATAAATGGCGTATTCCTTCAGAAAAAGAATTTCTAAAAAGCTTATTAAAAAATGTATTTACCTCGGTTGAGTTCCCACAAGAAATAAATGTGATCGAGGAAGATTCTTCAGATTTTCAAGATAAACAAACCAAGTCTGGTTTGCTGACAGCGATTTGCCATAAATCTTTGAAGCAATGAAAGGCAAGAAATGACATATTCTCACAATCTAATGACCCGTTTTATTAACAGTGGAATCATGGCAATTTTACGTGCGGATGATTCCAAGAATATCATCCCTGCTCTGGAGGTTCTGGTTGAGAGTGGGATTGACACGGTAGAAATCTCGCTGGTGACTCCAAATGCAACAAATATCATCAAGGAGCTGCACAACTCACTAGGTACCAAGATCCTCTTGGGTGCAGGTACCGTGCTCGACGCAGAATCGGCAAGAATAGCCATTCTAGCAGGGGCAGAATTTGTCATTTCGCCCATTTTGTCATTGGATGTCTTGAAGATCTCCAAACGATATGGAAAAATGGCCTTCGCAGGAGCATTCACCCCTACGGAGGCAATGAATGCATGGGAAAACGGCAGTGACGCGGTCAAAATATTTCCTGCCATGCCAGCCGGCCCTGAATACATCAAAGCACTGCATGCTCCATTGCCCCAGATCCCGTTAATCCCGGTGGGTGGAGTTACGCTGGAAAACATGGAAGCATTCATGGATGCCGGTTGCATCGCGGTAGCTGCGAGTAGTAGCCTGGTTAGCGGCAAATTGATCAAAGAGGGCAAGTTGGATGAGATCCAGCAAAATGCAAAACGATGGGTGGCGGAAATGCAGCGCGTCAGGGAAAAGAACAATTACAGGAGAGGAAAACCATGAAGCTAAAGGGAATCATCCCCCCCATCTTGACACCTTTTAATGAAAAAGGAGAAATTGATTTCAAGAAATTGGAATCGTTTGCTGAATTCCTGCGACCGTATGTACAAGGATTTTATGTTAACGGCAGTTATGGATCCGGTGTATTGATGAACTTGGATGAAAGAAAGAAGACTTTTGAAGCCTTATCCGCTTACGCGGATGGGAGCTTTCAATTGATCGCGCACGTAGGAACAACCAACTTACGCGATAGCGTTGCGTTAGCACAGCACGCAGAGGCACACCAAGCGGTGGCAGTAGCAGCTGTACCTCCATTCTATTTCCGATATAACGAGGAGAGCTTGTTCGAATTTTTCAAAGACCTTATACAGTCAGTTTCCATCCCTGTATATCTGTATGATAACCCGGGTGCAACTGGCAATCCGATATCTGTCGAATTAATCAACCGGTTAGTCGAGGTTGGATTGCAGGGCGTGAAGGACAGCACGTTTGATATCAGTAAAACTTACTTGATCATGCGCAAGGTAAAGAAAAAGGGATTTGATGTGGTGATCGGTTCGGAAAGTCTCTTTTTGCCAGCTTACATGCAAGGTTCGCGCGCCTGCATCTCTGGTTTGGCAAATGCCATGCCAGAACTAATGCAAAAACTATTTCAAGTGGCAGAAAATGGCGATTTTGTTCAAGCGGCGGAACTACAGCGGAAGGTACTGGAAATGTGGGATATCCTGCACTACGGGCCTTCCACCGCAACCGCTTATGCCATGTTGAAAGTCAGAGGAATTGACGTAGGTGTTCCGCGCAGACCATTTTTGCCAGTTGAAAAAGATTTATACGCAAAAGTTGAATCTGCCATGAAAACAAATGAAGCAGTATGGAAGATTTAGATTTTACAAAGACATCAACGCAGCAATGATCATGAATCTAGACCTTTCTACCTCTCAAATCCAGGCCGTCTTGCTCGACATAGACGGTGTATTGGTAGATTCACCCCTCTTATACATACAATCTTGGAATGAGGTTCTCTTCGGTGCAGGATTACCCAATTTTGAAAATGAATTCTGTTTTTCTTCATTAGGACGTACTAACCCGGATATGCTGACTGCCTATTGCAAAGAAAATCAGATCGCACTTACGGAATCCCAAATGAAAAAATTTTTGATCCGAAAAGAAGCTGCTTTTTGCGAGAACTTCAATGAGCATACACATATAAACCATGGGGTGATTACCTGGCTGGATTATTTCAAGAGCCAAGGTCTTCCAAGTGCAGTAGTTCCTTCATCTACCATGGCCAATATCATTTCACATCCTTCGCCTATGCCTAGTTGTGGAAGATGTGCCCGCAGGGTTCAAGCAGCTAGGAACGCAAACATGACTTGCTGCACCATTACCACTTCTTATCCCAAACATTTGCTCAGCAGTGCTGACTTGGTGCTCGATTTTTTGGCAGATTTAGCTCCGAGAAACTTATTTTCTAATGACGAAAGGAAAAAATGAATTTTATATTATTAAGGTTTGTTATCATCATAATAAGCTTGGCGTTATTGATCTTATTCTTTGCCCGCCTTGCACCAAAGACATGGACCAAATGGGTATATGAAGCGGTAAAGTGGCTGATCGACATTGCTTTTATTTACTTCGTCAACTTTTTTATCTTTCTTAAACCATGGAAAAAGCATAAGGAGAAGGCGGGAGTGTATGTCTGGTTGTTTTTCGTATTCCTTATTGGCAGATATTTATGCATGGAACAACCAGTGACCTCAGAGATCCAATCCCCTTATATTGCATTCATTGGATATATATATTTCGTCAGCTTGCTTTATTTGACCAAGTTCATATTTGAGCTTGCCATAAAAGATCTGAATGCCGCAGATTGACATTTTACTCAAAAGAGAGGATTTTACAATGAGAAAAATCGACAAGAGAATCCAGGATGTCTTGGGAAAAGGTGAAAAGGTATTAGTTTCCGGAGTACCGGTAGGCTATCCCAATCTGGATGAAACCCGAAAACTGGTTGAGGTTTACATTCGCTCAGGAATGGATGTAGTGGAATTTTCTATGCCCACACGAAATCCGTACATTGACACTCAGGTTATCGCGAGCTCCAATGTGAAAGCTTTGGATCTTGAACCCGATTTACACCATTATTTTGAAACATTGCATATTGTGCGCCAGGATTTTCCAGATGAGCCGTTTTATATGATGGCGTATGCCGATTTGATTATGCAATTCGGATTGAAGAA
>CAYLUJ010000084.1:0-10606 GCA_964386805.1 uncultured Pelolinea sp. | reverse complement strand
CAAAAGAGATTTATGAGCAGTTAGCGGTGGAAGATATCCGCGAAGCTGCCGATCTTCTGCTTCCCTGTTATACAAAGACGAACAAGCAGGATGGATATGTAAGTCTGGAAGTGGATCCGGAACTGGCAAATGATACCCAGGCAACCATTGCAGACGCACAGCGGTTGTGGAGGATGGTGAACCGCCCCAATCTGATGGTAAAAATTCCCGCCACTGAAGCGGGCATTCCCGCCATCCGAAATACGGTAGCGGCTGGCATCAACGTCAATGTCACCTTGATCTTCTCCATCCAGCGCTATCAAGCAGTGATCGAAGCTTACCTGCAGGGTTTGGAAGAACGCATAAACCAGGGATTCCCCATCCATGGCATTGCTTCTGTGGCTTCCTTTTTTGTATCTCGTTTTGATACAAAAATTGATGCAAAGCTGGAAGGTTCCCAAAACGAAGAAGCGAAGGCATTGTATGGTAAAGCTGCTATAGCCAATGCCCGGTTGGCATATCGCGTTTATCAGTCTGTTTTTTCAAGCTCCCGCTTTCAAGCGTTAAAAAAGAAAGGCGCTCAAGTTCAACGTCCGCTGTGGGCATCCACCAGCACCAAGAATCCAGCGTATCGGGATGTGCTGTATGTGGAAGAATTAATTGGACCCGATACAGTAAATACTCTTCCTCCAGCTACATTGGATGCTTTTTTCGAGCATGGAAAAGTGAGTGACAAGCTCTCGCCACCATCTTCTGAAGATGAGATTGTGGTACAAAAATTAGCTGCTCAGGGAATTGATCTGGAGCAGGTAGCACAGGAATTGGAAAACGAAGGCGTTCAGCAATTCCAGGATGCCTTCCGCGAAATGCTGCAAACTTTGGATGCGCAACGCAGCCAATATGCGGCAGAATTGGGTTCATTGAAAGATGCTGTAAAGAAACGCATCACTTTTTTTGATGAAACAGGATTTGTTGCGTCAGCCTTTCAAAAGGATGCCCGGTTGTGGACTGAATCGGTTGAAGGGCAGCAGGAAGTGGTAAAGCGCTTGGGCTGGCTTGAAGCGCCGCGCATGGGAATTCCCCAGGTATCCAATATTCAAAAAACTGCCCAGGATTTAGTGCAAGATGGATTTAAACAGGCAGTTTTGGTCGGCATGGGCGGTTCCTCTCTAGCCGCCGAAGTGATGGCTTTCATCCTAAAAAAACAAAAGAATGGGCTCGATCTGCGCATTCTGGATTCTACTGACCCCATGCAAGTGGCGCATATTATGCAATGGGCAGAAGAAGAAAAAACGGTCTTTTTAATCAGCAGTAAATCAGGGACCACCACGGAAATCAATTCCGCTTTTCAGTATGCTTGGGAGCGAGTTGCTTCAACAGGAGTAAAAAATCCTGGAGATTATTTCATTGCGATCACCGACCCTGATACCGCCCTACAAAAAATGGCTGAAGAACATCATTTCAGAGCAATTTTTCTGGCAGATCCGAACGTGGGCGGGAGATATTCCGCACTGACCGCTTTTGGATTAGCGCCGGCTGCATTGATGGGAGTTCCTCTCCCGGCGTTCTTGAAAGCTGCACAGGAAATGCGTACTGCCTGTGATCCAGCCATTCCAGCAGGTAGAAATCCGGGACTGGTACTGGGAGCTATTCTAGGGGAAGCCTATTTACAGGGTAGAGACAAGCTAACCATTTTAACTGACGAGGAATGGTCGTCTTTCGGTTCATGGGTTGAACAATTACTTGCTGAGAGCAGTGGAAAAGAAGGCAAAGGCATCCTGCCGATCGATCAGGAACCGGTATTACCGGCGAATGTGTATTCATCGGACCGCATCTTTGTCTATCTACGTCAGGATGGACACGAGGATCAGCGGGCAGAAGAGATCAACGTTGCTGGGCATCCTTGCCTGATCATAGATGTGAATGGAGAATATGCACTGGCAGAGCAGTTCTATCAATGGGAATTTGCCACAGCCACCGCCTGTGCCATTCTGGAGGTGAATGCGTTTGACCAACCTAATGTGCAGGATAGCAAAACAAGAACCAAACAAAAAGTAAAAATCATCGAAGAAACTGGAAACCTGGCACAGGATCAACCACTTTGGGAGAATTCTAGCTATCAAGTTTTTTCAAAGAGAAAACTGGATATTAAAAATACTGATCTGGCAGGCATTGTTAGTGAATTTCTAAAAGATTCTCACACTGGTGATTATGTGGCAATCAATGCTTTTGTGGAGAGGAATGAGCAACACCAATCCATTTTGCAGACATTTCGCATGCGTATTGCGAAAAGGTACCATCTCGCCACTACCTTGGGATACGGTCCGCGCTTTCTGCATTCCACCGGGCAACTGCATAAAGGCGGGAAGAATAATGGCTATTTCATTGTGCTGAGCATGACTGCCAAAGAAGATATCCCTATACCGACACAGACTATCTCCTTCCAGCAGATGCTGTTGGCTCAAACCCTGGGTGATATTGAAGCATTGGAAGCAGTAGATAGAAAAGTACTTTACATCCATCTCAAGGATGCAGATCTCCAAAAATTGGCAAAGGATTTCGATTAAACAACCAGGTGCGCAAGGGCTAATGCGCCCAATACACCGGATTTGGAACCCAACCCGGGCGGTACGATATAGGTATCAATTTTCTTTGTGATCAAATCTGCCTGTACATAGCTATTTAATAATTCCGGTACTTTTCTGTGAATAAGTGGAAAGAGCTGTGTCTGCTGCATTACGCCACCCCCCAGAATGATAATATCCGGGGAGAGAATGCAGATATAGCTACAAAGAGCCAGAGCGATGACCTGTGCTTCTTGTTCCCAGGCGGGATGATCTTTCTCCAATTGGCTGGCTTCGATTCCCCAAAGAGATTGCAGGGCAGGACCGCTTGCCAGACCTTCAAAACAATTCCCGTGATAAGGGCAGACGCCTTTGAAAGAATCATTCTTTGCGCTATTCGACAAGTAAATATGACCCATTTCCGGATGCAGCATTCCATGATAGGGTTTGCCATTGATGATAAATCCGCCACCGATTCCTGTGCCGATAGTCAGGTAGAGAACATGGGCTTTCCCCTTGCCGGCCCCCCACAAGAATTCACCATAAGCTGCTGCGTTGACATCCGTATCGATGGTAGCCGGTATCTGTAGAGCATCTTCCAACGCTTTCTTGATATTGAAGTTTTTCCAGGCTGTTTTCGGGGTGGATGTGATGGAACCATAGGCGGGTGATTCAGGGTCGAGATCCAGCGGTCCGAAGGAACCGATGCCTATTGATTGAAATTTTTGATTTGATGATAGGGTGGTTTGACGAATGAACTGGATAACCTCCTGCATGGTCTGCTCCGGGTCAGTAGTGGCAATCCTTTTCTCGGCTAGAATACTTTCCGGATCCTCTGCGATAATACAATTGAATTTAGTTCCGCCTGCTTCAATTCCAACGAACATGCTTTACTCCCTGTCTCCAAGATTAAATAATTCTACCTTTAAAACATTGCTCCAGGGAACCACAACGCTTGTATAATTTGAGGGTTAGAGTAATTGGATTAAAAGCGAAAGGATTCATCACGCATGGACATTTTTAAGAAGTGTATAGAATATAGAAGCGCCAAGGATGTAATGGAAAAGGGGATTTATCCTTATTTCCTTGCATTGGCGGAAAATGAAGGTACTGAGGTTGTGTTCAATGGAAAGCGCATGATCATGTGCGGATCCAATAATTACCTTGGATTGACAACTCATCCCAAGGTAAAAGAAGCGGCCATCAAAGCGGTAGAACGCTTTGGCACGAGTTGCACCGGTTCCCGCTTTCTCAATGGTACATTGGAACTGCACGAACAGGTTGAAAAAGAGATCGCCGATTTTGTAGGGAAAGAAGAAGCATTGATCTTTTCCACCGGGATGCAGACGAACCTGGGAACCATCAGTGCGCTGGTGGGGCGGGATGACGTGGTCATTTTGGATAAAGAGGATCATGCCAGCATTGTGGATGGAGCCCGATTGGGGTATGGAAAGATCGAACGATACCCACATAATGATATCGAACATCTGGAACGCGTTTTAAAGTCGATCCCCGATGATCGCGGAAGATTGATCGTTGTGGATGGCGTGTTTTCGATGGGAGGAGATCTGGCTGATTTGCCTCATATCCTGCCTATGGCGAAGAAATATGGTGCGCGGGTGATGGTAGATGATGCGCATGGCATGGGTGTGACAGGTGACGGTCGTGGTACGGCGCATGAGTTTGGATTGGACAAAGAAGTTGATCTGATCATGTCTACCTTCAGTAAATCCTTTGCTTCTTTGGGTGGATTCATTGCCGGAGACAGCGAAATCATCCATTTCATTAAACATACTGCGCGCTCGCTTATTTTTAGTGCCAGCATTCCTGCTTCCAATGCAGCCGCTGTTTTGGCAGCCATTCAGGTTATTCGGGATGAACCTGAAAGAGTGGATCGGGTGAATACTATCGGGAAGACCATCCGAGCTGAATTACGTGGTATGGGATTCAATATCGGCGATTCGGTAACGCCGATCGTGCCTGTCATCATTGGCGATGATGAATTGACCTTCCGTTCCTGGAAAGCATTGTTTGAAAATGGAATTTTCGTGAATCCGGTTGTTTCACCGGCAGTATCTGCCGGGCAACAGTTATTGCGCACCAGCTATATGGCAACCCATACCGATGAGCAAGTTGAGAAAGTGCTGCAAGCATTTAAGAAAGTCGGAAAAGAGCTGGCGATCATCTAATCAATGAATTTTTTTGATATTTTTGCACCGATTTATGATAAATTATTCCACCCTGACTTTGGCGAGTTTTGCCGGCAGGGTGGATTTGTTCGTGAAGGTTTTATCCTTGATATCGGTGGTGGGACAGGTCGGATTGCTCAGACCCTTCAAAGTACAAATAGGAAAGTGATTATCGCCGATCTTTCGATAAAGATGCTTTTGCAAGCTAAAAAGAGAGGGCAGTCGTTGCTGATCGTGGCAGATGGGGCTGCTCTCCCCTTTGATGAAAGCTACATCACTGCTGTTCTTATCGCCGATGCTTACCATCACTTTCAGCAACGAGAGAGGGTGATCTTGGAAGTGAAACGGGTACTTGCCCAAAATGGGAATCTCGTCATTTTTGAGCCAAATATTAAAAAGTTACCTGTAAAGTTCATTGCCTTATTTGAAAAGGGGTTTGGAATGCACAGCAAGTTTTTCACGATTCATGAAATTGAAAATACGATAAAAGAATTTGGATTTCGAATTGTTGAAAAAAAAGAGGAGGGGACTTCGATTTTTCTATGCTTTGAGAGGGGTGACTAGAAAAGCCCCCCATTGAGAGCAATGGAATCTTCTTTCAAAAATTCATATCATGTTGAGCGTCAGCGAGCCATTTCTCCATAAGTTGGAAGAACCATCCAACAGTGAAACACTTTCACAATTCATTGCGACCGGTCGCAGAATCCTTTGAGAAATGAAGAGATTCCTCCGCCGCTGCGCTCCATCGAAATGACGAAAAAAGGGCGGCTTTCCAAAGCCGCCAAAGAATTATCGGCAGAATGTGAATCCTGCCGATACTCCCCTATGAATAGAGAAGGTTTTTAGTTTGTGGTGCGTTCTGCGAACGGTACCCTACCATCGATGAATAAAAAGGAGGTTGTGTTGGTGGCAGGATTGGAATCCCGCCCGCATGAAATGACGTCGAGGGAAAATAAAGAATTATCGGTGGGAGGTGAATCCCAGCTTTACACCCGAAATAATGTTGAAGAAATGTAGTTAGAAAAGTCCCCAGTTGAAAGCAGTGGGATCTTCCATCATGGATTGGTCCCAGACTTCATTGCCATAAATGATAGTAGTACTTTTCCCGGCTTCCGTTTCTACGATGCGGCGTGCTGATTCCATCATGGCTGGCGCATAAGGGCAGTAGGGGGTGGTCATGATCATGGTTACGACCACATTCTTTTCGGATATTTCCACTTCGCGCACCAATCCCAATTGAACAATATCACTGCCGATCTCGGGATCACGAACCTGGCGCAAAGCATCTTTAATTTTATTGGCAAGTTCGGGATGGGAAGAACTGGCTTTCCAGTTGGGTAAGGTTGTCTTTTCGCTCATTTTTATTTAGTCTGCAAGATTGATAGTGTAGGTACAAAGATCTTCTTCACGATCTTGGTGGGAGATTTCATTCATCGGGACACCCAGAATATTGGAAATGATAGATTTATCAAACAGGCACACTTCCGGGTGGTTATCGCCGATCTTGAAGTAAGGGCAGGAAATTTCTTTAATGCAACATTCTTTCCCTTGTTTTTCCCACTCCACATCAAAACCTTCATTGTTGAGAATGGTCTTTAAAAGTTCCAGGCGCTCTTCGAGCGTCATCTTTGCCAGTATCGGCTTGTAATCAGAGGTGAGCTTTTCAGCCATGTTATGAAAGATGGAATTGATATCTTTTTCCGGCAATGTTTCTTTTATCTGATCCATCAGCGAATTGACCAGTCGGAAATAACGTGAAGGAAAGTTTTCCATACCTCTGTCGGTCAGCGAGTATACCAGACGCGGTCTGCCCACTCCATGCCGTTCTTCTTCTGCCATGATCAACCCTTCTGCTTGAAGGTTGGTGAGGTGATGACGTACTGAGATGGCATTAATATCAACCTGGTCCGCGATCTCCATAATGGTGGATTTGGGATGCAGTTTGATGGTGATTAACACTTTCTCACGGGTTGTTTTCATCGTATTCATAGGGTTCTACCGGTATCACTATATCACGCAGGGTTGAAAATGTCAATATTAGTGATATTTATAATAAATATTGACCAAAAGGGCTCAGCGTGGTATACTCACGCTGCTACCGGAAAGGATATAGAAAATGATCGGTTTGGAAATTAAGGATCTCCATGTGCAGGTTGAGGATACTGAAATCTTGCATGGAATCAATCTTATGGTACCGGCAGGAGAAGTGCACGCTATTATGGGACCCAATGGTACGGGAAAATCCACATTGGCGTATACCTTGATGGGGCATCCTAAATATCATGTTGCTTCGGGGGAAGTTTTATTGGATGGAAAAAGCATTCTATCTTTGGCTCCCGAAGAGCGTTCGCATGCGGGCTTATTCCTGGCTTTTCAATATCCGGTGGCTATTCCAGGAGTAACCGTAGCCAATTTTCTGCGCACCGCAATGAATGCGCATAGGAAATCAATTGATCCTGCTTATCATGGACTGCCTATTCCGGAATTTCGTAAATTAATGCTGGATAAGATGAAATTACTTGAGATGGATCCCAAAATGGGTGGGCGCTATTTGAATGATGGCTTTTCAGGCGGAGAAAAGAAACGGGTTGAGATCCTGCAAATGGCTATGCTCGAACCTAGGCTGGCGGTGCTGGATGAAACAGATTCGGGTCTGGATATCGATGCACTGCGCATTGTCTCAGAGAGTATCAATACTCTAAAAAGCAACCGTCTAGGCATCCTGGTTATAACTCATTATCAACGCATGCTAAACTACCTGAAACCGGATATTGTGCATGTGATGGTGGATGGGAAAATTGTTGAGAGCGGTGGACCTGAACTGGCGCTGCGCCTGGAAGAAGAAGGGTATCGTTGGGTGAAAGCGTAATTTACGCAAGAGCATTCAGCGGAAGAATTGACCATGCCTGAACAAGAAGATGTTTTACGCGGAATAGATACGCAACGCTACGACTTTAAAGACCCTGAAAAATATGTTTTTAAATCTCGCAAAGGGTTGGATGTTGAAATCGTGGAACAGATCTCCGCATACAAAGAAGAACCCCAATGGATGCGAGAAAATCGGCTGAAAGCGCTGCAGCAATTTACAGCAATGCCCCTGCCTACCTGGGGAGTCGATCTACGAGACCTGGATCTCAATGATCTGTATTACTATGTAAAACCTACTGATGAAATCCGGAGTGATTGGGATGAAATCCCGGATACGATCAAAAATACTTTCAGCCGCTTGGGAATTCCCGAAGCGGAACAGAAATTCCTGGCGGGAGTGGGTGCTCAATATGAATCGGAGATGGTGTATCACAGCATTCAGAAGCAGCTTGAAAGCCAGGGAGTTATCTTTTTAAGCATAGAAGAGGGCTTGCGCCAGCATCCTGACATTTTTAGAGAATATTTTGGAACAGTGGTTCCTTTTGCCGATAATAAATTTGCTGCTCTGAACACCGCGGTCTGGTCGGGTGGATCCTTTGTCTATATTCCCCCGAATGTGAAAGTGGAGTTGCCTTTGCAAGCATATTTCCGCTTGAATACTGCCAGCATCGGGCAGTTCGAGCGCAGCATCATCATTGCCGACGAAGGTTCGCAGGTTCACTATGTAGAAGGTTGTACTGCCCCGCAGTATTCCAAGAATTCCTTTCACAGCGGTGTGATCGAGATCATTATCAAAAAGGGGGCGCGGGTGCGCTATACCACTATCCAGAACTGGTCAACCAATGTCTACAATCTGGTGACGCAACGTGCCATGGTGCATGAAGAAGGGACTATGGAATGGGTGGATAGCAACCTGGGTTCCAAAGCTACCATGAAATACCCGTCCTGTTATCTGGTTGGACCTCATGCGCATGGGGAGATCCTCTCCATGGCATTCGCCGGAAGAAACCAGAACCAGGATACGGGCGGTAAAATGCTGCATTTGGCGGAGCATACTACCAGCAAGGTCACATCCAAATCTATCAGTAAAGATGGAGGGCGTTCTTCTTTTCGAGGGCTGGTGTATGTGAATGAAAAAGCAGAATTTGCCAAAGCGAATGTCGTTTGCGATGCACTGATATTAGATGGGAATTCTCGCTCTGATACATACCCACACATTGAAAACCGTGCTGAAAATGTATCCATTGGTCATGAGGCCTCTGTTTCCAAGGTTGGGGAAGAGCAGCTTTTCTATCTGACCAGTCGTGGATTGAGTGAAGAAGAAGCCACCAGTATGATTATTTCGGGTTTTATTGAACCACTGGTCAAAGAACTGCCCATGGAATATGCGGTGGAAATGAACCGCTTGATCCAATTACAGATGGAAGGATCGGTAGGTTAGCATGAACAGCCCGAGTATCATTTCAGGAAAAGAAGCTGGAAGGCTGGCTGAATTCCCGTTTGTGGATGCTTATCACCTAGAATCTGATAGTTCTTCTTATCTCAATGATTTGCGCTACCATGCTTTGACTACTTATCGTTCGCAACCTTTTCCTGATGTCACAACACCAGGTTGGCGAAAAATCTCTCTACAAGATTTTCGGACTCAGGATTATCGTTTACCCGGAGAAAGCACAATATTACCTGAGCAACCTGCATTAGATTTACCTATCCAGTATTCCAAAAATATCTTTGGGATTCAACGGGTGTATACACAAAATGGGAGCCGGTTATTTATTCCACCGACATCGGAAAAAGGGATCTCTTGTGGATTGACCTCTGATCCATCAGCGATATTCCCTAAAAAAGTCATCGAAAAGATCGGGCAAATTATTCCACCTTCCAGTGATAAGTTCACAGCCTTTGGATTCGCTTTTGCTCGAGAAACTGCGGTAATCTATATGGATGAAGCCAGCCAGGTGGATACTCCTATTTTTTATCAGGAGGAATATCAGGGAGAAAAACTGGCAATTCCCTCTACAACTATGATCTATCTGGCTCGGAATTCTTCTGCCACTTTCATCCGGCAGCACAAGAGTGCAGAAGCATCTGATTTATTCAGCGCAGGGACGACGGAAATATTTCTGGAAGAAGGGGCCCGGCTGGATATTCTTGATCTGTTTACAGCATCCGACCAGACCTGGGATATTCAAAATCAAAAAGCGGAGTTAGAAGAAAACGCTACGTTGAATTGGTTTACATTGCTTTCCGGATCGGGTTTTTCCAAATCTCACTTACAGGTGGATCTAATCGGGCAGGGCAGTCAGGCATTGATAACTGGTTTATTCCTTCCTGTAAGGAAACAGCGTTTTTATATGGATACTTTCCAAAATCATTTGGGAGAGAATACCACCAGTGATCTGCTGTATCGTGGTGTTGTGAATGGTGAGAGCCAGAGCAGATGGCAGGGCATGATCTACGTTGATAAACAAGCCATCCGCGCCGATGGATATCAAGCCAATCACAATTTGATCCTCAGCAAGGCAGCAAAAGTGGATGCGATCCCCGGATTAGAGATCCTGACGAATGATGTGCGCTGTTCGCATGGCGTTACCATCACAAATATCGATGCAGAACAGCAGTTTTATTTAAAGTCGCGTGGTATTTCGGAACAGGATGGCGTTGGATTGATCGTGAGTGGTTTCATTCAGAAAGCACTGGATCGTATCAGTTCAGAATTTACTAAACGGATGATTTTGGATGAATTCATATCTAGAATTAATAAAAATATGCTTTAATGCTAGAATATGGAAATTTTGTCTTTAAGGAGAGTTGTTCTATGGCAAGTACACCGTTCATGAGACCCCCAGTGTTTGAGGAAGCCTATGAGGTAGGTGATTCGGTTGAGGCGAATTGTGATCATGATAAAGGAAGAGATAGGGTCAAGGGATGGTTGAAGGGAACGGTTGTCCAGGTTGATTCCAAACTGATCGCGGTACAGTTCAAAGAGAATGTATATTTAACCGA
>CAYLUJ010000083.1:0-10723 GCA_964386805.1 uncultured Pelolinea sp. | reverse complement strand
CGAATTGTGCTTGTTTTTCCTTAGGGATCGGGATGGTATCAGTTGTGATGAATTCTTTTACAGGCAGTTTTGCCATTTGCTCCACAGCATCACCTGCCAGAATGGGATGGATAAAGACTACCACTACATTTCTGGCGCCATTCTTCGTAGCAACATTCACTGCATTAATGATGGTCTTTCCAGTGGAAACCTCTTCATCCAACAGAATCACATCTTTTCCTTTCACGTCACCGATCAAAGTCAACACTTCCGGATTATCGGTGTTTAAAATGCGTCTTTTTTCGATGAATGCTAGCGGGATATTGAGTTCCTCAGCGTAATTGCGCGCTTTTTTGGCGAAACCCAGATCAGGAGAAAGTAGTACCGGGTTGACCATCTTCTTTTTTATTCCATCCAAATACTCGATCAACACATGTGAGGCATACAGTACGTCACCGGGGATGGAGAAAAATCCCTGAATCTGATCCGCATGCAGATCAAGCGTCATATAGCGATCTGCACCGGCAGCCTGGATCATATCCGCTACCAGGCGGGCGGTGATGGGCACACGCGGTTGGTCTTTTTTATCCGAACGGGAATAGCACATGTAAGGAAATACCGCCGTGATACGTCCCGCAGAATCCAAGCGTAAGGTCTGGATCAGGATCAGCAGTTCCATCAAGTTAGTATGCACCGGTGAAGAAAGGGTCTGGATCACGTAACAATCCTGACCGCGCACACTGGTATGTAATTTGACAAATAGATTCTCATTTGGGAACGTTGTGATCGTAGTTTTACAAAGCGGCACTTCCAGGTAAGAAGCGATGCTTTCTGCCAACTCCGGGCAGGCGGAGCCTGCATATAATTTGATGCCCCCATACATCATGCGGTCATGCCGTAACGCGCTGGTAGTCATACTCAACTTTTTCCTCTCCATTCCTCACTTAGAATGCTCATAAATAAAACATCAACATATTCACCATCCAGGAAATATGCTTCACGCATACTCCCTTCGTGCTTGAATCCGATCTTCTCATAGCAGTGAATCCCTCTTTTATTGGGCTCAAACACACGCAGGTAAACACGATGAAAATTCAGTGTCTTGAAGCCATAATCAAGCATTAATGAAATGGCTTTCGTGCCGATCCCTCTTCCCCAGAATTTTTGGTCCCCTATGAATACTCCCAATTCGGCATTGCGCGACTGTTGGTCAACGTTGATATAGCTGACATCCCCCACCGCTTTCCACTCTTTTTCATCAAGCACTTCGATCATTAAAGGTTGTTCAGCAATGGAATGGGCTGCAAGATTTTCAAACCATTTCTCTTCCTGGGCGTTCGAAAGCGGATTATAGAGGGATAGGTAGCGACGCACATCCGGATCGTTCAGCCATGACACAAAAAGCGGCAGATCCTCTTTATCGATTCCTCGCAATCGTACCGTATCACCAATGATCATCGCTTTTCCTCTATGGATTCAAGCGGTTCGGTCCGCGGAACAGGTACACCGTCTCGCGGATATTCTGGAGCTGCAGCAGCACCATCAACAGGCGTGAGAGACCCATGCCAAAGCCTCCATGCGGAGGGCAACCAAAGCGGAAGAAATCAAGGTAGTACTGGATATTTTCCAACCCCAATCCTTTTTCAAGCGCCTGCTTCTTCAACACTTCATAACGGTGTTCGCGCTGTGCACCGGTGGCAATCTCCAAACCGCCCGCGATCAAATCAAAGCTGCGGGTGAGACTTTCATTATCCGGATGGTGCATGTGGTAGAAAGGTCGCACCTGAATAGGCCAATCGGTCAGGAAGAAAAAATCATGCTTATATTTCTTTTTAATGTAATCTGCCAGCGCGCGCTCCCCACCAGGGTCAAGATCACCTTTTTTCTCAGGTGGCAGTTCATAGCCCACTTCTTTCAAGGCTTTGACCGCATCCGCCATGCAAATGCGTGGGAACGGTATTTCTGGAACCTGCAGGTTAAACCCGTAGGCTGCCTTGATCTGCTCACCGTTCTTCTCTTTCACCCGCTGGTAGGCATACTGCAGCCAGCGTTCGGTGAACACCATCACATCTTCATGCGAGTCGATCCACGACATCTCCACATCCAACCCGGTAAATTCCGTCATGTGGCGGGAGGTGAAGGAAGGATCAGCGCGAAAGACAGGGCCTATTTCAAAAACACGTTCGAACCCGGCAGCCATGCCCATTTGTTTGTAGAATTGGGGAGATTGCGTCAGATACGCTTTGCGGTCGAAATATTCCAGTTGGAAGAGTTCCGCACCGCTTTCGCTGGGGCTGCTCGTGGTCTTGGGGGAGTGCATTTCTATGAAATCATTTTGCAGCCAGAACTCGCGCATGGCATGCTCAAGCGTGGTCTGTACTTCGAAAATGAGCAGGTTTTGCGGGCGGCGCAGGTCGAGATAACGCCAATCCATGCGAAAATCCACAGAAGGGATATTTGCATCATCAAAGGGATCATACGGCATGGGGGTTTCCGCTGCATTTTCCACCGTCAAATTTTGCAACTGGATCTCCAGCCCACCCAATTTAACCACATCGTTCCTGACCACTTTGCCAGTAATGGTCAGTGTAGATTCGACCCCCAGCGTGGAGATCTGGTTTGCCAGCTCTTCATTGGCTGGTCGATAATGTGCCACCTGCACCAACCCGGTGCGGTCACGCAGGATGAGGAACTGCATTTTTTTCTGGTCGCGTAAAATTTGCAGCCAGCCCTGCACCTTTACTTCTTGATCAATATGATTGCTTAAATCACCAATATAAGTACGTTGCATGATAACTGCTTCTCCTTAAAATAAATGCACTTTTTAAGATTTTAATGCGAAAATGGATTCGTGGGGACTTTAATGGCAATTTTTAAGAAAGGAAACTCCCCGCAGGTGCTCAATAGCCGCGTAGGGAGATAACTTTCGAGTGAATACCTGTTCAAAAACATTCTTGAATTCATCCTTTTGGGTAAGTTGTTGCCATTCTTGGTCGCGCTTGCGCTCGAGCAATCCGCGCAGAAAAGCACGCAGCCGCATCTGATCACGCTGCTGCCAAGTACCACTGGAGCGGAGAAATTCGGCGTGCACTTGAAGAGCTTTCACTACCTCTACAACACCCTCCCCATCCGTGGCAACCGTTCGCAGAATGGGAGGTACCCAGGTAGACCGGTCGCTACTTTTTGATGGATAACCCATGGCGAGCATGGAACGCAGCGCCATTTCCGCCGCATCCACATCTGCTTTATCGGCTTTGTTCAACACCAGAATATCGGCAATTTCCATGATACCGGCTTTGGCTGCCTGCACATCATCTCCCAATCCGGGGGCTTCTACAACGATCACACTATGCGCCAGGCTGGCAATTTCCACTTCCGATTGCCCTGCTCCCACGGTTTCCACAATAATGAAATCATATCCGGCAGCATCCAGCACCAATGAGACCGCCTGGGTATTGTGCGCCAGCCCGCCCAGTGCGCCGCGGCTAGCCATGGAACGGATAAACACATTGTGATTTTCAGCAATGGCGCGCATGCGGATGCGATCCCCCAGCACCGCTCCGCCGCTAAAGGGGCTGGTGGGGTCCACCGCGATCACCGCCACAAGTATTTCTGGATTTTGTTTAATGATGGTATCAACCAGGCAGTTCACCAGGCTCGATTTTCCCGCCCCGCTGGCTCCGGTGATGCCAACCACATGCGCTTGCCCTGTTTTCGAGAAAAGCGCATCCAATGCCTGCTGCCCCTGCGCATCATCATTCTCAACCAGCGTGATCAGGCGAGCCAGCGCTCTGCGGTCTCCTTGTGAAACTTCCTGAATCATTTCAGCCATGCATGAGCCCGCTATACTTTTTCAAGCATAGTACGGATATCATCCACGACCTGGGTAGTGGAGGTTCCGGGTCCATATACGGCTTTCACACCTAGCTTGATAAGCGCTTTGGCATCTGCTTCGGGGATGATGCCGCCTAGAAAAACCTGAACATCATCCAGTTTGGCTTGTTTTGCCAATTCAAGAATGCGCGGAACCAGCGACATGTGCGCACCCGAAAGGATGGAAAGCCCGATCACATCCACATCTTCCTGCAGAGCTGCTTGCACCACCATTTCGGGGGTCTGGCGCAGCCCGGTATAGATGACTTCCATGCCCGCGTCGCGTAAGGCACGTGCAATGATCTTGGCACCCCGATCGTGCCCGTCCAATCCAGGTTTTGCAATGAGAACTCGAATCTTTTTCTCTTCCATGGGATCCTCTTGCTTCAATTATACTTGTGGGCAGCCTTCTATTTTTCGTTATAATGCACCTGTGCAACAATGATGAATAGCATGAAAAAAGGTATTCTCTTCATAATTCTAGGTACTTTATTGCTGGTTAGCTGCCAGGCAGATGCAGCTGTGCAGCCAACCGCGGCAGCCTCTCCCGCAACACAGAAAGTCGAACCTACCCAGCCACCTCTTTCCACTGCCACAGCCACTCCGCAGGTCGTGCTCAATCCACTCACCGGCTTGCCCGTTGCGGATCCATCCATTCTGGATCGCATGCCAGTGATGGTGAAGGTTGCCAACTACCCGCGTCTTGGCAGACCGCATGCCGGTCTCTCCTTTGCCGATATCGTCTTCGATTATTACATTGGCAGCGGCACCAATCGTTTTCTAGCTATGTATTATGGAAACGACAGCCCCAGCATCGGACCGGTGCGCTCCGGTCGGTTGGTGGATGCCGAGCTGGTCAGGCTCTATTGGGGCATTCTCGGTTACGGCAGTGCCGATGAGGATACGGATGCTTATCTGATGCAAGCACTTGGTGAACGCGCCATTTCCTATCAGGAAGCGCCCTGTCCTGCCTTTTGCGGAACGGATACCCACAGTGTAATCGGCGTATTCGCCAGCTCCGCGGATATCAGCGCGTATGCCAAACAGAATGGCATTGACCCGGGCGGCACTCCCGACCTGGATGGTATGGTTTTTAGTGAGCAAGTTCCTGCCGGCGGTACACCTGTGGAACAGGTCAACATCCTTTTCAATTACTATAACCGTGCTGAATGGAAATATGATGCCGCATCCGGCACCTATCTGCGCTGGATCGAGGAAATGGAAGGGGATGAAGAGGACGGCAATTTCAGAATGATCCCACTGCTGGACCGCGTCACCGGCGAGCAGTTGGCGTTTGATAACATCATTATCATCTTCACCCACTATATCGAAAATGCTCCGAGCGAGCATGAGATCGAGATCATGAAGAATATCGAAGGAAAACGCGCTGTCTTCTACCGCGATGGACAGATGTTCGAAGGGCAGTGGAAAGTCCCCAACGATCAAGCGCCCATCCAGTTCTTCGATGCTTCCGGCAATCCCTTCGCGCTCAAGCCGGGCAACACCTGGATCGTGATCGCGGATGATAATTCTATTTTTAATCAAAAAGCCAGCGGTGCCTGGGAGCTCTTTTTTATGCTTTCCCCCGATGCTTAATGTCTATAATTAACAGGAGAGATGATTGTTCTTACACAGTTCTTATTTGTGTTTTGATGAAGGTTCGCTATACTTTTTTAGAAAGAGAGCCCTATGATCCCTATTCGAGATACCCAACGCACCACCAGATTCCCGATCATGAACTGGCTGATCATCATCACTAACGTGCTCGTTTTTATGGTCGAATATTTCTCTTCAGGTAATTTTTCCAATCTGTTCATATCCGCCTTTGCGCTCACTCCCGTCAGAGTGAACCTCGCCAACCCCATCACCCTGCTGCCTTTCCTCACTCATATGTTCCTGCACGGCAGTTGGTACCATCTCATCAGCAACATGTGGTTTCTGATGATCTTCGGCGATAACATTGAAGACCGCCTGGGCTCCCTGCGCTACCTGCTTTTCTATTTGTTAGGCGGCATCAGCGCTGCGCTGCTGCAGTATTTCTTCGCTCCCACTTTAGCCGTTCCCACGCTGGGTGCCAGCGGCGCCATCGCGGCGGTCATGGGTGCCTATTTCGTGCTTTTTCCCAGCTCGCGCGTGGTCACCTTCATTCCCATTTTCTTTTTTGGCGGCTTCATCCGCCTGCCCGCTATCGTCTACCTGGGCATCTGGTTCGTCATGCAGATCTTCTCCGGGTTCAGTTCCTTCGTGATCGGATCAGGTACTGACGCCAGTGGAATAGCCTGGTGGGCACATGTGGGAGGGTTTCTGTTTGGCGTGCTTTTCGTGCGCGCTTTCGCCAGGAAAACTACCTCGTCCTATGCGGATGACCAGGGTTACCCACGTTGGTAGAAATTCCAAAAACTGGAATAATCTTATAAAATTCTAATTTGACAAAATATTATCCCGACCTATAATAGAGTTACCCAGAGACAAAATTCGGCTTCATGCCGTGAGATCATTTCGATGATCCTATATCTCTGGATTTTCTTTTTATCTAGGTGGCAATTTTTCAAGAAATAATTCATTTTTCGCATCATAATATTCCCCATATTTCTTATTTCGGGTATCATCAATATCAATGATTAATTTGAATTGATCATTGAGATAGGAAAAATATCTATCTTCGCGCATTTCATAAAGCCGTTGTAAAGCCCACAAATAATAATCAACTGCTTGTAAGCAAGATTCATTTCTTGAGTATGTGGGAAGTATTTTAATTTCAGATTTATTTTGTATTCCCTTTCCTTCTAAAAATCTCGCTTGGGATATGAAAAGGCTTTCACCAAATGCTTCTGTTCTTGGTTTATTTCCCCGGATTGCAAAACACACTTGGTATTCAGACGCGAGATGAAGGCTCGATTTAAATAATCTACGTGCTAAAAAATCATAAAGTTCATTGGGATTGTATCGATATGATGAATTCGTTTTTCTTCTTTCTAATGCATAATGGACTACATTCAGCTTATCTTTTACAACAGCATTGAATTTTAAATTATCTATTGAATGCAGAAATTTATAAACTTCTCGTCGCACTTCAGGCACATCATCTTTGGCATGAAATGCTAATGCGGTTTTTTTCGCATGCAATTGCATTGATGGAACATTTTTGAAATATGGATCATTCAATAAGCTTTTTCGCAAATCTTCAAGATTTTCTCTCAATGATATTGGGTCATCAATATCTAAGAAACCGATCATGAAATAATGTGAACATCCCGGAGTCCCTACAATGATTCTCCCTTTTTTATCAAATATGGAAGGACTTCCTGCTTCATCAACAAAATAATATTTTCTATTAAGGAATTTTGTTCCCATACATCCCTGGTCCAAATATGAATATCTGGAATTAATTTTATAGGATTTATTCGGGATTATAAAATGTTATTTCAATTCTGGAAATGAAGATTGCAGATCTATAATTGCTAGGTAATTTCACGGTTGGAATAGTACTCTTACTATGGTACGGTGAAAGCGAGAGAGCGGTCTCTCTTGTGAGCTAAAAAAGTCTACAACCCTCCAAACACAGGATATCTTTTCAGGATGCCCGGTGTCGCTATTTAAATCAAAATCATTGGTTTTTTATCATTTCGCGCGGTATGATTATGCCAGGACTTTCGGGAGGAAACTTTGCCAAAAATAAACTGGATGTACCTGTGCGATTACGCCTATCGAGATGTGGCTGGCAAGACCAGCATCATCGGCATGTTCACCGACATCAATGTATTGCAGCTCCCTTCCAAATACCAGCAGTTGTTCACCATCCTGGAATTGGATAAGGTCGACAGCGAAATCTTCAAATTGGAAGTGGTGATCTCCGCTCCCTCCGAAAAAGAGATCACAAAAAGGATCGTGCAGGAAGTCAAACAGCAAGGGAGTTCAGGCAAGGTCGTCAAGCTGACCATGATCTACGCTTTTTACGGCATTGATCTAGCCGAAGCGGGGGAATACCATTTACTGCTGTTTCTGGATGGAAACTGCATTCACTCCATTCCGTTCAGAGTGCATTTATTGGACATTAAAAAGAAGGAAGTACAGGGTTAAAAATCTAATATTCATACAAAATCTTACATATTTTTAATTACACATTACGATTTAATTCGTTAAATAACTATTTGTATGCGACTCATAAAGAATTCTATTTTTTGAATTTTTCAAAGTGTTTATCAATTTCAGATCGTAATTCGATGCCCGCCTTCTCAAAGCACTCCAATAGATCGTTATACGTTCCTTTTCCGCCTAGAAAATCCCAGAATTCTTCTGCCACCATTAATTCATTTCTTAAATCTAACATCCCCTTTAGTGTCCAGCGTTGATATGGCTCTGGTTCGTAAGGATTATAAGGGATTGCAATATAAGATTTTATGTTGGTCTCTGGAGAGGTTAAAAGATAAACAGCAATCCATTCTAGGAGTGTTCTTTTATAGCCAATAAAATCACCTACATTTGGTTTTGCTGTCTTTAGGTCAAACAAATAAATGATTCCATTATTATCTTTAATATAAAGATCCACTTTAACAGTACGTATTCTGTTAATTTGACCTTTATTTGCTACACTCCGAATTCTTTCTACTTCTGTATTTTTATCCGGATCATTTCCTATAGAAAGTGCATTCATTATTTGCTGTATCTCAGTTTGAGCTTCACTACTTATCGAATTACCAACTTTGACTTGTTTTTGTGCATCATAAAAACTTTCTTTTGCCAGAACCACTGCTATAGGTTCAAAGATTGAAGTGCCAAAAGTCGTATTTAATGATTGAATAAAGGAATAAAGTGCCATTCGGTCTTTTCCTAGCAATCGGTAATGAAAAGGCATGTTTATTGATTCGGGATTGTAAGATTGAAATTTATTCCTTAAGCTTTCAATAATTATTTTTTTGACACTTCGTTTTTGTTCATCTGTTAATGCCATATTATTTCCCCTTCATGTGAAAAATTGTTTCAGCATAGGTGGAATTTCTGTCTTTTTCTACACGATTAAGCACAGGTCTCTTGTATTGATTCACAATTTTCATTTCTGCCAGATCTGCAATTCTTGGATAGAGATTATATTTATCGTTCGCCACTAAGAAAATATCAAAATCATCTTTGAGATACTTTTTACAGTTTATAAGCACCTGTGAAATGCTTTGTGAATAGGAGTCTTGTGCTTCTTTTCCTTGTCCTTTGTAAAGTGGTCCTATCTCTAATTCATCTTTTCGTGATAATCCCAATAGTTCGTAAGCATATGCGTGTTGCTCGTGGTAATCAATCAAACCGACATATGGCGGACTGGAAAAAATACCACGGATTTTTTGAGATTGAAGTAGATCAGCAAATTTTGCGTCAACTTTTCGGGTTTCATCAATTAAATTGATTTCACGACTATCGCCTGTTAAACAAATTTGAAAAGTATCTGTTCGAAGGTTAGCAAATACTCTGAAGCGCTCGATTGTATCTTTTGTGTAAGTGTTCCACCAATTGCTTATTGAAAAGACTGGTTTGCAAACTTTCCCGTGTTTTCTGCAATAATACGTAGTTATTACTGGGTCCTTTAGCGTTCCCAAATCCGCATGAGTCGTTGCTCTACAAGATCGGATTGTCCTACTTAAAATTATTGAAATATCACGCTTTACTGATTCATTTTCGATTCTTTGGATTTCCGATGATAAATAACTAATTTCTTCTCTTATAGGAAGTAAAAACCATTTTTCTAAAAATGTATTTTTTTTGTCTTGCTCAATTGTTATCCCGAATTGCTTGACAAGGGTTTGATAAGTCGTTAGAAATTCTTCTTCTTTTTCTTTCCCATATTTTTCTTCATTGATTTCTCTTCTATTCACCTTTCTTCTATATTCCGGCGAGGGGAAATATTTTGAATTAAACGATGCAAGCTCAGAAAGAAGTTTTCTTTCAAATGCGAGGTTGTTTCGTGACTTTTGAAAAGAATTCAATCCGTAAGTAAGGTCATTGATTGTCTTGTGAAGTAAAACTAAATCATGTTCACTTACTTTTGTGTTCGTTATCATGGCGTTAAATGAAGAAATATCAACGCCCAATGCATGCATATTGAGTTCGTTTGCCTGCACCAATGCCGTTCCACTTCCACAGAAGGGATCTAAAACAATATCTCCTTCATGAAAATATACGTCGGTTTTAAATTCATCAGTATGAGAATCTAAGAAATATTCCACTAACTGTGGAATAAATTTCCCTTTATATGGATGTATTCTATGAACGTGTTTGGTTCTCTCATATTCTTTGTATTCTGTAAATGAAAGATGCCAATTGAGGTTTTTCCCATACTTGTTTTTCCATTTTTTTTCATCAGTTTGGCTATCATAATAATTTTTTAATTCATCCAAACATAAGAGAGTATTACCATTATTTTGATATTTTCTAACTCGTCCGTATTGGATCAAATAGGAAATATTGGCTACTGATACTTTACGATCCAAGTATTGGGATGCCCATACGCTTGCTTCTTGAATATTGACTAGCTCATGGTCTTCATAGAATGATGGTTGAGTAATCATAAAAACATTATATTCAATTTTTAAAAACTGAAGACAACAATAAATAACCAAGTTTTATTATTTTGCTTAAATTCATAATATCTTTCCTTTTTTTAGATTAGAGGTATTAATTCTTTTATAAGGGTATCGCCTCTCTCTACATCTTTTTTTCACAATGCATACAGCACATCATCCCGCGAAAGACCGGCAGCCAGCGATTTTTCAATGTTAAATGTCTAAATTAGTCCCGGCGGGAGGAGGGTGGGTTGCCGTGCAGTGCCTTCCCCACACCGGGCGCCTGGGAGCAGTGTGTCGCTCCACCAGCCCATGATAGAAAC
>CAYLUJ010000082.1:0-10808 GCA_964386805.1 uncultured Pelolinea sp. | reverse complement strand
AGAAAGCCATTCTACAGGTGGAGATCTCTTCAAAGCTTGCCCAGCAGGCGCTGGGTGAATTAACTACTTTGATCAATACCCTGCGCCCTGTACAACTGGGTGATCAATCTCTCCAGGTGGCATTGCGCGATTATCTCAAGGTGTGGGAAAAACAAAGCGGTGTATCGGTTGTGTTTCGAGTAGATGGTGGAGAAAAGACCGTAGCACAGGAAATTGAGCAATCACTTTTCCGAGTTATTCAAGAAGCCCTTTCGAATATAAGCCGTCACAGCCGGGCCTCGGCGGCAAGTATATTCCTGACCTTTGGAACTGACCTATTAACATTGCAGATCAGTGATAATGGGATTGGATTTGACAAAGCATCTATTAAACAGGGGTTGGGTCTGCACTCAATGGAAGAACGAGTGAGGGAATTAAATGGGACAATCAAGGTAAATACATCAACCGGCGGGACAACAATCACCATTATGATTCCCCAACCGAAAACGGAGCAGAAAAATGATGACAAACGATAAGATCACCATTATGCTAGTTGATGATCATGCCATTGTGCGCAGTGGCATCCGTGCTTATCTGGATGTGCTGCCGGATATTCAGATCATTGCTGAAGCTGAATCGGGCACCCAGGCAGTGAAACTTGCCGAGCAGCAGGCTCCGGATGTGGTCTTGATGGATCTGAAAATGCCTGAAATGGATGGCGTGGAAGCTACCTGGCGAGTCAGGCAGGTGAGCCCGCGTTCGCAGATCATCATTCTTACTTCTTATCATGAAGATTCCAATATCTTCCCTGCCATTAAAGCCGGCGCTTTATCATATATTCTGAAAAACATCGGACCCGAAGAGCTGGCGAACGCCATTCGGTCGGCTGCAAGAGGAGAAGCAACTCTCTCCTCAAAAATTGCTTCACGTTTGATCGGCGAATGGCGCGAAGATCGCAGCGATGGAATGCAGGATTATATGCAACTTACAGCAAGAGAGCAGGAAGTGTTGGCTTTGATCGCGGAGGGCTTATCGAATGCTGAAATAGCTGAAAAACTGGTGATCAGTGAAAAAACGGTGAAGAGCCATGTCAGCAATATTCTCAGTAAACTACATCTTGCTGATCGAACCCAAGCCGCTGTATTTGCTTGGCGCGAAGGAATTATTAAGAAGGAAAATACATAATTTTTCTAATTTCCTTGTTGAGAGTGATGAGCTTATAGATCATGCGGGAGCTGGGATGCAAATGGAATGATTGGATTCCAGGCAATCCCTTTTTGAACAGCTCTTACTTCACTTGCCAGCATCAACCGTTTGATTTCAGACGAAATTTTTTGTGTAAATTCTCTGACCAATTCTCTATTTTCAATGTCCCCATCGAAACTAAGCGGCGCACCGATTGTGATGTAATATTTCCCATGCAGAAGCCAACGTGATTCATCCAATCCATATTTCTTATGGAAAAGGATCCTGCGAATAAATTCTGGATGGACATAAATACCTACCGGAACGATCGGTGCCTGGGCTGCTAATGCGATGCGTGTAACACCTGTGTGCAATTCGGAGAGCGTATGGATATCGGGAGTTAAACATCCTTCGGGAAATATCCCAATCGGTAAATTTTGCTGCAACATTTGAATGGATCGGGCAATGATCTCTGCACCATTTCCATTTTCCTTGTCAACAGGGATGGTACCTGCTTGTTCGATGACCTTTCCGACCAATGGAATTTGCATTATTTTTTTGTTTACCAAAATGACCAGCGGTTCTTCTGTGACCAAACTCAATAGAAATGGGTCCGTAGTGGTAGGGTGGTTTGGAGCAAGGATCTTTGCTCCAAACGGTAGTGGGACCTCATAGTGAACGTTGAATTCCAAAAACAATCTGGCAAAAAGAGTCATTATGGTTCTGCCGGTGTTCAATAGTAATCTTTTTTTCCAGTCCATTTTTATCCTTAGCAATGCTGAATTTTCCAAGTATTCTAAGTATATGTGCAATTCACTTCCAGTCCAAATGGTAAGGGAATTGGAATTGAACTGGTGTATTATTTAAATTACCTACGACTGATAGAAGATGACTGAAGCAATGTGGGAGAAAGGTTTTTGAGAATATAATCTAACACGATGAAAAATCGGCGCATGCTTACAAGTCGTTTCCCTTACGCATTGTCTCTTTTTGCAGTGCTTACTTTTGGATTGGTGAGCGCTTTGGATTATTTTGTTTTTCAGGGGGAATTAACTGCTGCAGAACCGCATTGGAAAAAATGGGTACTGTTTTCGGGATATTTCCTGCTCGCAGCATTTGATCTTTTTGACATGATTTTTTATTCGAAAACCCGTTTATTCATGCACACACTATTCTTTCTTCTGCGTGTAATTGTTATCGGATTCATGCAAAATATTGACATCACTCATTTTTCACGTATTCTTTTTGGAATCATCCCATACCATGCTTTTATGGTATTTGGGCTGGTGATCAGTTTGTTAACGACCACAGTTGTTTTGTATTATTTTTATACCATTTCCGCTTTTTTCCCAACCCCCGCAACCCTTCCGGCATTAGCCAGTGTGGTGTTTTTTCAATTGACGGCTGTTTTCGCAGAGAGGGATAAAAAAACCACATTCAAAAATCAAGAGATCATCGAAGAATTATCCCGTTCTAATATTGAACTGCGTACGTATATTGATGATCTATCCCGCTTATCTATCATGGAAGAAAGAGTGCAGCTTTCCAACGATCTGCATGATTCCATCGGTCATTATCTGGTGGCGATCAATATCCAGCTTGAAAAAGCGCTTGCCTATCGTTCCATTTCCTCTGAAACAGTGGATGAGGCGATCATCAATGCCAAGTATTCCGTGGAACAGGCCTTGCGCGAAGTGCGCCGGTTTGTAGATGGCTTGCATGACCACGAAGATATTTACAGTTTGAAAGAGAAAGCAGAGGAACTGGTCAATAATTACAGGAATGAATTCAAAACCTTTGATTATAAATATGAAGGAAATGAATTTGCCTTTGCCAAGATCATCCGCCGGAATCTGTTTTATATATTGCAGGAATCTCTGACCAATGTTCAAAAACACGCTCACGCTGAAAATGTGAGTGTGTCCATCAATTTTAAAGCACGCGAAATGATCATGCAGGTAAAAGATGATGGGGTCGGGTTTAAGGTCGCTAAAACTACCGATCAGTCGGGGCATTATGGTCTTTCAAGTATTCACCAGCGGGTGGAGTTGCTGAACGGAACGATCAATATTGTTAGTAATAAGAAGAAAGGTACCAGCATCGAGATCCATATTCCATTGAAGCAGGAAGGTCAATAAAGGGAAAATGATCATGAGTGAAAAAATCAAAGTTCTGATTGTGGATGACCAGCAGCTGGTGCGGGATGGTATTAAAGCTCTTTTGGAAATTAAAGATGATTTTAATATCGTTGGCACTGCCTCCGATGGGCAGCAGGCGTTGGATATCTTGCAAAAGATTCCTGTAGATGTAATTCTCATGGATATCCGCATGCCAGGTCTGGGTGGAATTGATGCCACCTACCAGATTCGACAATTCAATAAGGATATTCGCATCATTATGCTGACTACGTTTAACAACGATGATTATATTGTGAAGGCTATTAAAGCCGGTGCAAATGGGTATTTATTAAAAGATATTCCCAAAGATGATCTGGCTGAGGCGATCCGGCTGGCTTATCGCGGGGTTTCGCAGTTCTCTTCGGATACCATTGGGATGCTGGTGGAACGTAATTTACTGCGCGATACAGAAGGGTCCCCGGAACCAGAAGAGGAGATTTCTCTGCTCAATGAAAAAGAATATGAGATCTTGTGTATGATCGCGGAAGGGTATTCCAACCGCGAGATTGCAGAAGAGTTATTCTTTACCGAAGGGACGGTGAAGAACTATGTTTCAAAAGTTCTGAACACACTGCATCTGAGAGATCGCGTTCAAGCAGCCATCTATGCCGTTCAACACCATCTTGAAAGAAAGTAATGAAAGATTTCAGGCAGTCCTCTAGTTGGAGGGCTGCCTGTGGCAAGGGGATTCTCGGACACTGCGAGCAGTCATGCTGATTCTGAAACAGCGCCCGCCTGTACTCTATAAATGCAAGGAAGATTTCCAGTTTATCGATCATTTTTCACTTCCTCGTAATAGACCTTGATCTCGGCAGTATCGTTCAAGAAGTTTATTTTATTGATATCCACATAATGGATCATCAAGCCCGTTCGTTCTTCCAAGTCAGCGATTAATTCTTTCTGATTGTTCGTGTTGATCAGATCGATTTTTTCATAGGTGATCGCTTTGGAGGACATGAAATGGAATCCCCAGCCTTTTTCGAGAAAGAGCATCACCAGGCAAATCAGCAGTGTGGTCAAACCTAATTCCAAATAGGCATCCTGGCTGAGCATAACGTAATTGATCATGGGAAGCGCGATCAGAATGAAAAGATAGGTCATCTCACGCGATGGCATCGGGTCGGTGCGGTAACGCAGGATGGAGAAGATTGCAAAAAGACCGAATCCGACTCCCATGCTGAGTTCAATACTTGCCATGTAATTGAACAGGATAAAGATGATGCTGTTGAAACCTAAAAATGTCAGCACAAATTTCTGAGAACGCCGTTGTGGGTAATAAATGAAGCGGACGATCACAAAGGCGGTCAGAAAGTTAATGAGGAAATCAAGCATGTACTGGAGAAATGGTGACATTATTATGGATCCTTTTTGTTGAAGCTTTGAATTGTAAAAAATTTTGTTTGAAACGGTTGCGCTTGATACCGGGGTTGAGAAAAGCCACACCCGTGCAGTATTTGCTGAGAGAAATGGGTTGGTAGCCCTTTTCTCTCAACGCCTGCAGAATGATGGATCCTCTGGAATAGTCGCCCTGTTTCAATTCCACCACAGCTAAATGCGACAATTGAAGGGAATTAATGTTATTGGAAAAACTCAATCCGATGTCGAATGTTGCCCGTTCACAGGAGCCTGTATTGATTAGCGTGATCCTTTTAAAATTGTTCCACAAGACCGGTTTCAAATTTTTGGAATCACCTGAATAAAATTGAGCAAGGAACGCTTGCATGTCCGGGGCCAATGATTGCCGGATGCAAATGATCGGCATACGATTTTTCATGGTGCGCAGGTCATTCTCTTTTTTCTTGACCTCAAGAAAAATATCATTGGTGTTGTGATACTCGCGCATGCGAATTTTATAGCGCGGGCGTTTTCCATTGTGATGATCAAAATAAAAATTTAAGGTGGGTGTATCAAAATATAGCGTATGGTATTCACTGATGCGCTTCGATCCTGTTTCCAGGATAGCACAATTGGAAGTAAGCGTCGCTAAGAGTGAAGGTAGGTCTACCAACCTGACCAGATATTTTATATCTACCCGATCCTGCAGTGAGTATTCCTGGATTTCCTCTAGGGCTACTGCCGGATACAGGGATGTTATTTGTTCAATGGCTGCCACGGTGCGCGTAAAGATCGATGGTAACAGCACAGTATCGACCCTATTTTGGGTTGTAAGCATGATGCAACCTCCATTCACGCTCCTATCATAAAAGGTTGCTTATGAAATTATATCCACCACCAGACTGAAATTAATTCATCCTGTGGAGGTATTCGCCAGGTTAAGGGCGGCAAGGAAGATTCCAGAGTGAATCCGTTGAAATATACCTTCAAGATCAGAAAGCCTAACCTTAGTGATCGTGTTCTCATGCGGTATCCCCGAGTTTTCTTCCTCCCGAAGAACTTCCAGTACAACCTGCGCATTTCCTCGACCGGTACCGTTTTATTTTTCAAAGGTCCTTTTTCTCGAGGTGGATTTCCTGGGCATGCCAATGCATGCTATGGCTGCGAAGATCGATCCCTTCACGGATGTTGAACATCCGGCGCAAGGTTGGGATGCGTTTGTCAGTAGTGAGATATTCGTCTGGATACTTACTTTTTTTGAAATTAATAAATCTCTAATAATTCCTTGACAGTTCTTGTAAATTAGTATATGCTAACTATCAAGATTGCATAACAGTAATAAAGGAGGTTTTTATGATTAGTCTAGACAATGTGACTCCTGGTCAAACCTGTATCATACAAGAAATTAGAGGTGAAGGAGCGGTGCGCACCAGAATGATGGACATGGGTTTGATCAAGGGGACGGAAATCAAAGTAGTGCGGATCGCACCATTGGGAGATCCGATCGAATTCGAAGTAAAAGGATACAACCTATCGCTGCGCAAAAAAGAAGCACGCCTGGTGACGGTTCAGGAACTGCATGATGCCGCTTAGCCTCGCGCCGGAAGGGCAGCTTCTCAAACTTGTCTCCATCCGGGGTGGGTTGGGTGTGCAAAAACGTCTAACAGCGTTGGGCTTAATCCCCGGAACGGAGATAACGATTGTTGCACAGAATGATGATGGACCGATCATTTTGGCGGTGAAAGATTCGCGATTGGCGATCGGGCGAGGCTTGTTGCATCATATTCAAGTTGAACCTCAAGCAGAACCCATTTGTGAATCAAATTCAAGGAACCAAGAGGTTGGAAGATTCAGACATGGCCAAACCCGGATGTCTAAGCATTTTTGGCATCATCATTGATAGATCATAAATAAAACATATTGGAGAAGAAATGGAAAGGAATTACACGATCGCGCTGGCTGGGAACCCCAACTGTGGCAAATCCACCGTGTTTAACCAGCTTACCGGTACAAAACAGCATGTGGGTAACTGGCCCGGAAAGACGGTAGAAAAGAAAGAGGGGAATTTTCAATATAAAGGGCAAAAGATCAATGTGGTGGACTTGCCGGGAACATACAGTCTTACTGCATATTCGCTCGAAGAAGTCATTGCAAGAGATTATGTCATCAAGGAAAAACCTGACCTGGTGGTTTCCATCGTTGATGCTTCAAATATCGAACGGAATTTATATTTGACAATGCAGCTTATTGAACTGGGCGTGCCGATAATTGTGGCACTAAACATGATGGATATTGTGAGAGAAAACGCAATCAGGATTGATACGGAAAAGCTGAGTGCAGCATTGGGTGTTCCGGTGGTCTGCCTGATAGCCCGAGAGGGGGAAGGTATTTCAGATCTACAGGAAATGATTCTTCAGGTGGTAAATACTAAAGAAAAATATATAAAAAAGAAACATGTTCAGTTCAAGGGAAAACTGGAAGCTGAGATTCAGAAACTCCAAAATCAAATTGAACAATATCCAGAACTGGTCGCTTCTTTTAATGCAAGATGGGTTGCGATAAAATTGCTGGAAACGGATAAAGCCATTCTGAACGATCTGCAAGGAGACTCCAGCTATACGCCATTGCTGCTTGAAGCGCAGGACTATATTCAGGAACATTCTTCAGGTTCCGAAATGGATATCGATACCGAAATTGCAGATGCTTATTACACCGCAATCCATGATTATGTTAATGCTTCCGTTGTCAAACCACAAAAGACAGCCATAAGTTTATCGGATAAGATCGATCGAGTTGTAACGCATCGCATCTTTGGAATGCCGATCTTCCTGGCTTTGATGTGGGTAGTATTCAAGCTTACAACCGATGTAGCCGGTCCATTCCTGGATTGGGTGGATGGCGTGATCAGCGGTCCAATTACCAATTGGGTTATAGCTGTTTTGTCTTTACTGAAGCTGGATGGCTCCTGGGTGGAATCAATGCTCGTGGATGGCGTGATTGCAGGCGTAGGAGGAGTGCTGGTATTTGTGCCGGTATTGATGATGCTCTACTTTGCTCTGGCGATTCTGGAAGATTCGGGCTATATGGCAAGAGCCGCTTTTGTGATGGATCGCCTGATGCATGGTTTGGGGTTGCATGGTAAAAGTTTTCTTCCGATGATTATTGGATTCGGATGCGGCGTACCCGCCATCTATGCTACCCGCACGCTGGAAAATGAGAAGGATAGAATTCTAACAAGCCTGTTGGTGCCATTTATGAGTTGCAGTGCACGCTTGCCGGTGTATGTTCTTTTTGCTTCTATTTTCTTTCCCGAAAACACGGGTGCGGTCATCTTCTCGCTCTATATACTGGGAATCGTAATGGCGGTAGTGGTGGGTGTTCTGCTGAAGAATACAGTGTTTAAAAAGAGTCAAAATTCTCCCTTTGTCATGGAATTACCTCCATACCGTAAGCCGACTTTTAAAAGCATCTGGACACAAATGGCTGAACGCACCTCTGCATTTGTTAAAAAAGCCCGGAGCATCATTCTCGCTACAAGTGTTATCGTCTGGGTGTTGTTGTCTACTCCGATGAAAGGTGAAGGAAGTTTTGCAAACACTCCGGTAAGTGATAGCGCTTTTGCAATTGCTTCCTCTGTGGTTGCTCCGATATTCAAACCTGCCGGGTTTGGCACCTGGGAAGCAGCCGGTTCATTGATGACAGGCTTTGTTGCGAAGGAAGTGGTGATCAGTACTATGGCTCAACTATATGGAATCGAGGAAGTTGAGGAAGAGGGCGTTGTGCAAACTACTTTCTTTTCGGATGTGTGGGAGATGGTAACTTCGTTCTTTGCAACTGCCTGGGATACGATCAAATCAATTCCGCTTATTGTTGGCATTGATTTGTTTAATAACGAGGATGAACCCGAACCGACCGCGTTAATGAACGCAGTTCAGAACGGTTTTGAAAAATCAAGTGGCGGAAAAGGGGCATTGGCTTCTTTTGCTTTCATGGTATTTGTCCTTCTCTACACACCCTGTATGGCGGCAGTCGCTGCTGAAAAACACGAATTTGGCGCAAAGTGGATGTGGGTAAGTGTAATTGGGCAGTTTGGCATTGCCTGGATCATGTCTGTACTGATCTTTCAGATTGGCTCGCTATTCTAAATCCCATGAAGAACCAGGCAGGGAAGAACAAGACCCTGCCTGGTCGAATGATGAATTGGTAAAAAATGATACAAAAAATATTGCAAGAAATAAAGAAGAATAATGGTGTAGTACTGATTAAAGACCTGGCGAGAGATCTTGATATGGATCCCCGTGCAGTCAAGGGGATACTGCAAACGATAAACAAGGGGAATGCAGCAAGACGATTAAAGATAACGTCGGCTTGTTCTCGAGGAACCTGTGCCGGATGTCCCTTGTTGAGTGATCATAATAATGAGATATGCGGATATCGAGCAGTGATGAAACTTTCTGTGAAAACTGACCATTGATGCTGATTGTGTCTTCACAGATTACCAATCAAGAATTCAGCCAGAATTTTTTTGGGGGTAATGATTCTTATTCTATTTACACCGCAGAGGAGATCGTGCGTTCCCTGGTAAGGACGATCGGGCTTTTCCTGGCAGTGCCGTTCACCATGCTGCTGGCTTGCTGGGTGGTGGATGATGAAAGCCGCTTGGCGCGTATTTTCGAGCCACCCATTAATATAAGTGATTTGAATTTTTAATTCAATTACAGAATTTCTTTGGTTAACGGGATTGACACTTTTTTGCTGATCTAATTTTGATGTTTTGTTTATTCCTGTCTAATATCACCAGCATACAATAGAATCATGCATTTATTTGTATAGGAGGACCCTATGAACCTGGAAAAATATACACAAAAATCACAAGAAGCGATTCTCTCTGCACAGAGCCTTGCGCAAGGCTATAACCATCAGACCATCGAACCGGCTCATATTTTGCAGGCTCTCTTGCAGCAAGATCAGGGGGTCGTTCCGGCATTGGTAACCAAGATTGCCGGCTCAACCCAGGCTTTGCTGAGTGAAATTCAAAATGACCTGAATAACCGACCGCGCGTTACCGGTTCAAACATGGAAGTGAGTTTATCTCGCCCTGCAGCGGATGTATTTCAAGCTGCCGAACGGTATGCCAAAGGCATGCAGGATGATTACGTTTCTACCGAACACATTTTGCTGGGTCTAACAGACTCCACAGAGAGAAAACGGCTGGAAGAGAATGGAATTACCAAGGATTCGATCCTGGCAGCTCTAAAGACCGTGCGCGGTTCGCAGCGCGTAAGCTCGGAAAACCCTGAAGGAACATATCAATCACTCGAAAAGTACGGGATTGATCTAACCGCATTAGCACGTCAGGGTAAAATGGATCCGGTGATCGGGCGTGATGAAGAGATTCGTCATACCATTCAGATCCTTTCACGACGTACCAAGAACAATCCGGCTCTCATCGGTGAACCCGGCGTGGGTAAAACCGCTATTGTGGAAGGCTTGGCACAACGAATTATCAATGGAGATGTACCCGAAGGACTGAAAAAGAAACGCTTGGTTCAGTTGGATATGGGATCGCTTATCGCCGGTGCAAAATACCGCGGTGAGTTTGAAGAGCGCTTGAAAGCTGTTCTAAAGGAAATAACTGAATCAGACGGTGAAGTGCTGTTGTTTATAGATGAAATGCATACAGTAGTGGGGGCAGGGAAAGCAGAAGGTGCCATGGATGCTGGCAATATGCTAAAGCCAATGTTGGCTCGTGGCGAACTGCACATGATCGGTGCGACCACGCTGAATGAATATCGCAAATATATTGAGAAAGACACAGCGTTGGAACGACGTTTTCAACCGGTGCTGGTGGAAGAACCCTCCGTTGAAGATACCATCAGTATTCTGCGTGGTTTGAAAGGGCGTTATGAAGTGCATCATGGAGTACGTATCACCGATGCGGCTGTGATCGCGGCAGCCACTCTCTCACAACGTTATATCGCTGACCGCTTTCTGCCTGATAAAGCCATTGACCTGATTGATGAAGCTGCTGCCCGCCTGCGCACGGAGATCGATTCCAAACCGCAGGCGCTGGATGAGGTGGATCGTGCGATTATGCAGTTGGAGATTGAACGGGAAGCGTTGAAGAAAGAA
>CAYLUJ010000081.1:0-10975 GCA_964386805.1 uncultured Pelolinea sp. | reverse complement strand
AATAACCTGGCGTATCGTACTGGAAAGAGGTAATTATCATGTTAATGCCAAAACGTGTGAAATATCGCAAACAGATGCGCGGACGAATGAAAGGGAAAGAGCTGCGTGGAGCCGAGATTTCTTTTGGTGAATATGCGTTACAAGCGTTGGAGCCAGCTTGGATTTCAGCTCGACATATCGAAGCATCCCGTCGTTCCATCGTTCGGAATCTAAAACGTCGCGGAAAAGTATGGATTCGTATTTTCCCTGACAAACCAATCACCAAACGTGCTCCAGAAAGCCGTATGGGTAAAGGAAAAGGTAATGTGGAATTCTGGGCTGCTGTAGTAAAACCGGGCAGAATTCTGTTTGAAGTTGGCGGTGTGGATAGTGAGACTGCAAAACACGCCTTGAAACAAGCCGCTTATAAATTACCGATTAGAACGAAGGTTATTTCGCGATCGGATATTGGTGGAGAATAGAAATGAAGATTGAAGAAATTAAAAAATTCTCTGATGAAGAGTTGAAAACAAAAATATTCGACGCAAAAAAAGAATATATGGAATTGCGTTTCCAGCATATTTCAGGGCAATTGACGAACACCAGTAAGTTAAAGATTACCCGCCGCGATATTGCAAAATTAGAAACGATCATTCGCGAACGTGAAATTAAACAGATTAAAGAAGGTGAGAAATGACCGCAAGAAAAAGATTACAGGGTATTGTCACAAGTGACAAAATGATGAAGACTGTTGTGGTCGAAGTCTCACACACCTATCGACATCCACTTTATCAGAAGGTTGTTCATTCTGCAAAGAGATTCATGGCACATGACGATCTTGGATGCAAAGTTGGTGATGAAGTTTTAATTGTTGAAAGCAAGCCAATCTCGCATAACAAGCGCTGGGTTGTACAAGAAATCTTGAAAAAGACAGAAACAGAAATTGAAAAAGAGATTGTAAAAGAGGACTAATACCATGATCCAACAAGAATCTCGAATAAAGATTGCTGACAACACAGGCGCTCGTGAAATTTTAGTGATACACGTTATGGGTGGATCACGAAGAAAATATGGACGCATTGGAGATGTTGTGGTCGGCACTGTAAAATCTGCTGCCCCTCAAGGTGGTATTAAAAAGAGTGAAATTGTGCATGCAGTAATTGTGCGCTGCTCGAAAGAATGGCGCCGAGCCGATGGATCCACTATACGATTTGATGATAATGCCGCGGTTATTCTGGATGGTGAAACTCAAAATCCAAAAGGCACCCGTATATTTGGACCCGTAGCACGGGAACTTCGTGAAAAAGGTTACGTAAAAATAGTTTCACTCGCACCAGAAGTTATCTAGGTAATAAAGCGTAGGAGATACGAATGAGGTCAAAAATTAAACGTGGCGATCAAGTAGAAGTGATCACGGGCAGAACTGCTGATAAAGGAAAACGTGGAGAGGTACTTCGTGTCTTCCCCAAAAGCGGGAAGGTCATGATCCAAGGCTTGAATATTCGCACTAAACATCAGAAACAGGTTCAATCTGAGGGAAGAAGTATTAGCCCAGGGATTGTTAAACTTGAAGCGCCTATGAATATGTCAAATGTGATGCTGATCTGCAAAAAATGCAACAAACCGACACGTGTTGGTTTTGTGCGAGAAGATAATAAAAGCATCAGGGTCTGCAAAAAATGCGGCGCAAAATTAGATTGATGCAGCGGAGAATACGATGAATGTGTTAAAAGAAAAATATCAGAATGAAGTTGTCCCCGCCCTGATGAAGGAATATTCTCTTTCCAATATCATGCAGGTTCCAAAGCTGGAAAAAATTGTCCTGAATATCGGCTTAGGAGAGGCGTTAGATAATCCAAAAGCACTGGATGCAGCAGTGGCAGATATTATGGCTATCACAGGGCAGAAACCGATTGTCATCAAAGCGAAGAAAAGTATTGCGAACTTCAAGTTACGTGAAGGAAGACTGATCGGCGCGAAAGTAACTCTGCGCGGAGAAAAAATGTGGGCATTCATTGATCGATTGATCAATATAGCATTACCTCGGTTACGCGACTTTCGTGGCGTAAATCGAAATTCATTTGATGGAAGAGGAAACTATACACTTGGTTTAGCAGAACAGTTGATCTTCCCCGAAATTGAATATGACAAAATTGATAAAGTCAGAGGCATGGAAATCACAATCGTTACCACAGCTCCAAATGATGAGCAATCACTGGCAATGTTGAGCATGTTGGGAATGCCCTTTAGGAAGGTATAGAGATGGCAAAAAAATGTATGCAGTATCGTGAAATGAGAAGACAGTATCCTACGCAGGTTCGAAATCGCTGCAAGTTATGCGGTCGCCCACGCGGCTATATGCGTCGATTTGGGCTTTGTAGGATTTGTTTCCGGGAATTAGCCCTCAATGGCAAAATCCCCGGTGTAACCAAATCATCATGGTAAAAACCATCCGGAGGTATTTGAATGAGTATAAATGATCCTATTGCTGATATGCTGACTCGCATCCGGAATGGTGTGGCAAACAACCAAACCGTTGTTGCGATACCTGCTTCGAAAATGAAAGCAGAAATTGCCAGAATTCTGAAAGAAGAAGGCTTCATCTCCGGTTATGAAATTGTAGATGGACCAAAAACTCCTCAGAAGATTCTGCGCGTAAATCTTAAATATATCGGAGATCGCCGACAGCGTAAAGCCGTTATCACCGGTCTTGTACGAATAAGTAAACCAGGGCGTCGAATTTATACACATAAAAAGGAAATTCCCTGGGTGCGTTCCGGCATGGGTGTAGCAATTCTATCAACACCCAAAGGAATTATGACCGGTCAAGAAGCCCAAAAGAATGGTTTGGGCGGCGAAATTCTCTGTAAGGTATGGTAGGAGGTATACAGTGTCAAGAATTGGAAAAATGCCGATAACCGTACCAGCGGGCGTGCAGGTTGAGCTAAATGGGTCTGCTATAACCGTAAAGGGACCTAAAGGGACCATGCACTATACATTCTCAAATCTTGTGGAAATCAAGAAAGAGAACGATACGGTTATTATTAATCGAACTTCGGAAGAGAAGAATGTAAGAGCTCTGCACGGAACAACACGCGCACTGCTTCAGAACATGATCACCGGAGTAAATACGGGATTCAAAAAAGTCCTGCAGATCGAAGGCGTTGGATATCGCGCCGAAAAAACAGGGTCAAATGTGACCATCTACGTAGGTTTTTCACATCCGGTAGTGGTTGTTCCGCCTGAAGGGATCAGTTTTGATGTAGATGAAAAAGCGAAAACAATCACCATTAATGGATATGATAAGCAGACAGTCGGACAGGTTGCCTCGGAAATCAGAAAATTGAGACCACCGGAGCCTTACAAAGGAAAAGGTATTCATTATATTGATGAGCATCTGCGCCGGAAACCTGGTAAATCTGCAAAAGTTGGTGCATAGGAAACTACTCCGGGAAGGTTAAGAAATGGCTAAAAAATCAAGAAATGAAGCAAGAATTAAAAGGCATCGCAGAGTCCGCAAGGATGTCTATGGTGTTGCTGAAAAGCCGCGCATGTGTGTATTTCGCAGTTTGTCAGATATTTATGTTCAGGTTATTGATGATGATAAAGGCGTGACTCTTGTATCATCCTCCAGCTTGGATAAAGAGTTGAAGAGCAAACTAAAGGGAAAAACTAAGACCGAACAGGCTGTAGAAGTCGGGAAACTGGTCGCAGCTCGCGCTAAAGAAAAGAAAATCAAAGAAATTGTCTTTGATCGCGGTGGATATCGGTTCGACGGCAGAGTGAAGGCACTCGCAAACGCAGCCAGAGAAGCTGGTTTGAAATTCTAACAACGGCATGGGCTAAGAATAGGAATTAAAATATGGCATATCAATCAGTTGAGAAAGAATATGACGAACGAGTAGTTGAGATCAAGCGTGTTGCCAAGGTTGTGAAAGGCGGACGCAGGTTTCAATTCCGCGTGGCTATCGTTGCCGGTGATAACAATGGAACTGTTGGTTTGGGAGTCGGAAAAGCAAATGCGGTTCCTGATGCGATGAAAAAAGCAACTGCTCAAGCATATAAAAATATGCGGAAATACTCTTTACAGGGCACAACAATTCCTCATGAAGTGACCGGAAAAATTAGTGGAGCACGTGTTTTGCTAAAACCAGCATCCATGGGAACGGGCGTGATTGCGGGAGGTGGTGTGCGTGCTGTACTTGAAGCTGTCGGTGTTCGTGATATTCTCACAAAATCCCTCGGGAGCGCGAATATTTTGAATGTTGTGAAAGCGACCTTTGATGCGCTTGATCAACTTCTCTCGCCAGCTCAACTGGCAGAGATGCGGGGAAAACCTGCAAAAGATTTGGCTCCTTTCTGGGAAAGGAGAGGAAATGGCTAAACCAACATCTGGGAAAATATTGAAGATAACACTGGTGAGAAGTCCTATTGGAAACACAATGAAGCATCGCGATACCTTACGAGCGCTTGGTCTACACCGCATTGGACAAACCATCGAACAAAAAGACACCCCCACAGTTCGGGGGATGCTTGCAAAAGTAAATCATCTTGTAAAAATTGAAGTGCAGGAACAAAAATGAAGTTAAATGATTTAAAACCCAATCCAGGTTCTAAAAAGGACCGAACTCGTGTTGGTCGCGGTATCTCGGCTGGCAAAGGTAAAACTGCCGGACGTGGAACAAAAGGTCAGCGCTCTCGCACGGGGTTTGGCGGACATCTTTATCGCCAGGGTGGTAATCTTCCGTTTTATCGGTCATTACCGTTTCGACGTGGCGAAGGATTCACTCCACCAAATCAAATTGAATACAATGAAGTGAATGTAGAGATATTAGCCGAAGCCTATAAAGCAGGAGCGGAAGTAACCCCTGAAAATTTGGCATCAAAGAATCTTTTGCATAAAAAACAGAATCCAGTAGTTGTATTGGGACGTGGCAGTATTGATAAACCGCTGACTGTAAAAGTACACCGGGTTACAAAATCAGCTCGTGAGAAAATTGAAGCTGCCGGTGGAAAAGTGGAAATTGTTGGTCAGGAAGCTGCATAAAGGAGTTCTAAGATGAAGAAGTCAGCATGGCGCTACCTATGGACATCGAAAGATATTCGTAAAAAACTGCTTATCACACTGTTCATTCTCATTTTGTATCGATTAGCAGCGAATATCCCAGTTCCGGGAGTAGACCGCGGCGTGATTGCATCAATTTTTACACAATCGAGTGCGGCCGGAAATTTACTCAATGTATTTGATCTACTTTCCGGTGGAACCCTATCGAACTTTTCCATTCTGGCAATGGGTGTCTATCCTTATATCACCGCTCAGATTATTATCCAACTGCTTGTTCCGTTGATTCCTTCATTGCAAAAAAGAATACAGGATAATCCCAAAGAAGGTCGGAAACTTACTGAAAAATATACGATCCTTCTCACAATTCCTCTTTCTGCTTTGAGTGCATTTGGGCAGATCCAGATTTTCCGTCAGTTGGCCGGAACAACATCATTATTTACTTATCAATTTGGTTTACAGGGCGAAAATATTTTTCCGACCTTAACCACGATCATCAGTATGATGGGTGGAACTCTGCTGGGTATCTGGCTTGGAGAGTTGATCTCTGAGTATGGAATTCCCAATCAAGGCCTTTCTTTGATCATTTTTGCGGGTATTGTTTCCCGAATACCACAGAGCATTTACCAAATCATCACATCTGGCGAGAATGTTGCACTGTTGTTATCGATCATGCTTGTCATCCTGGTAATATCGATCTTTGCCATTGTATTCGTACAGCAAGGACAGAGAAAAGTACCGGTGATCTTCCCCGGAAGACGTGTGGGGAACAGAATGTCCATGCCGGTGCGCAGCAGTCTACCTTTGATGATTAACATGGCTGGAATGATCCCTCTAATTTTTGCTCAGACAATTCTATCTTTACCTGCAATTCTGGCGCAGTTCTTTGTCAATTCAAAAACAGAATGGCTGGCAAATCTTTCCACTGGACTCTCCAATGTTTTCAATTCAAGTAGTGTCTGGTACGTTGTCATGTACTTTGTTTTGGTTGTAGCATTGACTTTCTTTTATACAGAAGTCCTTTTTGAACAACAAAACTATGGCGAGAACCTCAAGAAACAAGGTGCTCAGATTCCCGGTGTCATACGCGGCGAACCAACTCAGCGCTATCTGATGAAAGTTCAACGCAGGATCACGTTGGTAGGAGCCCTTTTCCTGGCAGTTGTTGCTACTGCTCCCTATGTTACACAGATGTTCTTGAAAGAAGGGGTTGCCTCGCAATCTGGTCTGTTTCTTGTAACAACCTCTGGTTTACTGATTGTGGTTGGTACGGTGCGTGATACGTTCAATGTAATTGAAACAGAATTGAAACTGCACGGATATGAAGATAAGTTGATCAAGGGTTAATTAATTTACGAAATGGCAACTTTTGTAGTCTTATTGGGACCTCCCGGAGCGGGAAAAGGAACACAGGCTGAGATAATTTCTCAGAAACTTTCTATTCCACATATTTCCTCCGGGGACCTGTTCCGTGAGAACCTTAAAAATGACACAGACCTTGGTAAACAAGCTAGGGTATTCATGGACAGTGGAAAATTAGTTCCTGATGAGATAACCATTTCAATGGTTGCAGATCGACTATCACGGCAAGATTGCACGACAGGAGCACTGCTAGACGGTTTTCCACGCACTCCATTCCAAGCTAGAGAATTGGATAAGATTTTGAAAGCGAATGGAAATACTATCAACTGTGTCCCATATATTATGGTATCCGATCGGGATTTGCTTGAACGTTTAGTGGGTAGATGGACATGCAGGGCTGCTGGGCACATCTATCACGAAAAGTTCAACCCTCCAAAGAACCCCGGTTTTTGTGATATCGATGGATCACCTTTATATCAGAGAGATGATGATAGAAAAGAGACCATCGAGAAAAGGTTAGCTGTTTTTCACGAACAGACTGCACCGTTGGTAGAGTATTATCGTGAAAAAGACCTTCTTGTTGAGGTCGATGGAACGCAACCGATCGAAAAGGTCAGCGAAGCCTTATTGAAGACCGTTCGAGCATTTGAGTGATTGGACGGGATGATGATTATTGAGTATAATAAAAACTTTGCGGAAATAAAGGAGTTTTAGATGAAAGTATCACCGTCTATTCGAAAAAGATGCGCGAAGTGTAAGATTGTAAAACGAAAACGCGTTTTATATGTTATTTGTGAAAACCCGAAACATAAACAAAGACAGGGATAAAAGAATATGGCGAGAATTGAAGGTGTTGACTTACCACGAAATAAACGGATCGAAATTGGCTTGCAGTATATCTACGGTATCGGGCCTAAAAGCGCTCGAACGATTCTGTCGGCCACGAAAATCAATCCAGATATTCATGTAAAAGACCTGACGGAGAATGATGTCAGCAGTCTGCGTGAATATATTGGAAAGAATTATAAAGTGGAAGGTGATTTGCGCCGTGAAGTTCAAATGAACATCAAGCGCTTGATCGAAATTGGTTGCTATCGAGGGCTGCGCCATCGCCGCAGTCTGCCTGTACATGGTCAACGTACACGCACGAACGCCCGTACACGCAAGGGACCGAAACACACCGTTGCTGGTCGCGGACGCCGCCGTGGAGCTACCAAGAAATAAGGTAGACGAAAAGAGGAATAAAGAGGAAATATGGCTCAAGCTACAAAACCTTCACGCAAATCAAATGTTAAGAAAACAAGACGGAGTCTGTCTTCAGCCACAGTGCATGTATTTGCATCATTTAATAATACGATCATTACTGTTTCTGATTCACAGGGAAATACTGTCTGCTGGTCAAGCTCCGGCGCTGTTGGATATAAAGGTTCAAGAAAGAGCACCCCATTCGCTGCTCGTATGGCAGCCGAAGAAGCTATGAAAAAAGCTGTTTCACTGGGTGTTGATCAAATCGATCTCATTATCAAAGGACCCGGACCAGGTCGCGAATCTGCGATCCGTGCAATTCAATCTATGGGTCTGAAAGTTACCTCAATCGAAGACATCACCCCGATACCTCATAATGGATGCCGTCCGCCTAAGAAACGACGCGTATAGTTTAGGAGATAGATAGAATGGCTCGATATACTGATTCAGTATGCAAGTTATGCCGCCGGGAAGGCGAAAAATTATTTTTAAAAGGTGAACGGTGCTATACGCCAAAATGCGCTTTTGAAAAACGCGCATATGCTCCCGGGCAACATGGTCGTACAGCTCAAACCAGACAGGGTCGCCTGTCTGATTACAGCCGCCAGCTACGTGCCAAACAAAAAGCACGCCATGTCTATGGTGTGTTGGAGAAACAATTCCGCCGTTACTTTTCCGTTGCAATCAAGAAGCGTGGTGTGACCGGTTTGAACCTACTGCAAACATTGGAAATGCGGCTTGATAATGTAGTCTACCGCATGGGATTGGCAGAGAACAGACCACAAGCACGCCAAATGGTTTCGCATGGTCATTTCATCGTTAATGGCAGGAGAACTGACATTCCCTCCATGCTTTTGGAACCGGGTGATGTGATTACAGTCAGACCACAATCAAAAGAAAATGGATTATTTAAAGATCTTGCTGAAAAAGCAGAAAAGAAGAATTGTGCTTTATGGATTGAACGAGATCTTAAAACCATTACCGGTAGAGTTTTGCGGTATCCAGAACGCGGTGAAATCGATGGAAACCTGGATGAACAATTGATTGTTGAGTACTACTCAAGGTAAAACGATCGATTAAACGAAAAGAAGAGGGAAGAACTGTGGCTCATACAAAAATGGTTACTCCAATTTTGGAAAGGGAAAAAGAATCCCGCAATTATGGACAGTTTTTGATCAGTCCCCTGGAACGTGGTTATGGGGTTACTATCGGAAATGCTTTACGACGGGTAATGCTTTCATCCTTGGAAGGGGCTGCGGTTACATCTATTCGCATTTCTGATACATTGCATGAATTCACCGATATCCCGGGAGTGCGTGAAGATGTTCTGCAATTCATGCTGCAGGTCAAACAAATTCGAATCATGATACATGAAGGCGATGTTGCTCATTTGCACCTGGATGTAAAAGGTGAGGGTGTTGTAACAGCGGCAGATATCCAAGTTCCTTCGGAAGTTGAGATCGTGAACCCGGAATTATATCTTTTTACAGTAGATGATCCGAAAGCCGAACTCACAGTGGAAATGACTGTTGAAAAAGGACGTGGTTATTCTCCGGCTTCTACCCGAAGCAGTGATAAATCCATCGGTGAGCTGCCTGTTGATGCAATCTACAGCCCGGTATTGAAAATCGGGTTTGATGTATCCAATGCCCGTGTTGGTCAGAGCACTAATTATGATAAATTGACCATGGAAATTTGGACAGATGGCACAATCTCGCCCGAACAAGCTCTGGGAAATGCATCAAAAATATTAATGGAGCAACTTAGCCTGATCTCGGGAATCGAAGAAGAACTGCTGGAAATCTCCAAAGAGCCAGAAGTTGCTGAAATCGACCACCTGCGTAGCGAAGCTGCTGATACCCCAATCGAGAACCTTGATCTTTCAGTACGTGTTTTCAACTCGCTGAAGAGAACTGGTATTACCAGTGTTGGTGATGTTCTGGAGCTTTTAGACAAGGGTGAAGAAGCAGTCATGTCAATTCGTAATTTTGGTGAAAAGAGTTTGACCGAACTGCGAGAAAAAATGATTGAGAAGGGTTTTTTACCCGAGGAAAATGAAACGGAAGCGGAGAATTAAAAATGCGACATCAGGTTGCTGGAAAGAAACTTAATCGAAATTCAGGGAATCGCAAAGCATTGCGCAGTACCTTGATAAAGCAATTATTTGCTCACGATAAAATAAAAACAACCCGTGCCAAAGCACAGGCTATTCGTGGGGAAGCTGAGAAATTAATCACGGTGGCAAAGAACAGCAGTAAGGGTTCAGAGATTGATAAAGTAAATGCGCGCCGCCTGGCGGCATCAAAATTGAATAATGCTGCTGCTGTGAAACGCTTATTCGACAACATCGCCCCACGCTTTGAGAATCGCAATGGTGGCTACACCCGTGTGATCAAATTAGGTTCTCGCAAGGGTGATGATGCAGAAATGGTGCTTTTAGAACTCGTTGAGGACGAGAAAAAATAGTTTGTTGAGGTAGTCCCGTAAGGGAATGGAACATTACCAACTTATTATCGCTTATGATGGTACGGAATATCGCGGATTTCAGCGGCAGAAAGTGTCCAATACCATCCAGGGTGAGCTTGAATCTGCACTGCGCAAGATAGGCTGGCAGGGAGAAACAATTCAGGCTGCCGGCAGAACAGATACGGGAGTGCATGCTACCGGTCAGGTTGTAACTTTTTTTCATGACTGGACACATTCTCTGACTGAATTAAGGGCAGCATTGAACAATCATCTCCCACCAAGTATTGCGGTTCAGTCTGTTTCCTCTGTATCGGATGATTTTCATCCACGCTACGCTGCAGTGAACCGGGAATACAAGTATGCCATCACCATCTCTGATACTCGCCAACCACAAAAAGAACGTTTTGCGTGGCGAATCAATAGAGAGTTGGATTGGCACAAGATAAAGGAGTCAGCCACTCTGTTCATTGGGAAACATGATTTTTCTCAATTTGGCAGATCTTTAAAAGATGATGGCAGTACTGAAAGAGAAGTACTGATATCAAAATGGGAGCAGATAGCACCAACTGATCATGAATATACGATTTGCGCGGATGCATTTCTTTACCACATGGTTCGCAGAATCGTCTATGTGATGATTAAGGTTGGCGAAGGAAAAATTGATGAGCAGGATATTCGAAAAGCACTTAACGGACAGACGCTCAAAATTGCTCCTGGAATTGCACCAGCTTGCGGATTAACATTAACGAAAGTCCGCTACAACGATAATAAATAAGAAAGAGAATTTAGGAGATAGAAAAAGTGGAAAAAACCTTTGTCATAAAAGGGAAACCGGAAGCAGAATGGGTTTTGGTTGATGCA
>CAYLUJ010000080.1:8997-11017 GCA_964386805.1 uncultured Pelolinea sp. | reverse complement strand
GAGAACAGAAACCGTAAAGAACTCACGATTGTCAGCCCGTGGAGCGCGATATGCAATCTGGATATACAAAGCATCACCGGGTCCTTTTAATTCAAGACTCTTTTCTTGTTTTTGCGGTGGTTCCTGGGGAATCTTATCCTCGGCACTAGGTTGAGCCAGAATGTGGGAAAAATGCTGCTCGATTTTTTTGGTTAATTCTGTGGTATCGAAATCCCCCGCAATACTCAGAATGGCATTGGCAGGCTGGTAGTGGCTGCGATAATATGTGAATAATTGGTCACGGGTCATTTTTTGCAGATCTTCCAGAGTTCCAATCACATCATGGTCATAGGGGTGAACTTGAAACGCTTCTGCCTGGATGGCTGAATTGAGATGAAAGAGGGGTTCGTTCTCATTTCCTTCCAATTCGGATATAACCACAGTCCTCTCGGCATTAATTTCTTCTTCATCGAAAATACTGTTTTGCATACGATCAGCTTCAAGATCAAGTGCCAGGTCAATTTCTCCTGCTGGGAGGGTTTCATAATAGGTTGTCCAATCCAGATGGGTCATGGCATTCCACATACCCCCTACACGTGAAATAGTTTGATCTAATTCCTCGCCCGGATATTTTTCTGTCCCCTTGAATTGGAGGTGTTCCACCCAATGTGAAATTCCCTGGATGCCCGGCTTTTCATTGCGCGACCCAACGCGATACCAAATCCACTGACTGATAATGGGTGTGGTATGGATCTCTTTAAGAAGTACCTTTAGCCCATTGGAAAGTTGAAAAGTGCTAATGTCATTTTGCATAACCAATTTCCTTAATCTTGCTTCTGTAGTTTAAAATAGAAAGACAAGCGTAACTATTTTATTAGTAAATGTTAATACAAAATATGCCGAGGTGTGTATGAATCACAAAGCAGTTGCTGTTATTGGCGCCGGACCCGCCGGGTTGTTCGCAGCCAAAACTTTAGCTGAGAAAGATATCAAAGTGGCTCTCTTCAATCGAGATATACGCCCGGGAGGATTGGCAGAATATGGTATTTACCCTGAAAAACATACTCTGAAAGCTGGCTTGCGGAGACAGTTTTTTAGTTTTTTAGAGCAGAAAAATATTTCCTATTTTGGTAATGTGGAAATAGGAAAAAACAAAGACCTTTCACTGACTCAGCTTCAATCCATGGGGTTTCAAGGAATTCTGGTGACCGCCGGAGCACAAAAGATTAAGTCCCTGCATTTGGAAGGGGAAACTTTACCTCGCGTATATCATGCCTGGGAAATAGTCTCAAAATATAATAACCTGCCGCCGTATTCTCAAATGGAGTATCCACTTGGCAAGAGGGTTGTGATCGTGGGGGTGGGTAATGTGATGGCGGATGTGGCACGCTACCTGCTTCAAAAAGGGGGAGTTGAAGAAATCCTGGCAATCGCACGCAGAGGACCGGCTGAAATCAAATTTCATCAGACCGAATTTGCCCATATTGCGCAAAATCTTGATATGACGGATTTTGAAGCAGAGATGGACCGGGTGACACCGCTGATGTTGAAATTGGGACAAGATCCCAATGAGACTTGGGCGTTTATTGAGAAAGCCTGCGAAAATTGCGAAGAAAGAACATCAGCGACGAATTTGAGGTTACGATTTCTGAAATCACCCATTCACTTTTTAGGAGAGAAAAGCACTGGTTTGCAGAGCGTGGAATGTGTTGAAAATACTCTAATCGAAGAAAACCATATTGTGAAGACGGTTCCTACTTCGTTGCATACCATCTTTGATGCCGATACTGCTATTCTAGCGGTTGGTTCAAGTGTGGATGGTGAAATTGGGCTGCCGATTTTCAAAGATCAGTTTGCCATCAGTCCATATCCTGATTATCCACAGGATGGGATTTCTTATGAATTGTTAGATCCTAGCACTCAGAAGAATATCCCTGGTATATTCGTGGCAGGCTGGTCACGTTTAGCCAGCTATGGGCTGGTGGGTATCAGCGGGAAAGATGGGTCGAGAGGGGCACAAGCGTTGCTTGAGTATATACAG
>CAYLUJ010000080.1:0-8987 GCA_964386805.1 uncultured Pelolinea sp. | reverse complement strand
GGAAGATCAGAAATATTCACCTGATTGGAGAGAGTTGGAATTTCAAATTCTCAATTCAAAAAAAACTGTGGTTGATAAAAAGAAAGTGAATCAACTCATTTCAATCGAAGCGGAGATTGCCGCGAAAAATGCTCTAGAAGAATATAAATTTGCAACAAATCAGGAAATGCTAACGGCGATCGGTCTCGTTTAAATGCGGGAGATGCGGAAATAATCGGATCCTCGGGAAAGGGATCATCAGGAAGAATCCCAACGCAATGATGTATTCCCCGATCTCAATTCCGAGCACCTGCCACTCTCCCAAATAGGGGAGTGATTCCGGGTAGGGGTGACTTCCAAATCCGAAAAAATCAGCCACCGCTGAGAAAATAGCGATTACCAGACCGGTGCTGATAAATCGCATCCCGATTTCGGCAGCAATATTCAGTTTATTACCCCGCCAGAGATGGCGCATACTGAGGTAACCACCCAGACAAAGAATTCCCAGCCCGAGGACGCTGACAGAAACTTGAATGAAACCGGTGACAGGACTGCGATCCAATTGAAAGAGGTCAGGTCGAATACCCAGCACGAAAATAATAAAACCGATGAAAGTTATAATCAAGTTGAGACGAAGACGCTTTTTAAATCCTTCATCAATAATTGGGGATTGTTTTTCGACTATAGTGGACTCATTTTGCGGCATATTTAATCCAAAGTAGGTTAATTATAGTCGCAAATTAAAGAGCGCTTAAAAACGCGCTCTTTTGATTAACAAGAAATTTAGAGTAAAACTATTCAGCTGTTTGAGCAGCATCCTCCGTATCTGTTTTTTCTTCCTCGCCACCGGTAACATGGATATCACTGTTTTCCAGTTCCTGCTTGAGCAGTTTCATATCCATATCAGCATAGGCGGCAGATTCGACCCGGCGCAAGCTCAACCCAATGCGATGTGATTCCGGTTCAATTTTGATGATCCGTAACGTTACTTTTTCACCATCATGCAGGACTTCTTTGGGATGCGTGATGTGCGAATCACTGATCTCAGATATATGCACAAGCCCTTCAATATCGCCCTGAATTTTTGCGAAAGCGCCGAACTTGGTCAGATTTGTGATGGTAGCTTCTACCAACATTCCAACCTTTAAATTCTCAACGTTCTTTAACCAGGGATCGTCTTCGAGCTGTCGAATGGATAAGCCGATTCTTTTCTTATCTTCATCGATGTTGATGACTTTGACTTTTACGCTTTGTCCGACTTTGAATTTCTCTGATGGATCGCTGATCTCATCCCAAGAGAGTTCTGAAACGTGTACCAGTCCATCTGCCCCATTGACATTTACGAAAACACCGAAGTTGGCAACGCTGGTTATTTTTCCTGTCAGCACACTGCCTATCTCGAGGTCGCTAATGACCTTTTCTCGGATGGTGTCTCGGGTTTCACCGCACGCTAATCTCTCAGAAAGGATCAGGCGATGCCGTTCGCGATCTACTTCGATAACGCTGACTTCAATTTCAGAGCCGATCATTTTTCCATAGCGTTCTTCAGGAGTATTACCGGCAGCATCTTTTAATCGGTCGTAGCTTAATTGTGAGGAAGGGATGAAACCACGTAGTTTTTCAAAAGCAACCAGCAAACCGCCTTTGTTATAACCAGCGACTTTCCCCTTATATGTTTTTTTGTTTTTGAATACTTCTTCTGCTTTATCCCAACTTGATTCTTCCACGGCACGTACGTAAGAAAGCAACAGATTGCCATTGGAGTCTTCAACAGTGATCACATAGACAGGGATTTCCTGCCCAACTTCAAGATTGGCAAATTCCTCTGGAGGAATTAACTCAAATTCTTTTCCACTGATGAGACCTTCGGATTTTGCTCCGACACCGATCAGGATTTGACCTGGAGAGATACTTGCAATTGTTCCGGTCCGGATCTCCCCGGCTTTAGGCAAATCGATGCCGAGCCCCTCCTTCTCCAGCAATGAAGCCATATTCAGGTTCTTTTCATCGCTGTTGTTTGAATTGTTAGCCCCGGTTGGGGTCTTTGCATCGTTTTGTACCATAATATTATCAATCACTCCATCCATGCGATAATGAATAGCAAGATTATAAGGGGTATTGGTTCGGTTGACAACCCCTGTGAGATGATACGAGAATTTGAAGAATTATCTGCGTCTACGATGCTTCTTTGTTTTCACAGAATCCTGATTGACACTCTGTTTTTGTTCCGGTTCGGCTTGCGCGGTAGGATTTCGTTGCACTGGCTGCAAACGGAAGATCTGGCTCATGACACCCAAACGGATATTTGCCAGTAACTCGCTGAACATGTCTGTTGAACGGCTCTTATACTGAACGAGCGGATCGCGCTGAGCATACGATTCCAGCCCGATCGAAACACGCAATGCCTCCATTTGTGTTAAATGTTCGATCCACAAAGTATTGATATTGCTCAAGAGCACATGGCGGTTCAACATGTTCTGGATTTCTCTGCCAAGAACATTTTTCAGGATTTTTTGATGTTCGGGTAATAGTTCTTGAATGGGTTGTTGAGTTATTTTTTCATCGTTTTGTGCTGGGATATTCGCTTCAATCTTTTCAACCAAAGTTGGATTTAACTGCTGAATGGATACATTGGATTGTGCAAGACGGTTCACTTCGAAAGTTCCGAAAATCTGTTGAAGTGAAACACTGATTCTCTGCAGATGGGAAAGGATGTCCTGGATGATCTCTTCCGCTTTCTTCTCTTCGAGCAAATTGGCGGCATAGAACACATAGTTGAGCAGGTTTATATTTTTTATCACCCGTTGATGATTTTGCGGGTTGATCGCAATACGTTTCCCTGCAGTAATGTCAAAGAGAGTATTTGATATTTGCTGTTCAGTTAGATTATTGAAATCAAGTTTCTTCACTGCTTCCTGGATGTTTCGTCCAATTTCAGATTGCTCTGTCTGGAGTGCATCGGATTTTTGAATGAAACGCTTCTTGATTTCAGCGAGATAGAACTCTTTAACTCTATCCCAATCACCAGCAGCTACCTTGAGCGGTTCAAGATTGATAGTATCCCCAATACGTTTGTTGATCGTAAAAGAAGTGCGATTCAGGTAAATGGAGAATAAGCCAGCTTTCACCTGCTCTTTTAGAACTTTCAGTGCATCTCGATCGCCATTCAATAATTGTTGAATCATTTCCTGTGAGATTTGTAGGCGTGTATGTGCGTAATTCTGCAATTGAAGGCGGAAGTCTTTTTCATCGATCTCTTCTGGGGAACTTTCTGAGATGCCATCTAAAAAAGCATCCAGACTTTCATACCGCTCGGCGAGCTGGTTATTAAAATTAAAGGAAGTATGTTCGATGAAATCTGCATTGCTCCCTTCGACAAAGGTTGCCTCTGCCTGAATGACCTCTGATGCAAAAGCTTTTAGAAATGCTGTTTTTTCTTCCTCATGGTGCAATTTTTGTATTTCACTCAGCAGGTGATTGGAAATCAAGTGATAAGAATAGGAAGGAATGGTGAAACCTTGTTCCTGATTGATCATGGGGGGTTGGATCTCATCCAGGAATGCAATCAGTTTCCATGGGGATCGGTTTTCCTCCAGGCTGAGCGGTACTCTTCTCTGAAGTTCGCTTTGAACCATACCCCAGATATCTTCGGAAAGGTCATCTTTTGTGATGGCTTTATCGCGTTCTCCATAAATGCGTGTGCGCTGGTCGTTCAGCACATCATCGTATTCAAGCAAGTGTTTGCGGACATCAAAGTTATATCCTTCCACTCTTTCCTGCGCTTGTTCAACCATTTTGCCGATCATGCGATTTTCGATAGGAACGGATTTATCGAGTTTGAAAAAGTTCATCAAATTCTCGACCCGATCACCACCGAATAAACGCATTAGGTCATCTTCCAATGAAAGGTAAAAGCGGGAAGAACCAGGATCTCCCTGGCGGGCAGCTCGACCGCGCAACTGATTATCAATACGGCGGGCTTCGTGGCGTTCAGAGCCAATCACATGCAAGCCACCAATTTCGCGGACTTTGGGTAAGTTCACCATGTAATCCAGAAATGCTTGTACACTCTCTCTCTGATCAAGATACTGTTCCGGAGCAAGTTTTCTAATGGCAATTTCCATATCTTTAGGGGTCATATCGTATGGATCAACGCTATTGGCTTTTAATACCCGTACAACCTCGGTGAGTATCTGTTCATCCAACTCACCGCCCAACTTGATATCCACACCACGCCCTGCCATGTTGGTTGCGATGGTTACTGCTCCAAATGCTCCCGCTCCGGCGATGATTTGAGATTCTTCATCATGCTTCAGCGCATTTAACACCCTATGCTGGATGCCAGAATTCAAGATGTGCTGCAATCGGGGAATATCTTGTTCGGAAAGTTGTAGTTCTTTAAGCAATAACCGGATGCTCTCTTGGTTTTCAAGAGCAAGCAATTCAATACCGGCTTTTTGAGCTAGATTTCTGAGCAGAGAAGGATTCAATTTATCCAGTGGCTTATTCAGGGCTTCCAACTCTGGGATGGCTTTTTCAACATCGTGCATTTCGAATTTTTCTCGCCACAGTGCTTTCAAAATCAAAATCTGCATCAGCAGTCGAAGTGGTTCTCTTTTCAAACGCGCTGAAAGTTCTTCGGAATGGATGATGGAAGTCGTTCCGACCAATTGCGGTCGCCCGATGGCGTTGAAGCGTGTGATTTCAATGCAAATGGCTCGTAACTTGGCTTCGCGGTTTTGATAAACAATATCAGGATAATCTTTTCTTTTCCAAAATATTTCTTTTTGATCCGGATCTTGTTTGGACGAGTAGTAAACGTAGATGTACCCATCGTCATCTTTTTTCTGGTAAATATTCAGTTCCGAAGTAGACAGACTGGCTGAATAATCGAGATTAGTGGGAATGGGTACCACATCCAACTTATAAATCGTATAGAATTCTTCCGCTTCGGTATAAGCAGTACCGGTCATGCCTGCCAGTTTCTCGTACATACGGAAATAATTTTGCAGTGTAATGGTGGCCTGCGTAATGTTTTCCGCATTGACCCGTACATTTTCTTTTGCTTCAACAGCCTGGTGCAGCCCTTCTGACCAGCGACGGCCAGGCATCAGCCTGCCTGTGAATTCGTCGACAATGATAATATCGCCATTTTGGATGATATAGTCTTTATTTTTCGCGAACAGCAAACGTGCTTTGAGTGCCTGTTCCAAATAACCCAGCAAGCGCGCTTGTTCAGGTGTGATATCTTCGGGTCGATCGGGGTCACGCAGGGTTGTATTCAAAAGTTCTTCTGCATGTACTTCACCAACTTCTGTTAACGAAACACTACGATCCTTTTCGCTGAATTCGTAATCTTCTTCGTTTAACTGGCGAACTACTCGCGCCATCTTCTCATACCAAGCAATGTCTTCAGAGGCGGAACCCGAAATAATGAGAGGAGTTCTCGCTTCATCAATGAGGATATTGTCAATTTCATCTACAATGGCGTAATGATGACCGCGTTGAACCCGGTCTTCAAAACGACTGACCAAATTATCGCGCAGGTAATCGAATCCAAATTCATTATTGGTTCCATAGGTGATATCTGCTTGATACGCTTCACGACGCGGAACCATTCTTAATTGATCTTCCTCTTCTTTACTTGACCTTTTCGAGAGATCTACCAGAAAAGCCATGCGTCCATTTTCGGTCCGGCTTGCCATTTGCAGAACGCCAACTGAAAGACCCAAAGCGGAATAAATAGGTGCCATCCAGCGGGCATCACGCCTGGCAAGATAATCATTCACTGTAACCAGATGGACGCCTTTTCCACTCAGGGCATTCAGATAAAGCGGTAAGGTGGCGACCAGGGTTTTTCCTTCTCCGGTGCGCATTTCCGCAATCTTCCCTTCGTGCATCATAATGCCGCCGATCAACTGGACGTCATAATGGCGAAGACCAAGCGTGCGTTTGCTGGCTTCGCGTACCGCTGCAAATGCTTCGGGCAGAATATCCAAGAGGGTCTTCCCATTCTCTAATTGCTGTTTGAAGGAAGAAGTTTTCTGGGAGAGCTCTTCTTCAGATAACTTTTCAAAAATCTTTTCAAGTTCGTTGATTTCTGAAAGAAGGGGAACGAGCTTTTTAAAATCTTTGGCTGAAGAGGTTTTATCGATTGATTTAAAATTCTTTTTTGCCATTGTATTCCTTTGCGAAAGCGATTATAGCATAGCGATATTAAAAAAATAACAATGGGTCTGGTAACCAACCCATTGTTAATGAAAATCTATAAAAGCTTGATACTCACTAGATGTGAATAGCGTGCCCCAGGGCATCTTCAGCCGCTTCCATGATCGCTTCACTCAAGGTGGGATGGGCATGAATATTTTGTGCAACTTCTTCAATGGTCAATTCTGACTGTTGTGCCAGACTCAATTCAGGCAATAATTCTGAGACTTCTGGTCCGATCATGTGAGCACCAAGGATTTCGCCATATTTAGCATCCACGATTACTTTTACAAACCCGCTGCTTTCTCCAAGACCAAGTGATTTTCCATTTGCCTGGAATGGGAATTTTCCCTTCTTGATTTGCTTTCCTGCTTCAGCGGCTTCTTTTTCGGTCAACCCAAAAGATGCGACCTGCGGATAGCAATAGGTTGCGCTGGGGATCATAGTGAAATCAATAGGTTTTCGCTTAATCCCCTTGATCGTTTCGACGCAGTGAATACCCATTGCTGAAGCAGCATGTGCCAGCAGTAGTTTGCCAGTGACATCGCCAATTGCCCAGATGCCAGGAACATTGGTTGCCATATTTGCATCCACATTGATGAATCCTCGTTTATCCAGAGCTACACCGATACCTTCAAGCCCAAGATTTTCCGTGTTGGCTTTAAACCCAATCGCTACCAAGGTTTGTTCTGCCTCGAGGACCTTCTTTTCGTCTCCGGCAGAAACTGTTACTTTTACACCTTTTTGCGTCGGCTCAATGGCTTCAACGCGATGCCCGGTGAACATTTCGATTCCACGCTTATGAAAAGCTTTTTGCAGTTCTTTACTTAGCTCTTCATCTTCAAGCGGCAGGATGTTCGGCAGCATTTCAACAATGCTGACCTTTGTGCCAAAAGAACTCCAGATGGTGGCAAATTCAGCTCCAATTGCTCCTCCGCCGATGATGATAATCGATGCTGGTAGTTTTTCTTGCAGGATGGCATCCTCATACGTTAATACTTTTTTGCCATCATAATTCCAGCCTGGAGCCACGAAAGGATGCGCCCCTGTGGCAAGGATAACATGATTGGTTTTTAGCTCTTCGTTTTTTCCATCTTTGAGGGTAAGCGAAACAAGATTTTTGGTTTTGAGGAATGCACTGCCTTCATATATGTCAATCTTGTTCTTTTTCATCAAAAAACCGACACCGCGGGTTAATCGATCAGAAACCTGCCTGCTGCGTTTTACTGCAGCACTGTAATCAATGGAAAGATTTTCGCCCTGAATTCCATATTCTTTGGCTTCTTCTCTTATTGTCCGTGCGATTTCAGCGTTCTTTAGTAATGCTTTGGAAGGGATACAACCGACGTTCAAACATACCCCACCCAGCCATCTTTTTTCTACAATCGCAGTTTTTAAACCCAGTTGTGATGCTCGGATGGCAGCCACATATCCCCCGGGGCCTGCCCCGATGACGACAACATCATATTCTTTCATAATATCAACGCTCCATTTTCAAATACTGCTCTTATTATTTCCAAATTCCTTAGCGATTATACTTGTTTTCAACCCAAAGGGACTTGAAATTATGTGACTTCTTGAGGTTGACGGAAAATCCGGGAAGGTTTAAGATTGCGAGTTCGTTTAAGGCGAGGTTTATAATCACAAATATGAAGAAGAATGCAATGATCGAAGTCAAGTCACAAGAAGATCCCGCAGTCCTGCTCGAGAAAATAATGCAAGCTGAGGTTAAATCATCTGATCGCATTGCAGGTGCTAAAAAAGATGCTGAGCGACGAATTGCGATTGTTCAAGAAGAGGCTGCGAATTCAAGAAAAGAAGCGTATGCGAGTGGTAGAAGAGCCAGAACTCGTCTGGTGGAAAATGGCATTGCAAAAGCGAAAATCGCAGCAGAAGAGAAACTTCATTTATCTGAATCAGAAACTTCGAAAATCATCGAAAACGGAAAACAACTTATTCCTGATGCTGTAGCTATCAGTCTTGGTTTTATTCTCGATAGAAGATCGAAAGAAGGTTCCCATGATTCGCAAAATGGCAAGAATTGAAATCATTGGATTGAAAAAAGACCTTCAAGATACCATCCATCAATTACATAATTTGGGAATCATGCAAATTGATGATATTCGATCATTTTCGAACGTTCTTATGCAGCCGATTAACCTGACGTATGACATGATCCAAAAACGTGAAAAAATTGAATTGATCAATGCCAAAGTCAATGGTTTGGAGGACCTTTTCAAAAAATATTTCGCAACACACCCAGAAAACCTGAAAGACAGTTCCACCATCGATGAAATTGGAGAAAAAGTAGATCAGATAACCACCGTTGTTCAGCAATTTACACAGAATAGAACCAGTTTGCAGGAAGATCTGGTTTTGCTTTCAAAATATCAAGAGGTTCTAAAATTAATGGCTCCTTTGTTTCCGGAATCTGTGCGGAAACCTGGTAATGCTACTATTGGTGCTCTATTGCATGCCACTCAAACACATTCCATGAATATGCTGATTAACCAGTTGCGCACGATGACGCAGGGTAAATTTGAGATGGCTGTTGTAAAAGTTGCTGAATCAACCACTGCATTAATTGGAGTTCTGCCGCGTGAATTTCTTGTTTCGGTGGAAGATTATCTGAAGAAAGAAAAGATCACACAGCTCGTTTTACCCGAGGAATACATGTTTCTTTCACCTTCCGAAGCGCAGAATAAGATCGAAAAGAAAATTGAGAATGATCATAAAGAATTGGATGCTCTGGAGGATCAATTCCGCGAACTTGTTAGTACCTGGGGACCATTTCTGCACAA
>CAYLUJ010000079.1:0-11169 GCA_964386805.1 uncultured Pelolinea sp. | reverse complement strand
GGACGCGGGTTCGATTCCCGCCATCTCCACTACATCATCACTAGAATAGTGATATACGGGTGATCTCTAATTACCAAGCAGGGCCGAAAACGACTCAGCTGTAGGGCTTCTCAGGCATGAGACTCGTAATATGAGGTGATGACAAGATATGGAAGAAAAACTCATTGCTCCCTGTGGAATGAACTGTGCCTTATGTGTCAGTTATCAAGCAAGAAAAAACAGCTTGATTGAAAAGGGATTCAATAAGAAATATTGTCTTGGCTGCTTGCCGCGCGGCAAGCATTGTCTCCACATGAAAGCAAATTGCGATCTGATCGGGAAAGGACTCATTCGTTTTTGTTACGAGTGTAAAGATTTTCCCTGTACTCGCTTGAAAGCATTGGACGAACGCTACCGCACAAAATACCACATGAGCATGATCGCAAATCTGGAATTTATAAAAGAGCATGGTATGCAGGCTTTTTTACAGCAAGAATCTTCTCAATGGACCTGCCCCGAATGTGGCAGCTTGATCTGCTGTCATAATGGATTATGTTTGAATTGTAATTTAAATGTGTTAAAGAAGAATAGAAAATACCGCTGGGGAGAAAGATAAAATAATCCTTTCCTATTTAAAATACTATCCCAACAACATCAATGGAAAGCATGAACTTTAAGTTCAAGTGGTGAAAGCTGATGTATGAACGTTTACTTGATAAAAATGATCCCCCAACAACCGAGTTTATAAAAGGGTATATCGGCGAGCAAAGTTATACCGTTCTTTCTCAATTCGAAGATTTTCTAAGGAAGAACTATAACCTTGCTAAGGAAATGAAATTTCCATTTGGTAATAGCTATGGATGGGGATATAAGTACGGTCACAAGACCAGTCACCTTTGTTATGTATTTTTTGAATCTCAAGCAATTACCGTAACAATGCAGCTTGGCGACAATTGTGTTCCAAAGATCGAGGAAATTTTGCCTACATTATCACAAAAGGCAAGGGATTTATGGAAAAATCGCTATCCCTGCGGGGTTAAAGGGGGCTGGATCCATTACAGGATCCTCAATCAGAATGAGCTTAAGGATGTTATTGAACTTGTGAAGGTGAAAAAGAAGCCCGCTAAAGTTTAATTTCATCTTTGAAATCTATATTAGAATGGGTGTTATTTTAATTAGAGATTTATTCTATCTGGTTATTGAATAATTCGATCTATGGTTTTTTACAATGCATCAAAGGAAATCCTATGAAAACAGTCGGCATTCTGGGTGGTTTTGGACCACAAACTACAGCAAAGTTCTATGAGGAAGTATTCTTTTCCAGCCAGAAATTAAACCCTACTATTAAACCTCATATACTTATTTCCAGTGTTTCTCTGCCCTTCGAGATCGAGGAGACTTCAATTTTAAAGAATGAAGGAGTAGAAAGGTATCTCCCTTACCTGATCCTGGAAGCGCAGAGATTAGAGAAAGCAGGGTCGGATTTTATCGTCATGCCCTGTAATTCTCTTCACATCCATATCGAAGCCATACGTGCTAGTGTACATATTCCGGTGCTTAGCATCATTCAAGAGACAGCTATTTTTCTATCTACAAAAGCTATTTCTCGCGTGGGTATCCTTTCTACAGCCATGACCGCACAGCATCGCTTATATGAAACCGAGTTAGCTAATTACCAAATTTTCTGTCAGATTCCCAATACAGAGCAACAGAATTTATTAAATGGAACCGTTTTTCGGCTTGTGAATGGCAAAAGTGAATCAGAAGATCGGGATATTCTGATAGAAATTATGCAAACCTTTGTGGATATTGAGTGCATTTTATTAGCCTGCACCGATCTGCAACTGCTTGACCCAAAACTGTCCGGGACACAAATTTACGATACTATGAAAATCCTGGCAGATTCCACTGTTCGAGAAATATTGAGTTGATAAAAATTCGTTGTTTTTTCTATAACCTATCACCAATATTATGAATAGAAAACGATAAAATTTCCCTTTCAGTTGAAATGGATGCATTCATTAAAATTTGAGCACTTATTTATTTAATTAAATGAAATAACAAGTAGAATATTGTAGATATTTAAGATAATAAAAAATATCACTGATTTAAAAAATCTTATTATTAAATTATTTTTTAACCAGGACGAGGCATGGTATCTCTAAAAACGTTGGATTCAAGCATTTTATCATTAATCATTCTTATAATAATTTACCTAGATGCTCGTAGTCGCCTGGAAGTAAAACTTACACTTTATAACCTGTTCATAACCCTGGTTAGGTTGAATATGGCGCTAATTATTATTGATCTTCTGACTTGGGTCTTTGATGGTTCATCTGGATTGCAGAATCAAGTCGTGGTTCATACAGTTAATCTATTATTATTCATAATTGAGCCCTTAGGGTTAGCTCTATGGGGCTTATATGCAAATTATTCAGTATTTCATGATGAAAATCGCATCGCAAGGTTGAAGAAATATCTATCCATTCCGTTAATTATTAATACATTTCTATCCATCTTGAGTCTTTTTACCGGTTGGTTTTTTAAGATTGACGAACAGAATATCTATCACCGGGGAAATTTGTACTGGCTTCATCTTTTAATATGTATTTTTCTTTTAATTTTTCCTTTTTCATTTATTTTCAAAAATAGAAAAAAGATACCGAAGAAGCAGTTTACTTCTCTATTACTCTTCATCGTTCCGATAACGATCGGAACAACCTTGCAGGTTCTGTTCTATGGAATCACCTACACTTGGTCCGGGATGATGCTTTCACTGTTGATTATTTATTTATCTATTCAGGATAGAGAGTCGTCCACCGATTTTTTAACGGAAGTATTTAACCGTAAACAATTGGATCACTATATAAAAAATAAGATCAATATCAACAAAAGACAAAAACCATTTTCGGCTATATTAATGGATCTCGATAAATTCAAAGAGATCAATGATAAGTATGGTCACGATGTTGGGGACGAAGCTTTACAGGATGCTGTAAAAGTATTGAGGAAATGCCTGCGGCAAAATGATTTCCTCGCAAGATATGGGGGTGATGAATTCTTAATTGTTATGGATATCGGAACCCCTGAAATGTTGGAAATGACTATTCAAAGAATAAAAATCGGTTTCGAGGATTTTAATAAAGAAAATCATAGATCTTATAATCTGAGTGTCAGCCTTGGTTATTATATCTATGATTACCAATCAAGTATGAGATCAGAAGAATTGTTAAAACATTTAGACAAGTTGATGTATCAAAATAAAGAAGAAATGAAGGTCAGTAATATTTTCAGCTAGATTTTTTACGAACCAGGTATTTAGATCACAAAACGTTGCATATAAACCCTTTCAGATATTCCCCTTCCGGGAAATGCAGACTAACTGTGTGATCTTTACTTTGGAAAAGTCTTTCCTGAATAATGACTTGCCGATGTGCATCGCTAGCCGCCCCACTCAGAATCGTTTGGAAAAACTCCGCACTGATACCTCCCGAACAGGAGAAGGTGACCAGAACGCCACCCGCATTTAACAATTTCATCGCCAGCAAATTGATATCCTTGTATCCTCTAGCTGCCTGTTCTGCCAGTTTGCGGGTCGGCGCGAATTTGGGTGGATCAAGGACAATCATATCAAATGTATGACTCTGATCGCGCAATTGTCGGAGATAGGTAAACACATCCGTCACTACCCATTCCAGATTGTGAAAATCAGGAAAATTAATGGCAGTATTGACCTTTGCCAGTTCGATTGCATCAGCAGAAGAATCCACCGACACTACCTGGCTTGCACCTCCTTGTATCGCATACACACCGAAAGCGCCGCTGAAGCAGAAACAATTCAATACACTTTTATTCTGTACGTAAGGCAAGATCTTCGCGCGATTTTCACGCTGATCGAGATAGAAACCGGTTTTCTGCCCGCTGCGGATATCTACTTTAAATCGAAGCCCATTTTCTTCAATTTCTATGATACTTTTCGGTTCCTTTCCAGCCAGCAAGCCGCACTGCTGTGGTAGCCCTTCCAGAGTTCGTACTTCTACATCAGAACGTTCGTAGATATTGGAAATTTCAGTAAGCTCGATCAAGCATCGAGCTATTGTATCTTTCCAATACTCCACCCCGGCTGTCAGGCTTTGTAGAACCAGATAATTGGCATAGCGATCTACCACCAAACCAGGTAGATAGTCAGATTCCGCATTTAAAAGACGATAAGCATTAGAGTTAATATTCTGTCGTAAGGAAATGGCTATGCGCAGTTTGTTTCTAAGGAACGAATCGTTGATCTGTTCTTCCGCATTCCAACTCCACATGCGTGCGCGGATCTTGGACATTGGGCTGTAAGCTGCTCTACCAATCGTGTTATTCCAGCCATCTTTCACCAGCACTGTCTCCCCCATTCCAGGATCTCCCTCCACCCTTTCGATCGCTCCTGAGTAGATCCAGGGATGTCCTTGAATGATTGGCTTTTCTCTGTCCTTTTTTAATAGAAGAATTGGTTCATCCATGCTGCTGTACCATTTTCCTTAAACCTTCTTCGCTGATAATGGGCACGTTCAACTCCCTGGCTTTTTCGTATTTTGATCCGGGTTCGCTGCCGCACACCACATAACTGGTCTGCTTGCTGACGGACCCTGTCACCTTGCCCCCCTGTGCACGGATGAATTCGGTCGCTTCATCCCGGCTGAAGGTGGGCAGTGTTCCGGTGATCACAAAGGTCATACCATCCAATGGCAGGTTGCCACGCGTTCTTTCTTCCTGTTCAGGCCAGATGCCTGCTTCTCCCAATTTTCTTAGCAACTGTTGATTGCGTGGATTGGCAAACCAATCCAGAATCGCCTGACTGATATTCGGTCCAAAACCTTCCATGCTGGTAAGGTCAGCATAGGTTGCGCGTGATAGGACATCCAGGTTCTTGAAGTGTGCTGCCAGTTCCATAGCAGCAATTTCCCCTACTCCACGAATACCCAATGCTGTAATAACCCTGCCCAAAGGTTGTTTTTTGGATGCTTGAATGGCATCCAGCAAATTACTGGCCTTCTTTTCAGCGAAGCCTTCCAGTTGAAGCAGATCTTTTTCAGTCAGATGGTAGAGATCAGCCACGTCTTTCACCATTCCGCTTTGCACCAGTTCTTCCACATAGCGGATACCCATACCCACAATATTCATGGCGCCTTTCGACACAAAATGCTCCACATTGCGGATCAACTGCTCCGGGCAAGCCGCATTAACACAATACCAGGCAACTTCTGCTTCAATATGTTCGGTCTGTGCTCCACAGCTCGGGCAGACAGCCGGTGGAATAAATTCGTTTTCCACCCCACTGCGCAGTTCGGGGATAGGTCCGATCACATAGGGGATCACATCCCCCGCCCGTTTGATACGTACCTGATCGAAAACACGAATATCCTTTTCTTTGATGTAATCAAAATTATGTAACGTTGCCTGTTTTACGATCACACCGCCAATCTCGACTGGTTCCAATACTGCATAAGGTGTCAACACACCGGTACGACCGACATTGACCTTGATTTCCAACAGTTTTGTAGTGGCTTCTTTTGCCGGGAATTTCAATGCAATGGCACCGCGCGGATCTTTCCCCACAAAACCAAGTTCATCCTGCAGATCCAAATTATCAATCTTGATCACCAGTCCATCGATCTCATACGGCATGGAATTTCTTTTTTCCGCCCATGTATCACAAACCTGCAAAACTTCTTGAATATTTCTACAGATGGTGGCATCTCTGGTTACAGGGAATCCTAAATTCCGCAAATATTCGAGCAGTCCCCATTGATTGTGTGGGATCCTTCCATCTGTATCAACCACTGCATAGGTAAGCAGGGTGAGTGGTCGTGATGCTGTCAAACTCGCATCTAGTTGGCGTAGCGATCCGGCAGCCGTATTCCGCGGGTTTTGATAGGTCTTTAAACCTTGTTCTTCCAGTTCGATATTCAATTTTTCAAAATCAGCCAGATTCATGAACGCTTCGCCGCGCACAACCAATCGGTCGGGGGCGGTTGGACCATTTTTATCGATTGGAATTCGAAGGGGTAAGGCACGGATGGTACGTATGTTTCCCGTGATATCTTCCCCAATTTCACCGTCTCCACGTGTTGCACCGCGTACGAAGATGCCATTTTCATAATGCAGCACCACTGTTAATCCATCAATTTTCGGTTCTACAACGAACTCTGTATTCCGCACGCGCTCATCCAGTTTCGCAACACGTTCGTACCAATCCAAAATATCCTGATTGGAGAATGCATTTGCCAGGCTGAGGATCGCCCTTGGATGACGTGTTTTTTCAAAGCGCTCTGCTGGTTCTGCTCCTACCCGTTGCGTCGGAGAACCAGAAGTAATCCATTCTGGATGAATTTGTTCTATTTCTTTCAAACGCTTAAGCTTCGAATCAAATTCCGCATCACTAATCAATGGGTTGTCTAATACATGATAGCGATAGTTATGGAAATTGATTTCCTGCCTTAGCTGTTCCAACTCATCATACAATTGTTTTTCGTCCATGAATCGTATTATAGCAATGAATGGATTTCTCTACTCGCTAAAAACTTATACCATCCATTTCCGTATATAATAGATGACGATGGACATTGTTATTTTTTGGAGGAACCATGAAAGCAGGGAAAATTATTCTTTTTGTAATTGCTGCAGTTCTTATTTTCTTTGGCGTGATCTTTCTACTCTCCATCTCCGCAAACGGTGATGTAAGTCTTTTGTGGTATGCAGGAGCGTTCTTCATAATCGCATTCCTTTTGATCTTCTTCGCTGCTCGTATGAAGAAACCCACTGAAGAAACTACCAATGTTACCCTCAATATCGATCTTCCCGGTGGCGTAACAATGGACACTATCAAATGCAAATCCTGTGGCGCGCCCTTATCCGAAAATGATATTAAGATGGTGAATGGTGCTCCCATGGTAACTTGTCCCAACTGCGGAACTTCCTACCAGCTTACAGAAGAACCCAAGTGGTAGTTAAGGAAAGGAATTGATTTCCATGAAGAAATTTCAGCGTATCCTGTTTGCGCTCATGTTGGTAGCTGTTCTGACGATCAGCACTCCCGTCTATGCGCAGAACTATTCTTTTGAGGTTCCATCCCTTACCACCGATATTTATATGAATGACGATGGCACGGCAACTATCGAATACCTTTTTGTTTTCCAAAATGATGCCGGAGCATCCCCTATTGACTACGTTGATGTGGGTATGCCCAATGATAGTTACGATCTGAGCAGTGTCACCGCCACTATTGATGGAAAATCCATTACCGATATTCAAGATTCACCTTACGTGGAATATGGTTTTGCATTGGGTCTGGGTTCCAATGCCATTCCTGCCGGTCAACAAGGTACTGTATACGTGCGTATTGGCACTGTGAACGATATGCTCTTCGTTGCCACAACAGAAGATAAAACAGAAGAATATGTAAGTTTTAACTTTTCCCCTGCCTGGTTTGATTCATCTCTTAGCCATGGCAGCACAGAAATGACGGTTACGGTTCACTTACCTGCGGGGGTTGTTGACCCGGAACCAACCTATATTCAGCCTAAGAACTGGCCAGGTGATGAGACACCTCTTGCCGGATTGGATGACCAGGGTCGTATCGTCTACCAATGGTCCACTACAGAAGCCAATCCTTCTACACAATATCAACCATTTGGCGCAACTTTCCCGGCACGGTATGTTCCCACCACAGCTGTATCGCAGGATAATGTTATTACTTTCAACAGTGGTATCCTCATACCCGTACTTTGCTGCGGTGGTGGGTTAGCCCTGATTATCCTTCTTATCGTTGTTGCCCTGAAAGCTTCGAAAAATCGCAAATTGAAGTATCTTCCACCAAAAATTTCAGTGGAAGGGCTGGGTATTAAGCGCGGTCTTACCCCTGTAGAAGTTGGCATTCTCATGGAACAACCCATGGATAAAATTCTTACCATGATCCTCTTCTCCAGCATGCAAAAAGAAGCCGCTCAAATTGTTACCCGCGAACCGCTGGAGATCAAAGTGGAAGAGACCCTTCCGGAAGATCTGCGGCAGTATGAAAAAGAGTTTTTGGAAGCATTTCGTCTGAAGGATGCGCGTGAACGCACCAAAGCCCTTCAGGAGATGATGGTGAACCTTGTAAAAGCTGTTTCTGAAAAAATGAAAGGTTTCAGCCGCAAGGAAACCCTTGATTATTACAAAGACATTATGGAAAAAGCCTGGCAGCAGGTTGAATCTGCCGATACACCCGAAGTGCGCGGTGAACGCTATCAGGAACAGATGGATTGGACCATGCTTGATAAGGATTATGACACCCGTACTCGCAATGTGTTCGGCACTGGTCCAGTATTTATGCCTTGGTGGTGGTGGCGCGCGGACCCCACGATGGCACGCACCTCTTATACCGGTACATCAAATTCAAAATCGGTTTCTGCGCCATCGGGAAGATCAGGCGGCAGCGGCAGCAACATGACCACCATACATATTCCTCACCTGGCTGGTTCTGGAGCAGCAGCTTCAGTTGTCGGCACCGTGCAGGCATTTTCAACCAGTGTAGTTGGCAATATCACCAGTTTCACGGATAAGATCACCAATAGGACCAATCCCGTTCCACAAACTACCTCTACCGGAAGATCTTTCCACGGTACGAGTGGTGGCGGACGTCCTGGGGGCGGATGTGCGTGTGCCTGTGCTTGCGCTGGATGTGCTTGCGCATGTGCGGGTGGTGGTCGTTAATAAAAAGATAGGATTTTATGCTTTTTGCTAAAAAAGATCAGATGCAACATTCAGAACCAGGTATTTATCACTACCTGCGGTCTGAGGGTGAAAATAAAAAACGCATTCACTTGCGTATTGATCCCGATGGCTATGCTACTTTATTGGTTAACGCCAGTCATATCTATCATTTCAACCCTAGCGCGTCTCTCATGGCAAAAGCATATCTGGACGAAGTGTCTGACTGGGATGCAATTCAAAGTCTGGTACGCACATTTCGGGTGAACAAAGGTCAAGCAACTCAGGATTACCTCAATTTTAAAGATCAGCTTGAATTGATCGTTTCACCCACCAGCGACGCCTGCCCATTTTGTGATCTGAATGTTGAAGTTCAGGCTCCCTTTTCCAAACAACCTTCTGCGCCTTACCGAATGGATCTTGCACTGACGTATGCTTGCAACAACGATTGTGCGCATTGCTATAACGTCAAACAACGCGATCTCAATTCATTATCTCTTGAAGAATGGAAGCAGGTGCTGCAGCGGGTTTGGGATGCAGGTATTCCACACGTGGTTTTCACGGGCGGGGAACCGACGCTGGTGAAATTCCTTCCACAGCTTATCCAGCATGCCGAGCAGTTAGGGCTGATTACTGGTCTCAATACCAATGGTCGAAACCTAAGCGATCAAGCATATGTGCAGCAGCTTCTGGATGCCGGTCTGGACCATGTTCAGATCACGCTTGAATCACATGACCCTACCATCCATGACCGTATGGTCAGGCATGCGGGAGCTTGGCAGGAAACCGTACAAGGCATCTGCAATGTATTGACTACCCGCCTGTATGTAATGACCAATACGACACTCATCAAGAGCAATAGTATTGATCTATCCGAAACGTTGATTTTTTTAAAAGAATTAGGTGTGCCGACAGTAGGATTGAACGGCATCATCCATTCCGGTAGAGGGCAGCTTTTCGAGGAGGAGCTGGATGAAAGCGAGCTGCCTACTCTGCTGACCACTGCACAGGAAATGACCGCACAGAACGATCAACAATTGATCTGGTACACCCCCACCCAATACTGCCATTTTGATCCCATTCTGATGGGGCTGGGTGCCAAAGGCTGCACAGCAGCTCTATATAATATGTGTGTAGAACCCAATGGAGATGTACTACCCTGCCAGTCTTACTACACTGCTCTGGGGAATATCTTACAGCAGGACTGGGAGAGCATTTGGGGAAACGATCTGGCTGTCTCCATCCGCGAAAAACGCTTCTTACCAGCAGATTGCCGTACCTGTGCTATTCTGGATACCTGTGGTGGTGGTTGTCCGCTGGCTGTATTGGAAAAACCTGCGGTTGACCCACATTATGCTGTACAAGTTTAATTATATGGAGGGTTCATGTTCACGAAAATAAAGGATAAATTCGAAAAACTCATAGAGCCGGTTAAGCCGGTGCCAGTCGGATCCTATCAATATCAAGGGAAGAAAGATGATCAGCTTCCATATCGATTGAATTTACGTGTTGAACCCAATGGGGAGGGTATCCTCATACTCAACGCCAGCACGGTACTGCACCTCAATCGCACAGCCGCCGAATATGCTTATCATCTGATACAAAAAACCCCTATCGATCAAGCTGCGCAGGAAGTGGCAGAAAAATATGAGATCAGCCCCGATGAAGCAAAACATGATCTTGCAGATTTCCGCGCACAACTTGAAACCATCATCCATACCCCCGATCTCGACCCAGTTACATATCTCGATTTGGAGCGTGTGGAACCGTATTCGAAGAAATTGAGTGCACCCTATCGTTTGGATTGTGCTCTAACCTACCGGGTTTCCGAAGGTGCTGCACCCGACAGTGCTCCGACCTACCGGGTAAAACGCGAACTTACCAAAGATGAATGGTTCACCATCCTTGAAAAAGTACAACAAGTGGGTGTTCCTCAAGTAGTTTTCACTGGAGGGGAACCCACCCTGCGTCCTGATCTGTCCGATTTGATTTCTAAATGTGAAGGGTTGGGTATTGTGAGTGGCTTATTGACCGATGGGCTGCGCTTCAGCGATAAAAGATATATGAAAACCATCCTGAACAGCGGTTTGGATCATATCATGCTGCTGGGAGCGCCCGGCGAGGAACGTTTTTGGAAGAGTTTGCAGAATCTGATGGATGATGATATTGCAGTGACAGTCCATCTAACACTGACACTGGATAATCTTGCGGAGTTGCAGCAAGCCTTACCCAAACTCGCTGCGGATGGGCTACATTCTCTATCACTGAGTGTGGCTAATCCGAATCTTGAAAAGACGCTGTCGAAGATCCAGGATCTGGCTATTGCACAGGGACTCTCTCTGATATGGGATCTGCCTGTACCTTACTCACAGTACAATCCCATCACCATGGAATTAAAGAGTGGCGGGAAACGGTTGGCAAAAGGCGCCGGAAATGCCTGGCTTTACGTGGAACCGG
>CAYLUJ010000078.1:7924-11210 GCA_964386805.1 uncultured Pelolinea sp. | reverse complement strand
GGATGGGTTGTGTTCGGAAATGCGGAATGATTGAATACCTGATTCAATTTGGTCAAGTGATTCTTCAACAATTTTCCACCCATTGGATATTAATTCAGTAGGGTTTACGTCATCAATAAAATAATATTTGCTGGTATCAGGTCGTAAAACAACTTCGGGGGTGGTAAGTTGAAGTTGCATATCCGCCATAACAATTTGCATGATATCCATAGAATTCAAAAAAACTTCCAATGCTTTTCCAAGCCTCAAATTAGCAAAATAATCAATGACTGTTGAGGGAATAGGAGAGATGGTTGGAAGCTGTAATCTTAAAAAATCTTTTGATGTCTCTTTTTGTGGAGTCAGACACACTGCAATAACAGGATACTCTCCGGCAATACAGCGTGCCAGATTCACAGGAATAGGATCATACACCCCTCCATCCACAAGAGTAAGAGAACCCATTTTTACATAAGGAAAAACGCCCGGAATGGCGATGGTTGCTCTAACAGCTTCTGCTACTTTTCCGCAATCTAAATAAATTTCATGGTTGGTATTCATATCCACAGCCGTGGTGGCAAATGGCATCTTCATCTTTGAAATTGTATGTTCACCGAATTTTTCATGTAGAATTTCATACACACCTTTTATACCGATTAAAGAGGGGGGATCATTATGCATGCGTTGGAATAATTTGGATTTATCCAATTCATCAATAAATGAAAGGATTTCCTTTATTGAATATCCATATGCAAAAAAGGAACCGAACAAACCGCCCGCACTGGTTCCAGCAATTGCTGCAATCTCATACCCATTTTCTTCAAGGGCGGCTATGACACCAATGTGGGCGTACCCTTTTAAACCCCCACCACCAAGCGCCAGCGTAATTTTTTGTTTGTTCATACAACCTCACTTGAGTTCTCTATATATACGTAAAGAATATTTTTTAGTTTTTAAAATAGAGGAAAAGGTAGAATGTACAAAAGATGAGGATAAGTTTTACAGAAAAATAAATTAGAATCATTTATATGGATAAGAAAATCATCGCAACTAATCGAAAAGCTAGATTCGAATACAACCTTCTGGAACATTATGAAGCAGGGATAGTTTTACTTGGAACTGAAATCAAATCGATCAGAGCAAGGCAGGTAAGCATTGCAGAAGCGTATGTACAAACCGATGGCGATGAGGTATGGTTGATCAATTCTCATGTTTCTCCTTATGATCCTGCCAGTCGGATGAATCATGATCCAAAGCGAAAAAGAAAACTTTTACTGAAAAAACGCGAGATTAATCAGTTATGGAATGGGGTTCGCCAGAAAGGGTTGACCATTGTCCCGGTGGAGATATATTTATTGAACGGGAAAGCGAAAATGGATATCGCTCTGGCGCGTGGAAAAAAATTGTATGATAAAAGGCGGGATATTGCCGAGCGGGATATGCAAAGGGACATGGAAAGGAACAGAAAAATCTGATTCGAAGGATCTGTCTATGATTCAAATTACTGGAAATGACCTAACTATTGAGCAGGTTATCAGAGTTGCTTTCTGTAAGGAAAATGTCGAGATTCATGAAGATGCGAAAATCAGAATAAATGAATCCAATCAACGGTTGCGGGAAAATTTGAAGAAAGATTTTCCATATTATGGAATTAATACGGGATATGGGATTTTCCATTCACAAAAAATATCTTCCGATCATCTGGTAGAACTCAACAGGAACTTGATACTAAGTCACGCAGTAGGAGTTGGACCCGATTTTGATGAAAATACTGTCAGAGCAGCCATGCTTATTCGTGCAAACTCGCTTGCCAAGGGATTTTCAGGAGTGCGATTAACCCTCATTCAAACACTTCTGGATATGTTAAATAAAAGCGTTACTCCTCAAGTACGTTCTCAAGGTTCCATGGGCTCTTCAGGAGATTTATGTCAGCTCGCTCAAATGGCACTGGTTATTACGAAAGATGAGCCAGATCGTGCGCAAGAGTCGGGGAGTGCCTGGTATAAGGAGAAATTCATGAGTGGAAAGGATGCCATGGTTGCAGCTGGTATCCCTCGCTTGATCCTGGAACATTTTCAGCAGCTTTAGGTGCGATCAACTGCTGGTATTGTCAGAAACTCTGTTACTTTGCTGAAGAAAGTCTGGCATTATCCATGGAAGCATTGTTGGCACGAAAAGAAGCCTTTGATCCACGTTTGCATGCTGCAAGGGAAATGGCAGGGCAGATCGAAACAGCGCAAAATATCTGGCGCAAAATTGAAGGAAGTACTTTCGTTAATAGCTCTGACCATGTTCAAGATGGATACAGTATTCGTTGCGCTCCCCAGGTACAGGGAGCAGTTCGCGATACATTGGAGCATGCGAAAAAAGTAGTGACCCTTGAAATCAATGCAGCGACTGACAATCCACTGCTCTTTGAGAATGGAGATGTCATTTCCGGAGGTAATTTTCATGGGGAACCAACTGCTCTGGTGATGGATTTTTTGGGTATAGCAACGGCTGAACTTGGAGCAATTGCTGAGCGAAGAATATTTCGACTGTTAGATTCAAATTTGAATAATGGTCTGCCTTTGATGTTGATTGCGGATGCAGAAAAAGCGGGTTTGGAATCCGGGTTGATGATCCCACAATATTCAGCAGCATCTCTGGTAATGGAGAATCAAAATCTGGCAAACTCTGATGCTGTCCATTCACTCCCTACTTCAGCAAATCAGGAAGATCACAATGCCAATTCTTTAACAGCTGCCAAACATACAACAATAATTGCTGAAAATGTGCTTCGAATTTTAGCAATTGAGATGTATACTGCTGTGCATGCTGTTGAAATACGGAAGAAACAATATCCGAAAAAAGAATTAGGGAAAGGAACTTTTCACTTTTATACAGCCATTCGACAGGTAGTTCCATTTCTACAGCATGATTCTTTATGGGGAGAACAGATCAATAAGTTAAATGATTGGTTAAAAGAAACGATATTTTCTGTCGAAGATAAATTATGAGTTTGACTTTTTAAAAGTAGATTGGTAAGCTTGACGTCATGAAAACAAATGGAAATTTTTCAAGAAGAGAGTTTCTAAAGAAATCTTTACTTGGATTGGGCGGGGTGGTATTTCTTGCAAATAATAGACCAGACCGGTTACTGGAGAATTTTGCGTATCTGGAAGATTTTTCTGAATCAGATTACATCGCAAGAATGGCACTCGCTTCCCCTAATGTATTACCATTACGGATGAAACCCTCTCCAGATGCAACAATAATTCGAAATTTGACTACTGATGAATGTTTGGTATGGAATCGCGAAGTAATA
>CAYLUJ010000078.1:1390-7914 GCA_964386805.1 uncultured Pelolinea sp. | reverse complement strand
GGTGGTGGGGGCGGCTCCTGCTGGAAGGCCCAATAATAATCGCTGGGTTGAAACTCCCGAAGGCTATGTATACCTGCCAAGTGTGCAAAAGGTTCGCAATATTCCCAATCAACCCGTTTCACAAATACCAAGCATAAATGGAGGTCAGGGCATGTGGGCAGAAGTCACTGTGCCCTATGTCAAAATGACCCTCGAAAATCCGCCAGCGAGGGCTCCCTGGTTGAGTGGTATCGCATCCGATTTCTGGCGTATGTATTATAGTCAGGTGGTGTGGATCGATCAGATGAGTGTGGATGCCGATGGAGTAGTCTATTATCGTGTCAATGAAGATTATGGTCACGGATATGGTTATGGAGATATCTTCTGGGCTGAAGCGGCAGCGTTCAGACCAATCACAGAAGAGGAAATTGCACCGATTCATCCTGAAATTACAGATAAGAACATTACTGTCAATGTAAATCAACAGACTTTGTCCTGTTATGAAGGAGCATCGGAAGTCTATTTCTGCCGGGTTTCCACGGGGCAAAAACTGGATGAATATGGAATGCCCGCTGACGACTGGGTAACGCCGGTTGGCGATCATTGGATTTGGAGAAAAACGATTTCCATCCATATGAGTGGCGGTGGCACCGGGGCAGGGTGGGATACTATGGCAGTACCCTGGACATCTTTGTTCGTCGGTACCGGTGTTTCCATTCATTCCACTTTTTGGCACAGCGATTTTGGAACCGCTCGTTCTCATGGATGTGTGAATGCCAGCCCGGAAGACGCAAAATGGATATTTCGCTGGACAACACCTTATATCAGCCTTAATCCTGGCGATTTAACTGCATCTGATTACAGCGGAACAATGATTCATGTTAAGGAACCTCTTTACTAATCAATAGCAATGACCAACTTTTGGTGCTGGTTCTACAAAAAATATATATTCATCTTTTGTTTGTTAATTTTGATCATTACCCTGGGTGCTTTTTTGGCTCCAATTTTAGCGCATTCAGGAGGTAATATAGCAGCCCAAACGATTTACGCAATGTACAGTGTTACCTGCCATCAACTTGCGTATCGCTCCTGGTTTTTATATGGAAATCAACCATTCTATCCATTGCGTCTGGCTGGTATCCAAAATATATTAACGTATGAAGATGTTACAGGGAATTCTTCCTCTGATCTAACTTCTGCACAGGTTTTTATTGGGGACGCTTCAACAGGCTATAAGACCGCCAGTTGCCAGCGTGATATTGCCATTAATCTTGGATTTATTCTGGCGGGTGTGGGATTCGCGCTATCCAGAAGAAAATGGCAGCCGCTCTCCATTCTTTTCTGGATTGTTCTTGGATTATTCCCCTTATTCCTCGATGGGTTCTTCCAATGGAGTGGAAATATTTTTCCAGGATTGAAAACAGTCATAGAATGGGAAAGCACTCCACTGCTGCGTACTGCAACCGGTGGATTATTTGGCTTTACAACCGGATTATTTATTTTCCCAAAATTGGAAGAAACATTGCGCATAGCAAAAAATAATCACAAATGTAAGGAGATCTAGTGCCATTTCAAAATAAAAACGGACTTCGATATTTCACACTCTCCTCATTCGATGAATTAGGTATCGAACATGGATTTTTTACAAGAATTGGAGGAGTTAGTCCGCAACCCTGGTCATCGCTCAATGTGGCGACTTCTGTAGGTGATGCACGTGAGCATGTTATCGAAAATCGCAATCGTATTTTGGGAATATTTGAGAAGAGATATGATTCAGTATTTGATACTTGGCAGATCCACAGTGATATTGTGCGTTGGTCAGAGAGTCCGAGACCTGTCGAAACACCTCACGAGAAGGGGGATGCTGTAATAACTTCCAATCCCAAAGTGGCACTAATGATGGTTTTTGCTGACTGTGTGCCTGTGCTTTTCTATGATACGAGAAAAAATGTCATTGCGATTGCACATGCTGGTTGGCAAGGAACAGTAAAACATATTGTTTGTCGAACTATTGAAAAGATGCAACAGGAATACGATTCAAATGCACAAGATATCATTGCTGGTATAGGTCCGTCAATCGGTGTTGATCACTATGAAATTGGAGAAACAACAGAAAGTGTTGTGAAAGAAAATTTCCCTGGGGAAGAGAGTAGAATCCTTCAAAGACGAACCGGAAGGTTGTATTTTGATATGTGGCAAGCAAATGTTTTGCTCCTGGAAAAATATCCATTAAAATCAATAGAACTAGCGGGAATCTGCACAGCTTGCGATGTAGATAATTGGTATTCTCATCGAGCGGAAAATGGAAATACAGGACGTTTCGCAGCGGTACTAACTTTAAAAAAATGAAAGAACTTCATCTAACAATAAAGGCAATTCCCAATTCTCCAAAAACCGAATTTGCTGGTTTTATGGATAATGGTGTATTAAAAATCAAAGTAAAGGGTGCCCCTGAAAAAGGAAAAGCCAATCAAGAGTTGATACACTATCTGGAGAAAATATTCGGTGTGAAGAGGGGAGATATCACTTTCATTGCCGGTGTGACATCCAGATTAAAACATATATGCATTTCCGGTAAAGATGATAGTGATCTTCAAAAAATCGTCGATGAGTTTTTAGAATAACTATTTGTGATAAAGGATCCGTCCGCAGGTAGGACAGAGGAAGATTTTTGATGGTTGATGAATTTCTTGCCGTTCACTGGGTGTTAATTGTGTTCCACAGGCTGAACAAGCATCATTTTCTAGAGCTGCAATCGCCAATCCATTTTTCCTTTTGCGTAATACCTCATAACGAGTAACCAATTCAGGCTCAATAGATGAAAGGACAACATCACGTTTTCTATGCAATCGTTCGGAATCCAGGCGAAGCGCTTCTTTTCTGGCAGTCATTTGAGACTGTGCAGTTTCAAATTGAGAGGCAATCCCATTATATGAATTTTTGGCATGATGATGAGATTTTTGGATTTCCTCCAGTTTGATCATCTGGTCTAGCTGTTTATCTTCTAGATCGGCAATATTGTTTTTTAGATATTGAATTTCTTGCTGCAGATCCTGCAGCTCTTTCGGATTTTGAACTTTTCCACTATATAATGTAGAATCGCTTTGTGCAAGCTTAATCTTTTTCCGTTCTATTTCTTCAATAATCAGATTCAGTTCCTTTTGATTCAGTTCTATTTCACTTTGGATTGAGAGCACTGCTTGATTGGCGTTCTGCACAGCTCCATTTTGACCAATTTGAGCATCAATATTTGCAAGTTCGGTTTGGAAAGCATCTAACTGGGTATCTATGTTTTGCAGTTCAAAGAGATTTGTGAGGTTCATTTCTTCTTTCGAAGGATAAATTTATATAAATTTTTTATTTATCGAGCATCCATAATACAATATCATAACACGCATACAAATGATTTATTGAAAAAAATGAGTGCCAACTTTATAATCAAACAAAGAATAGTAGCAGGAGGATAGAACCATGAGTTCGACGGTTTCAACGAATACAAAGATCCTTGTAATTGAAGATGAAGAAAGGATGGCACGCTTTGTCAGATTGAATCTGGAACAGGATGGTTTTCAAGTAAGTGAAGCATTAACAGGAAGAGAAGGGCTGGATAAACTGCGCACTTTTATGCCCGATCTAATTCTTTTGGATATCATGCTTCCTGATCTGGATGGATTTGAATTATTGAAGATGATCCGTGAGATCAATACAGTACCAGTGATCATGTTAACTGCTAAAGGAGAAGAGGAAGATAAAGTTCGTGGTTTGGAACTGGGAGCAGATGACTATATCACCAAGCCTTTCAGTCCACGCGAACTGGTAAGTCGAGTAAAAGCCGTCTTGCGTAGAATTGAATCCACCAGCGTAAGCTCTGACGAGCTGATTGAGGTTGATGACCGTTTAAAAATCGACTTCAATCGCCGTGAAATCTGGGTAGAAGGAAAGTTGGTGAAATTACGCCCGACGGAATACCGTTTGTTATATCATCTGGTCCAAAATGCTGGTTGGGTGCTGACGTACGATCAAATACTCTCCAGGGTATGGGGTTATGAATACAGAGATGAACCGCATTATGTACGACTTTATATCAATTACCTAAGGCAAAAACTAGAAAAAGACCCTTCCAATCCAAAATATGTTCTCACTGAACGAGGAGTAGGGTATCGCTTCTTCGACTACCGCAGAAAATAGGCAGATATTTTTTACATAATTCCTATACAGCGCTTGCATATTTTTAATACAAGTGCTGTATTATTTCTAAACAAAATAGGAGGTCGAAATGACGAAGATAATAAAAAGTGATCCATTTTTGGATATCGTAAATGTGCGGGACACGATGGATAGAATGCTGGATAATTATTTTGGTCGTTCACCAGTGGCATTTGAAGGATATGGTGTCGTCGATCTCGATCTATACCAAACTGAAAACGACGTGGTGATTGAAGCATCCATCCCCGGTATTAATCCAGATGATATCAATATATCTGTCGCTGGTGAAGTATTGACAATCAAAGGCGAGGTTAAGCAGGAAAAGGAAACCAAAGAAGCTGACTATCACATTAAAGAACGAAGATATGGCAGTTTCAGTCGGTCCATCACTCTTCCGACCCAGATCAACGCTGAAAAAGCTGCTGCTGATTTCAAAAATGGGATCTTAAAATTGACTTTGCCCAAAGCAGAAAACGTAAAGCCAAAAACAATCACTGTAAAAGCAAAATAAAAAGATTAGAAAAGTATTAGTAAAATAAGAAAACCTTTCCGAATTCAAAAAATCTTGTACAATGACGGAAAGGTTTTCATAATTAACTGTTAGTTAGGAGAATAGAATAATGAATGAACCAATTCACGTTACAGATTCTGTTTTTAATAAATCTGTACTCGAATCAACCATACCGGTAATCGTTGATTTTTGGGCTCCCTGGTGTGGACCATGCAAAATGGTAGCGCCGATTTTGGATAAAATTGCCAAAGATTACGATGGGAAACTTCTGGTGGCGAAGGTGAATACTGACGAAAATCAAGAATGGGCATCTCGTTATGGAGTGCAGGGAATTCCCACCATGCTTTTTATTGCCAATGGGAAAGTGATTCATCGCCAGGTTGGGTCTGTGCCAGAAGGTATGCTACGCGAAGCTGTTGATCAATTTCTTGAAGTAATAAAAGAAACAGAACAGAAATAGTTATCCGTATTACTAAAAAAGACCCGTCATGGGTCTTTTTTTTATTAATCTCGCTTAATGGATGCACCTAATGCTGCTAATTTTTCATCAATTTTTTCATATCCTCGATCGATTTGACGTATATTGCGTATAGTTGATATGCCGGTAGCTGAAAGGGCAGCTAACAGAAGTGACATACCGGCTCGAATATCCGGTCCGGCTAAATCATCTCCATATAATTGACTGGGGCCCTGGACAATGCAGCGATGGGGATCGCAAAGCACAATTTGAGCCCCCATACTTGCCAGTTTATCTGTGAAAAACATACGACTCGGATACATCCAGTCATGAAACAGTATGGTTCCCTTGGATTGGGTGGCAACTACGATAGCAATACTCATCAGATCAGTCGGGAAAGCAGGCCAGGGCATATCACTGATCACAGGAATTGCATTATTTAAATCCGGTTCAACACAAAGACACTGCTCAGAAGGAACCAGGATATCATCTCCAACATCTTGCCAATCAACACCCAAGCGGTTGAAGACTAGTTTAATCATAGAAAGGTAGTGAGGAGCTGCATTTTTTATCTTTATTTCACCCTTTGTGATCGCAGCAGCGCCAATAAAGCTGACAACTTCGAGATAATCGGGTCCAATTGTAAATTCACCGCCCGAAAGGTTCTTCACCCCTTCGATTTCAAGGGTATTTGAACCAATATTATCGATCTTCGCACCAAGCAGGTTTAGAAAATGACATAATTCTTGAATGTGTGGTTCAGAAGCAGCATTGCGGAGAATGGTCTTGCCACTTGCCAACACACTTGCCATAATTGCATTTTCAGTAGCTGTTACACTGGTTTCATCAAGTAAGATATCTGCGCCTTTCAAATGTTTACAGCGAAATGTAAAAATGCGGTTATATTCAACTTCAGCACCTAATTTTTGGAGTGCCAGAATATGTGTATCGACTCTTCTTCTTCCGATCACATCTCCACCGGGGGGAGGGAGAATAATGTATCCAGATCTGGCTAACATCGGACCTGCCAATAATATAGATGCGCGTATTGTCTTGCATAGTTCGGGGTCCAATTCAGCCGGGCAGATTTCAGAAGCTTGCACTTTCCAGGTGTGTGCATCAATGGTCTCGAAATGAACACCTAAACTTTCCAGAAGTGCTCGCATGGTATGTACATCCAGAATGTCCGGTACATTATGCAAAATGATAGGTTTTTCAGTCAAAATGCAGGCTGCCAGGATGGGAAGGGCAGCATTTTTATTTCCACCTAAGTATGCTGCGAAAAGAGGTATTGACCTGAGATATATCAACACCCGGCCGTCTGCCGATCCTGTTGCAGACCTTATTGCCCTTACTGACGGGAAAGGTTAT
>CAYLUJ010000078.1:0-1380 GCA_964386805.1 uncultured Pelolinea sp. | reverse complement strand
TATTTCCAGAAGGTGTAATTTCACCTTTTAATGGAATTCCGCCCTCAATGATGAATTTATCCATTAAAAACCTCCAATTAGAAAGTTTCTGTTACTTTACGCAATCCTTCAGGTTTATCGGGATTTAATCCTCTTTCTATAGCAAGTTGGCGCCCCAAGAATTGTCCGGGGATCACACTTACAATCGGGGAAAGCGTTTCAGGAATTTCTGAAGGAATTTTAAAACCCAGATTACTTTCTGAGAGAATTTTATCATCAGATGTAACCGTTATCGTTTCTGCATGCAAAGCTTTAACATCTAAAAACATTTGCTGCATATCATTAAATACTTTCCCATGGGGAGCAATTACGATGACAGGGAAGCCTTTGTAAACGGTGGCAATCGGTCCGTGCCTGAAATCAGCAGAAGAATATGGATCTGCGTTAATCCCAGTCAATTCTTTCACTTTTAGGGCAATTTCAAACGCAGTAGAGTAATTCAGCCCTCTCCCCAGCACAGCACAGCTTTCAATATAGCGATAGCGCTGGATTGAATCGAGAGACAATTCTGCGGCATCAATGGTGGTCTTCATAAAATCAGGAATCTGCTGCAGTTGGTTCGAAAATCCATCATTTTCTAAAAAAGCAGCTGACAGCATGGCAAGTGTGATAAGCGAATTAGTATATGATTTTGTAGCCGCAATCGCTTTTTCTTCCCCGGCGTGGATTGGAATTGTGAAATCTGATTCAGAAGCCAGTGGGGAATTTGCATTATTGGTGATACAAATTGAGGTGCATTTTTGAGATTTTGAGTTCTTAATGATTTCAACGATATCCGGTGACATACCAGATTGTGAAATAGAAATGATCAACGCATTTCGAAGGTTCGGAGGAGTGGAATATAAGGTGAATAGAGAAGGGGTTGCAAGCGCAACCTGGAATCGGTTATTGATACCAAACAAATATTGTGCGTACCTTGCTGCATTATCAGAACTTCCACGCGCAGCAATTAATACATAATCAAAATTATTATGAACTTTTCTAACAATGTCTTTTATTCTTATGAATTCCTGATGAATTAATGTGCTTGCCAGTTCGGGCTGCTGGGTTATTTCGTGGTAAAGCTGGTCATTTTTGTTATTTTCCATCTTTTTTCATCACTTCTTGTATGATATGGTGTTGTGTATACTGTACTAGTATAACCAGAATCCAAAACTAGAGTATACTGTTTTTATTCATTTTATGGAGAGAAATAATGGTCACCATTCATAAGATAGATACAAAATCAAAAAAAGAAGTAAATGAGTTTGTCGATCTTCCCTTTAAGTTGTTCAAAGATGTACCACAATGGGTTCCACCAATTAAAAGTGGTGTGCGCGATGTATTGAATAGAAACAAACA
>CAYLUJ010000077.1:10931-11240 GCA_964386805.1 uncultured Pelolinea sp. | reverse complement strand
GCTTTCCGATATCTCCACCCGGGAAAAAGAGGGGTTTCACGATGTGTGCATCAGTGGAAACAGATAACCGTCCATGGTGTGTTGCAAAATCGGGCGGAAGGAGTGCAGCAAAATCATTTCCTAAAGTCAATTGGGGATGGTCAAAATGAACGAGGAAAATGCGTTTGATCAATTCCTGGGTCATGCGTCCACCGCTGCCATGCCCGATCATGATCTGGTCTGCATGCTTGAGGGGCAGCGGACAGGAAGCATTTTTAAAACTGGGTTGTGATGGGGATTCTGTTTTATTTCTATCCATGTTATTTTCTC
>CAYLUJ010000077.1:4490-10921 GCA_964386805.1 uncultured Pelolinea sp. | reverse complement strand
GGCACAGGTGCCTTCAGAAGAAACCATGGTTGCACCAAGTGGATTCTCGGGAGTGCATAACATGCCAAAGGCGGGGCATTCAAAAGGTTTCTTCCTGCCTTGTAGGACCAAACCAGAAATACAGATCTCTGATTCTTTGGTTTGAATTTGACCAACGTCGAAGCGCTTCTCGGCATCGAAATCAGCAAAATCTGCATTCAATTTCCAACCGCTATTGGGGATGGTGCCGATGCCGCGCCATTTTTGGTCGCAGTTCTCGTAGACCTGCGCAATGATCTCCTGTGCTTTTTGATTGCCTTCTTTTACAACCGCACGCGGGTAAGCATTGATGACTTCATTTTTCTTATTCTCAAGAGCTCGAATAGTTTCGAAAATTCCAAGCGCCAGATCGAGCGGTTCAAAACCCGTCACAACAATTGGAAGCTGAAATTCCTGTGCCAGCGGGATATATTCGTGATAGCCCATGACCGAACAGACGTGCCCGGCAGCCAAAAAACCCTGCACACGGTTCTGCGCGTCACTCAAAATAGTACGGATGGCAGGTGGAACGCGCACCTGAGAAACCAGCATGCTGTAATTTTTTAGATTCAGTTCCTTTGCTTTAAGAACGCTCAGTGCGTTGGCAGGAGCGGTGGTTTCAAAACCGATGGCAAAAAATATCACCTGTTTCTCCGGATTATTGCGCGCGATCTGCAGCGCTTCAATGGGGGAATAGACGATCTTGACCTTGCCACCAGCCGCGCGCACGGAAAACAGGTCCTGCGTTGAACCCGGCACGCGCAGCATATCCCCGTAACTGGTGAAAATGACATCCTTTTGCTGGGCAATGGCGATCCCTTTATCGATCAACTCCAGCGGAGTAACGCATACCGGGCAGCCAGGACCATGCACCAGTTCGATCTCTTGGGGCAGCAGATCATCAAAGCCATGCTGCATGAGGGCATGCGTTTGACCACCGCAAATCTCCATGATCGTCCACGGCTGTTTTATTGCAGCATGGATCTTTTGAATGGTTTGTGTAACCAGGTTGGGGTCGCGATAGGTTTCGGAGAAAGTCATACTACTCCTGTTCCTTTTCCTCTAATTTCGAGATCTGATCCAGCATAGCCAGTGTTTCCAATGCTTCGCTCTCTTCGAGCAGGGTTATTGCAAACCCAGCATGCACGATCACATAATCACCAATCTTTGCCTGGGGGGTGGTTTCAAGGCAAACCTTCATGGTTACGCCGTTGAAATCAACCTCAGACATTTTGATCGAATTTTCTTCGTAAATTTTCAGGATCTTTCCAGGTACTCCGAGACACATACTCAACCTCTACTTCTTATTTACCAGCGACTGCATGGCAATCATGATCTGCCCCAATGCAATACCGCCATCATTGGTAGGAACATTTTTATGCCACAGTACGTTGAATCCGGCATTTTCCAAACGACCAACGCTACGTGTGAGCAAGACTTTATTTTGCCATACTCCGCCACTCAATACAATGGTATTGACCCCCGTCTCTTCTCGTATTCTTTCAGATACCATAAGCACCAGATCAGCGATCGCATTATGAAAACGAGCTGCCATATGTTCCCGGGAAACACCATTATGCAGATCATGCAGGAGGGCAATCCAGAGGGGAGTGGGGTCAATGGTATCTGCGTTAATGGAAAATGGATAGGTGCCATCTTCATTTTCAGCGCAGCGTGCTTCTAATTCAATGGCTGCCTGCGCTTCATAATTCACTGCCTGACGGATGCCGATCAAAGCAGAAACTGCATCAAACAAACGCCCCATGCTGGAGGTGAGTGGGGTATTAATGGACTTTTCGAGCTGCTTCAACAGGATGCTCTTTTCTTCTCCATTCAGATATTGAAGGGGAGCGATATCTTCTTCCCAGGGGATGCCAGCATTCCACAGGTGCGCCAGCGCCATTTTTGCCGGGTTGCGTGTAGCTGTGTCCCCGCCGGGTTGGGGGACGTAGAAGAGATGAAATTTTCTCTCAAATCCCGCATAATTTCCTAATAGAAACTCTCCGCCCCAGATGGCGCCATCTGTGCCGAGCCCAGTGCCGTCGAAGATCGCACCAATGACCGGCTCCTGCGCATTCCACCCGTTATCAGCCAAGCAAGCTGCCAAATGAGCATGGTGGTGCTGAATTTCATAGAGCGGGATTTCTTCTCGGCAGGCACGTTCGTTCGCATACTGAGAAGACAGGTAATCAGGGTGCAGATCGCAAGCGATGGCACTTGGTTTGACCCTGAAGATATTCTCATAATGGGAGATCGCTTCTTCAAAACTTTTCAGTGTTTCGGCATTTTCCAGATCACCGATATGATGACTCAAGAAAGCATAGTGATCTTTGCTCAAGCAAAATGTGTTTTTCAACTCAGCCCCCACCGCAAGGAGCATGGGCGCGGATACAGGAAGTGAGATAGGTTGGGGAGCAAAGCCACGCGCCCGGCGGGCAAGATAGGGTTGCCCCCGAAACTCGGAAAGCACCGAATCATCAACGCGCATATGGATATCTCGATTGTGCATCAAAAAACCATCTGTGATATCTTCCAACCGCGTGAATGCATCCTCATTCGTATAGGCAATAGGTTCTTCGGAAATATTGGCGCTTGTCATCACCAGCACCTCCGGAAAATCCGCTTGAGGTTCCAGCAGAAGAAGATGCAGGGGTGTATATGGAAGCATTACACCAATACGATTATTGCCGGGAGCCACTAGATCAGAGATGCTGCTCTGTGGAGCTTTCAAAGCCAGGACAATCGGCTTTTCTTTCAATTCCAGCAGCGCTAATTCGGAAGCGGATAAGTTGCAATAGCGTGTTGCAATCGTGGAATCAAAAATCATCACTGCGAAGGGTTTATCGGTTCTGCGTTTTCTTTCACGCAGGGTTCGCACGGTTTTTTCATTCCGAGCATCGCAAGCCAGATGAAAGCCGCCCAGCCCCTTGATCGCCAAAATCTTGCCGTCATGAAGCATCTGGCGTGCCTGCTGCAGCGCCGCTTCATGGGTGGCGATTTCTTTTTTGTCGATCTCCAGCCAGATATGTGGTCCACAGACAGGGCAGGCGACTGGCTGTGCATGGAAACGACGATTGGTGGGATTCTCATATTCTTCTTTGCAATATGCGCACATCGGAAAATCTGCCATAGTGGTGGATGACCGATCATAGGGAATGTCTTTGATAATGGTAAAACGCGGTCCGCAGTTCGTGCAATTAATGAAAGGATAGCGATAACGCGGATTGGATGGATCGAACAGCTCATGCCGGCAGTCATCACAGATTGCCATATCGGGAGAGATCGGTACAAATTCACCCGGAATGGATTCGCTTTCAATGATCTGAAAAGTGGTGTAACCGTTGGGAGAGATCACACTGTTCGTAATAGTGTCAATGTGCGCCAGAGGGGGCGGTGAGGACGAAATATTCTCAAGAAAGGCATCGATCACTTCATCTTCGCCATCCACTTCGATGATCACGCCCTTAGAAGTGTTCTTCACCCAGCCCTTCAATTGATAACGGTTGGCTAAATTGAAAATAAACGGTCTGAACCCGACCCCTTGAACAATACCCTTTACTTCAATTTTCCTGCCGACCATTTTAATAAACTATTGAATTTCCTTGATCTTTGTCCTCAACCAGCTTGCCCAGGCAGCGATCCCTTCGCCGGTCTTGGCAGATACTTCAAAGAATTGGACATCCGGATTCAGGGCAGCGATCCCATCTTTGAAATAAGGGAGATTGAAGTCTACATACGGTTTCAGATAAATTTTATTCAAAACCAAAGCCTGAATACCACGATAAATATTCGGGTATTTATAGGGTTTATCATCGCCTTCGGGAATGCTGGCGATGACCACATTCATGTCGGTTCCCAATTTCCAGGATGCCGGGCAGATCAAATTTCCGACATTTTCCACCAGAATGAAATCAAGAGCATCCAGATCCAATGCCTGCATCCCTTTGCGCACCAGGTTTGCATTCAAATGGCAATCACCACCGGTATTGATCTGAATAGCAGGGATGCCGATGCCGGATACTTTTTCCGCATCAATGGTTACTGGGGCAGTATCCCCTTCCAGCACAGCACATTTTAATGTTGGCGATAGTTCCTGCAGGGTGCGGAGGATCACGCTGGTCTTTCCAGCGCCTGGAGAAGCCATGATATTGACAGAAAAAATGTGTTTGGAGTGCAACAAATGATTGGTCTCTTCCGCAATCTGGTCATTGACATTCAGGATATCCTGAACAATTTCAATCCGTTTGGTTGGCATGTGTTTCCTTCTTTCACTTTTCAACTTCGATGCTTTTCAAGATGAACTCATCTCCACCTGCGATCTTGATGTTCATGCTGCTGCAAGCAGGGCAGGGAATAAGGTCATGTTCAAGCTCATACTCATTTCCGCAATCTTCACAATGAATTTTTGCGGGAATGTTTTCAAAATGCAGAGTCGCTTCTGCACACACTGTGTTTTTACAGAGGGCATCCCAGTAAAACTGCACCGATTCATCAATGACGCCGGAAAGCTTTCCGATCTCCAGATAAATTTTGGTGACTTTACTGGCTTCTTCCTGTTCCGCGATCTCTTCGGCTTTGCGCAAGATCTCTTCGGTTACCGCTAATTCGTGCATGTTCGCATTATAATCTAAACTAGATATTTATGGTAAAAATAATAAATATTATTGCTAAAATCCTTCTCGATCATTTCGATGATAGTGTTGAGCGCCTGTTCTGCCAGCTTTTTTGTCTCAACAGAGAGTTCCCGTGAAAAATCAAAAGAATACCCGCGTACAGTAACTAAAGTAGCATGCGGTGCATGTTGGTAGAGCCTCTCTGCCAATTCAAGGCAACTCCCCGGGGTGAGGTGATGAGTGAAAGGAGAATTCTTGTAACTTGGCGTGATCTCTTTAACGAGGATAGGCTCAGGAATTTCAGCAGTATGCGCATCCAGAAAAATGGCATGCTCATAATTGGCCAGGTCCTGTGAAATTTCGGGGATGAGCTGCAGGTTGTACCAAAGATCAATCTCAGGGGTTAGGTCCAGAATTCCTGCTTCCTGAAAATCGGCAAGATCTTCTTTTCTCGCACTGTATTTTCGAATGAGTTCATTCAGCAGATGGTAAGCCACACCATCGTCGCCACGATCAGGATTGCCGTAACCCAGAATGATGAACTTTTTTCTCATGCTTCAATTTTATCTCACACACAAAGAGACGGCGCCGCAAATAAAATCCTGTGGCACCGTCTCAAAATTTTAGAACTCAGACTAACAGCTTAACCGCGCTTTACCACGTTCAGCAGATTGCCTTGCAGGTCGCGAACCTCAACGATCATGGGCATTTCGCCTACCGCGTGTGTGGAACAGCTCAAACATGGATCGTGCGCGCGCACGGCAGCTTCCACACGGTTCAACATGCCTTCTGTGATATCCGGTCCTTTGACATAGCGTTTAGCGACGCTATCCACTGCTTCGCACATAGCCCAGTTGTTGTGGCCGGTTGCCACGATCAGGTTTACCTTTTTAATCTGACCGTTCTTGTCCACCCAATAGTGGTGGAAGAGAGTACCGCGAGGGGCTTCGATCACACCGACCCCTTCACCTTGGTAATTATGATGGGTATTGAGGATATCTTTGGAAAGGATATCCGGCTCATCCAGCAGCATGCGAACTTTTTCAGCCGCAAAAAGTGTCTCGATCAAACGGGCATAATGGAAATATAGTGTGTTTTCGATTGGCTTTCCGTTGTTGATCTTGTGATATTCTACAAATTCCTGCTGTGCCATGGGTGTTTCGATCTTGTCACAGGCATTCAACCTGCCCAGAGGACCAACGCGATAAACCCCAGCCGGCCAACCCATCTTGCGATAATAGGGGAATTTCAAGTAAGACCAATCTTCCACATGCTCGGCGATATTTTCCAGATAGTTGGAAGCAGGGAACAATTCCAATTGCTTTCCGGTTTTATCAACCATGCGGATGTTGCCATCATAGAGTTCCAGACCATTTCCGGGGGTAACCAGACCCATGTAACCGGATTGAAAAACCGCAAATTCAGCGATCTGGTCAGCGTGTTGAGCTGCCCAACCTTTGATCAGTTCCAAACCGACTTTGATGGTGGCAATGCTTGCATCCAAACCGGAGAGGATTGCATCACGGTCCTGCACAGTCAGCGCTTTATTCACACCACCGGGGACGGCGAAACTGGGATGGATCTTGCGCCCCCCCACGGTCTTGATGATTTCCTGCCCGTATTTGCGCAGATTCACCGCTTGCAGCGCCAATGTTGGGTTGGCTTGAATGATACCGACCACATTGCGGATGGCTGGATCAGCATCCCAGCCCAACAACAGGTCAGGACCTGCCAGTTCAAAGAAGTGCATGCCATGGCTTTGAATGATCTGACCCATGTGCATCAATTCACGCAATAAGG
>CAYLUJ010000077.1:0-4480 GCA_964386805.1 uncultured Pelolinea sp. | reverse complement strand
ATAAGGATGCCGGGCGGGGCGGTTCCACACCCAGAGCTGCGTCGGCGGCTTTTGCCGAAGCCAGATGATGGCTTACCGGGCAGATACCACAGATACGGGGTGTGATGAGCGGCATTTCAAAGACCATGCGCCCCTCACAAAATTTTTCAAACCCACGAAATTCATTAATATGAAGATAGGCATGTTCAACACTGCCATCATCCTTGATATGAATGGTGATCTTGGCGTGTCCTTCAATCCTGGTTACGGGTTCAATAGTAATTTTTTGTGTCATTTTTCACCTGCCTCTACGCTAGTTCCACATCAAATTGTCGTTTTTAAGATCAGGCATGCGACCCTGCGCCAATTCACTCAAAGCGTAGAAGATGATATCAGCATCAGGTGGGCAACCAGGAATATAAATGTCAACGGGCACAACTTCATGGATGGCGCGCACACGGGTCATCGTCGCTAATTCCGGACTGTGAGGGACGAGCCCATTAGAATCAGTGCTTTCAGTTTCAACATAAGCGCGTTTCAACGATTCTTCGATGGTGAAGAAGTTGCGCATGGCTGGCACGCCGCCAAACACAGCGCAGTCACCCAATGCGACCAGAATTTTGCTGCGTTTGCGCATTAATTTTGCGACTTCTTCATTCGTAGTATTGTTAATTCCACCCTCCAAGATACCGACATCCACACCGCTGGCATCCGGATGTTTTAAATCAGTGATAGGGGTCGAACGCAGGTCAACTAATTCGACCAGCTTGACGATCCTCTCATCAATATCCAGGAATGACATGTGGCAGCCTGCGCAACCACACAACCAATCACTTGCTACTTTGGGTTTTGCCATAATTATTTCTCCTCAAAGACCATTTTCCAGATTAATGTAAAGCAGCTTGCCAGTCTTCCGAGACCTTCAGCCCAAGCTTGCCAGCGACATTCTTCAAAATTCCTGCATTGCATGCAACCCCTTCAGGGGCTTTCAAAGCTGCTTTTGCGGAAGTGAGTTTGCCATCCAGATTCATATAATGACCTTCCTGTTCGAGCCAGGTAAAGGAAGGCAGCACTACATCTGCTTTGGATGTCAGCGAAGAATTGTAGCTGCTCTGTACAATCACAAAGGGTACTTTTTCAAGACTCTTGATGAAGGTTTGGGAAACTTCTTCATCTCCCAATACCGCATATACTGCATCCACACCGTTGAGATCAACATTTCCTGCTAAACCAAAAGATGCTGCGGCTTTTCCATTGGCACCATCATAGGTATTCAACAGTTTGGCATGATACTTTTTTGCCAGCTCAACCAGCATCTTGGTGCATTCGCTGCATTCCGCAGCATGATTGCCAAAAATGATGACGGTGTTCTCGGAGGCTTTGAGAATTTCAACAGCTTTTGCTTGTTTCTCGATGCTCTTGATCCCTTCGCAGATCTCATTATCCTTGATGGCAACATGTGCGAAGTGATCCAACCCATCCTCACCTTTGGTTACGGTGATGAGTTTGCTGCCGGTGGGCAGGTTGCGTTTTACAAAGAAACTGATCACCTGATGATCTTTGGTGATATCTTCACCAATGACCACGGCGCATTCGGCATTTTTGACATCTGCATAGCTTGCTGCAAGAGTGGCTTCTCCAGCCAGGTTCGCCGATTGCTTACTATTTCCATTAACAATGGTAGTAGTCTTGGCTTTCAAAGTATCTTTGAAAATCTGTTTGAAGAAATACATGGATTCAATAGGCAAACGGGTGGAAATAAAGCCTGCTACGGATTTCTTTTCACCGAGCTTGGCAGAAATGGCTTGATATGCTTCATCCCATGTGGCGGCTTTCAAGCTGCCATCTTTTCGCACGAGGGGTGTTAACACACGCTCACGATTGTCATCCATGGGGATGAATCTGCCAATTTTGCACAGTAGCCCATGATTTGCTTCAGCTTCCCAATCGCCTTCGATGCGGACTAGGCGGTTATCGCGGGTCAGAACTTCCAAGCCACAACCAACGCTACAGCTAACGCAGGTGGTCTTGGTGGTATCCACTTCGGTTTCCTTGCCCTGATAAGCGCTCCAGCGGTCGATCATGGCACCAGTGGGGCAGACTTGAACACAGGTTCCGCAACCGATACAGGTGCTTTCACCAAGAGGTGTACTGAGATCGGCGATCAGTTTGCTGTTGGCGCCGCGCTCTTCGATACCCAGTGTGAAATTACCAATCAATTCACCGCAGGCGCGCACGCAGCGCCGGCAGAGGATGCAGCGGTTATGTTCAATGATAATGAACGGATGGGAGGCATCCACAGGATAAGGCTGCCAATTGGGCTGCAATGGCCAATGGGTCATATCTTCGGCATAGGCTGCATTCTGCAATTCACAGTCACCGCCGCTAACCTGGCAGTAGGGGCAGAAATGATTCCTTTCACTGAAGATCATGGAGAGTACGAATTTACGCGCTTCGCGGATCTTTCCAGAATCAGTATGCACGACCATATTGTCAGCCACAGGCATGGTGCAGGAGGGCTGCAATGTGCGAGCTCCTTCCACTTCCACCAGACATAAGCGGCATCCACCGTAGGGGGTAAGCTGGGGATGGTCGCATAAAGTTGGAATTTCAATACCCGCCTTGCGCGCTGCATTCAATACAGTCGTCCCCTCGGGGACTTCTATTTTTGTTTTATCAATTGTTACTGTAACCATATTGAACCTTTCCATAAGTTATTTGTAGAGATTGGATTGCCCGCTCATTGCGCAAACTCCGGCAGGGCAAACTTTTAATTTAATATGAGCATCTACTTCTGCGCGGAAATGATTGATGATATCTTTCAACGGTGCACCGGCAGTCTGCCCAAGCCCGCAATTCGACATTTCATACAAATTCTTGCTGATCGATTGCAGGGTTTCGATATCCTGTACTGTTCCCAGCCCTTCGGAAATGCGATCCAGAGTTTGCAGAGCGCGGATATTCCCAATGCGGCAGGGGTTACATTTTCCACAGCTTTCAAATTTGAAGAACTGCAGCAGCACCTTTGCCAGATCGACAACGCAGGTTTCTTCACTGCAAATGAGCAATGCACCAGAACCAAGCGATACACCCGCTTTGGCAAAAGAATCGTAATCCATGGGTGTATCTTGCAAACTGGCGGGAATGATGGAACCACTGGAGCCACCAGTCTGAGCCAATTTGAAGGTTGCTCCGTTTTTCATGCCCTTCGCATAGATCGAAATGACTTCACGCAGGGTAATTCCCATCGAGACTTCCACCAATCCGGTTTTATTGACATTGCCAAGAATGGTGTAAACCTTTGTGCCAGGGCTGGAGGGTGTTCCAAACGATTTGAACCAATCAGCGCCGTGCCGGATGATGGCTGGAATGTTGGCAAGCGTTTCAACGTTATTGATCAAAGTTGGTTTTCCCCATAACCCATCTGTGGTTGGGTAGGGCGGGCGGGGACGTGGTTCACCGCGTTTTCCTTCAATTGATTCAAGCAAAGCGGTTTCTTCACCGCAGACATACGCACCAGCTCCGGCATGGACGTGCAGTTCAAAGGAATGTCCGGAACCGAAAACATTTTCACCTAAAATACCATATTCTTTGGCTTGCTGAATGGCAGTCTTCAAACGTGACTGTGCCAGATCATATTCACCACGCACATAAATATATCCCTCATCTGCACCAATGGCGTATGCAGCGATGGACATGGCTTCGATGATGGAATGCGGATCTCCCTCGAGGATCAGGCGATCTTTGAAGGTACCCGGTTCGCTTTCATCTGCATTGCAGACCACATATTTCTTCGGGTCCTTGGTACCTGCTACAAAACTCCATTTTAATCCGGTGGGGAAACCAGCGCCACCACGACCGCGCAAGCCAGAATTCTTGATTACTGCAATTACATCTTCTGGTTTCATTTCCGAAAGAATTTTTCCGAGAGCCTGATATCCATCGTGAATGATGTAATCATCAATGGATTCGGGATCGATCAACCCCGCACGCTCCAGAACAATACGTTGTTCGGCAGGTAGGGAACCTTCGCGCGCTGAAAGCCAGGCAATGGGACCGGAAAGGGCTTTCTTAGGCGCTTGCAAACGGGTTGCTACGCGACCTTTATAGAGATGTTCTTCTACCAGAAAGGGGACATCTTCAACCTTCATCGGTCCGTAAACAACTGCTTCTGGATAAACAATCACAACGGGTGAAATATCTATTCGACTGATATCAGAGGCCATCGCGATTGAGATTTCATCTTCCAATTTATACTTTTTTACTTCCGCTTTAACACAATCAAAAATTTCTTGAGCTCCCTGAACCATACTGTGTGGGTCGTTAGAAATCAGCACCATCGATCGATAGTTTTTCATGATGTCATCTCCTATTCATAACGTCCCAAGATTTCAGGTACTTTTTCGACAGTCAAATTTCCGTAAACATCCCCGTCGATCACTATTACCGGACCTACTGCGCAAAGACCAAGGCAACTGGTGGTAATCAACGACCACTTCCC
>CAYLUJ010000076.1:0-11299 GCA_964386805.1 uncultured Pelolinea sp. | reverse complement strand
TGAGAATTTTGATGATCAGGGAAAATTAGATTCTCTGATAAAATCAACCAATTGAAGAGAGGAATTTATCTATGTCGGAATATGATGTAAAAGATTTAAATCAAGCAGAAGGTGGTAGTTTACGCATGGAATGGGCTGAGCGTGAAATGCCGGTTCTGCGCTTGATCCGTGAACGTTTTACAAAAGAAAAACCTCTACAGGGGGTTCGTGTTTCTGCTTGTTTACATGTGACTGCCGAGACTGCCAACCTGATGTTCACCTTGCAGGCGGGTGGAGCCGATGTCATGTTAACAGCTTCCAACCCACTTTCAACGCAAGATGATATCGCAGCCGCACTGGTTTCTCGTTTTGAAATTCCGGTTTTCGCTATCAAAGGCGAGAGCAACCAAATTTATTACAAACACATTCATGCAGCACTCGATCATAAACCGCATTACACCATGGATGATGGAGCGGACTTGGTCAGTACATTACATAAAGACCGACGAGATCTGCTTGAAAATGTACAGGGTGGTACCGAAGAGACCACCACGGGTGTCATCCGCCTGCGCGCAATGGCAGCCGATGGCGCCCTTAATTATCCCATCATTGCTGTAAATGATGCCATGACAAAACATTTCTTTGATAACCGCTACGGCACAGGGCAATCAACCTTGGATGGGATTATCCGTGCAACCAATATTCTCCTTGCCGGAAAGACGTTTGTTGTAGTCGGTTATGGTTGGTGTGCACGCGGTTTGGCGATGCGAGCCAAGGGAATGGGCGCAAATGTGATCGTTACTGAAGTTGACCCCTTGCCGGCGCTGGAAGCAGTCATGGATGGCTATCGAGTAATGCCGATGCAGGAAGCGGTTAAATACGGTGATATTTACTGCACATTGACCGGTGATCTGAATGTTCTGGACAAACGCCATTTTGAAGGGATGAAAGATGGCGCGATCATTTCAAACTCAGGTCATTTCAATGTTGAGATCAATATCCCTGCTCTTGAAGAAATGTCGGCATCAAAACGACATATACGACCATTTGTAGAAGAATATGTTCTCAAAGACGGTCGGCGAATCTTTTTGTTGGGAGAAGGTCGCCTGATCAACCTGGCAGCTGCCGAGGGGCACCCCGCCAGCGTGATGGATATGTCTTTTGCCAACCAGGCTCTGAGTCTTGAATATATGATCAAACACCATGCTGAAATGGAAAATAAGGTATATGGTGTTCCGGAAGAAATTGACCGAGGAATTGCCAAATTAAAATTAAAAGCTATGGGCGTGGATATTGATGTGCTCACTCCCGAACAGGAAAAGTACTTGAAATCTTGGGAACATGGCACCTAAAGTTCCTTTTAGACAGTATAAAAAAACTGGCAATGGAAACATTGCCAGTTTTTTTATTAATTTTCTTTTCATTATTATCAAATAATGGCACGATTTTCCAAGACAGCCCAACGTTCCAGAAAGGTCTCCAAGATTACATTGTATGTCCATTTGCTATCCACCACGGTTACAGTTGAAAGGTTATACCCGGTGACGATCCAGGTATGTTCGAAGCGAGCAACTGGAACTGTATTGCCATTCGAAGCAGTGTAAGTGGATTGGTCGATCTCAAAGGGAAGATTGACGATCCACACGATCACCGGGCGATCATTGGCGACCTCGCGTTGCAGGTCTTCATAGCTCATGTTCTTGACCGGCTGAGCACTCAAACCATATTGGCGCAGGATACTGGCAATGGGTGGAGGATATATACCATATCCATCTGGAGGAAGCTGCCCCATTTCTGCATCGATTTCTCCCACAAAACCAGCTTCGGGATCATCAGAATGGGGAAGTTTTGAGATGAATTCGGTTTCATCAATGAAAGTGCCAAAGTACCGAGCCCAATCCACCGCTGAGCGCATTTCGCAATCTAGTGTGGTCATTTGCTCGGCACCATAGACCCCATCAATGTAATACGATGCGGGAATGGAGGCTTCGGTAGCGAGAGGAACAGTGGCGCTGGTTGGCAATGCCACATTGTTTGCGGTTGGAATAGGATCAGGTGATGCTGATTGTGGATTTTCTGTTGCAACTGGCAGAAAAGCGGTGGGATTGGGTTGGCTGGATTGGTAATCAGCCAGCGTAAGGATGGTTTGTTTTCCACCGGAATGCAGTAAATCAGCGAGATTAAAATCCAACCAGCGTGCTATGACTATTCCAGCCAAAACACATAAGATGATCACAACAGGGATAACAATGATCGTTAAGTTACGAGGATTTCTTTCATCAGTTTTCATGATCGTTCAGTGTTTTTAATGCAAGAATGCTGCCAATTATAGCAGCATCATGCTCATTTTTTTTGCGGTCGACATTGAATTAAAGGACTTCTGATTCGCCCTGATCTTGAAGATCTTCATCTGCGAAACTGGGTAATTGAGCTCCCATAGCCTGTATACGCACTGCTTTTTCAACCTCAGCGCATATTTCCGGGTTCTGCTGTAAAAATTCTTTGGAATTCTCGCGTCCCTGCCCAAGCCGGACATCTCCGAAGGAATAGAAAGCGCCGCGTTTGTTGATCACATCCAGTTCGGAACCGAGGTCGAGGATATCCCCGACTTTAGAAATACCCTCGTTATACATAATGTCAAATTCCGCCGTACGGAAAGGCGGGGCAACTTTATTTTTGACCACGCGCACACGTACACGATTCCCGATGATCTCCGCCTGGCGCTTGATGGATTGGATGCGACGCACATCCAGCCGGACGGAGGAATAAAACTTGAGAGCCATTCCACCGGTGGTGGTTTCGGGGTTCCCGAACATTACGCCGATTTTTTGGCGCAATTGGTTGGTGAAAACGACAGCCGTGCGGGTTTGATTGATGGCCCCCGAGAGTTTGCGCAGCGCTTGCGACATCAAGCGTGCCTGCATACCCATGGTGGCATCGCCCATATCTCCCTCAATCTCCGAGCGCGGAACCAGGGCAGCCACAGAATCTACGATCACCAGATCCAGCGCGCCGGAGCGTACCAAGGTCTGTACGATCTCCAGCGCCTGTTCGCCAAAATCAGGCTGCGAGATGAGCAGTTCGTTCACATTCACCCCAACCCTGGCTGCGTAAGCCGGGTCAAGAGCATGTTCCATATCTACAAAAGCTACTGTGCCGCCCATTTTCTGGGCTTCGGCAGCCAGATGTAGACAAATGGTGGTCTTCCCAGAGGCTTCCGGTCCGAATATCTCGCTGACCCTGCCGCGCGGGATACCACCTACACCGAGCGCAATATCCAGGGATAAGGAACCGGTAGGAATGGAAGCCACTTCCATATGGGTGGCTTCTCCAAGACGCAGGATGGATCCATCCCCATAGCGTTTTTTAATATCATCTAATGCTTTATCCAACACGGCTTGTTTAGCTTGGTCTACCTGGGGTTCATTGTTTTTTGCGGGCATGACATTTTCCTCCACCATAGGTTTTCATCATTGAGTATATTATATCTCCATTAGACCAATAATAGCAAGGATGTTCTATAATTATATAGCTAAAACAAGAAATTTGTCATGGCTTTGTCATATTGTTGGAAAATGCTAAAAAATAATGCTATACTATTTTTAACTGTTCTTACAGGTAGCGGGGCTTGAAAAAGGGGTGTTAAGTGCATGAAAAAAAATATGGTATTAAAAAGGTTGAAGACCTATAACAGAATATTTCTGTATGGATTGATCATCATTTCTATCGGGGTGAGTTTGTTCTTCACCTTGAATGAGATCAATCGCCAGCAGGCGCTGGAACAGGTGCAGGGTGGTTTTCAAGTTCAATTCTTATGGGCAGTTCCGGCAAGCTTGGTTCTGGCAGGTGTGATGGATTGTTTTGCCATGCTTTATGCAAGTTTTCTTGTCAGAGAAAAGCGAACCGGTCGGCTGTTTCAAAAGAGATCATAAACGGGGAGGAAGAAACCATGCAGGTAAACGTTGAAAATGTTTCAAAGAAATATCAGGTTGGCGAAGAAGAGATCACCGTTTTGGATGGGGTGAATCTCCAGATCGCTGCGGGAGATTTTTTGGTGATCACCGGACCCTCTGGTGCGGGCAAGACCACCTTCTTGAATTTGCTGGGCACTTTGGATGAGCCCAGCGCGGGCAGCATTCTATATGATGGGGTTGAAGTGAATGCTCTACATCCCAACCAGATCGCGGATTTTCGCCGCGATCACATTGGTTTTGTCTTCCAGTTCTACAACCTGATCCCACAGCTTTCTGCACAGGAAAATGTCATGCTGCCTTTGCTTCCCAACATGAAGCAGTTGAAGTTTGATCTGGCAGAAAGGGCAGCCATACTGCTGGCGCAGGTGGGGCTGGATGGCAAGGGCGATAAATATCCCTACCAGCTTTCGGGCGGCGAGCAGCAGCGTGTGGCTATCGCGCGGGCGCTGGTCAATACTCCCAGCCTGGTGCTGGCGGATGAGCCCACCGGCAATCTGGATATGGAGATCGGCGAACAGATCTTGCGCATCTTGCAGGAGGTCAATTGTTCACAGGGGGTGACCGTTGTACTGGTAACCCATAATGAAACGTTTGCCAGATTCGGCACATGTGTAATAAAGATTTGGGATCATAAATTACAGAGAATCAAATGAATAAGCTGCGAAGTATTTATGATAATAAATACTATGAAAAAGATGGAAGAAAAGAAGAAGGATGATAAAAAAGGGGATCATGATGAAAGCGAAGAATAAACAAGAAGAAAAAATAAATTTTCAAAATCTGGTAATTATTATTCTTTTAGTACTACAAGTGGTTTTATCAGGGATTATGCTTCTGCGTATTATAAATCTTGAAAAATTATTGAGTTCAACAGAGCCATCTCCGATTTATGTTGAAGGGGTCAGTGAAGGAGATAATCCTGCCATGGGACCACAAGATGCTCCGATAACGATCATTGTTTTTAGTGATTTTCAATGTCCATACTGTTCTTCGGCAAACCAGTTGATAGAAGAGATCATGCAGGAGTACCCCGATCAGATTCGTTTTGTCCATCGCGATTTCCCGCTTGAAGAAATTCATCCCGATGCTTTCAATGCTGCTCTTGCAGCTCGTTGTGCGGGAGAGCAGGGTAAATATTGGGAGATGAACGATGCTCTTTTTTCCAATCAGGAAGATTTGAGTATTACCGCAATTAATAAACTGGTTGAAATGTTGGATCTGGATCAAGTTCAATTCGATACTTGCTTTGGATCAAAGAAATTTGAAGAGAAGATTCTTAGTGATAAGCAAGCTGGAGAAAAATATGGAGTACATGCTACTCCTACTTTATTTGTGAATGGGTATCAGGTGAATGGTGCAGATAGAGATGTAATTATTAGTATTATAGAAGATGTTTTATAAAGTTTCCCGGGAAGGGTGGGCATGGGGAAAAGATATGAGGTAAAAACATAAATGATTTGGGAGGATGAAATGAAAGCAAAAAATAAAATACAGAAGATTATTTTATTGGGATTAGTGGTGATATCACTGTTCCTGATTGCGTTTTCAATTGATACACCCAAACCCGTATATGCTGATGCAAAGTATCCGTGTTATGGATATGTTTGTATTGATTTAATGAGTGATCCACGGGTATTAGCCTGTTTAGCTATTGAAGCAGGAAATGCATGGTCCTGTACAAATTATTGCTATAATGGGCAATGGTTTTGTGCGGGCTACGCACAATGCCAAGTTGGGTGTTAAAAGGTGTTTTAAAACAATAGACTTCATATGAAACAATCCCATGCCCATTCCTTTCTGGATAACCGCACCTGGCGTGCCATTCTACCGGCGGCACTGCTGAACAGCCTGGTGCTGGTGATCTTCTTCTCGGCGCTTTCCACTCAGCAGGTGGTGGTCGATCGCACGCTCGCCGATTACCAGCGCACCACCTACGATATTCTGGTGCGCGCACCTGAGAACGTGACCGAGATTGAAAAAGAATATGGTTTGGTGGAAGCCAACCACCTGAACGGCACGGCGGGCGGCATCACCATGCAACAGTACGAGCAGATCAAAGCTATCCCTGGGGTGGCGGTGGCTGCCCCGATTGCTATGCTGGGGTATATGGATCGCGGCACTATGGGGATCGCCATTCAGGAAGATCTACCCGCCGGCATCTACCGGGTGAGCGCCAGCGATGGCATCCTGGCAAGCGGGGAGTATGTGACAGAAGCCAACCTTACCCCTTATTATGCCTTGCATACTCCCGAAGCGACTGGCAGTTGGAGCCTTTTTTCATCTAAATATGATGGGTTAATGGATGAACTGCAGCGCTTGCATTTATCGATCACGTTTGGCGGTGCTAGCCCGATCATGGATGCGTTTTTGGTGTCGCTTCCCAGTGCTCATGACCGTATGCTTATCGCTGCCATCGATCCTGAGCAGGAAGCCAAACTGGTGCATTTGGATGATATGCTGGTATCCGGGAGTTATTTACCGCAAGATCCGCCTTTGATCATTGACCATGAGCTTCTTTTTGTTCCGGTTTTATTCAATATTCATGATTATATCCGGCAGTTTCTTTCCATCCAATTGGAAAAGACGGATTTTGCGCTGGATGGGAGTGAAAACTATGCTCAGCAACTCAGCAAAATACCCGACCGGGAGGCAGTGGAAAACATGTCGCTGCAGACGGTGTATAAGGCAGATCTGACCGTGCAGCGTGAGTGGTACAAGAATGCTGTCGAGCTGCTTGTAAAAAATAATGAAGTGGTGGGTGTCGATCAGCAAAATGCTGCAATAACCGGGCTGCTATATGCTCCCAGTGCAGTACAGTATCGCAAAATGGAAAATGTGCCAGCTTCACTTCCCCAAGATACATTGGTGTTGGAAGCTGTTCCGCAGGGACTCACACAGGAGGAGCCGGGTTTATTCGATAATTTCATCCCCGAAGAAACACAGGATTGGCTTGATATCGACCAATGGCAGGTGGAACCTGAAGCGACCTACCGTTCGCTTTCACCCCGTTCTTCTTATCTATTGAGTTTCAACCCGTATTATGAGGGCAATGGGCAGTTTGAAATAAATACCTCTACTGCTCTGGCTGATTCCTCGCTCAATCAAGTGCCGCTGGAAACTTATCTGCCGCCCTCCGCAATGTTGAAATATGATGAAAATGGGCAAGCCTTGGAAAACCCTGTTACCCTTACGCCCACCCTCAACAATGAGGGCTATCTGGTTTCTCCTCCCGATCTGCTCATTTCTCTTACCTCAGCCCGTCAAATTTTGGAAAATGCCTGCTATGAATCCGTGCCTGACGAAACGGCTGGATCAGGCTTTCGCTTGAAAAAAGCGGATTGTGGAATCGGAGATGATTTCATCTCTGCCATTCGTGTGCGGGTGGGTGGTATCGATGAGATGGATGCGGATGCCCAGGCGCGTATTGAAGAAGTGGCGAATGAGATCGTACAGCGCACCGGCTTACATGTGGATGTGATGGTCGGCTCTTCGCCACAGCCGGTGCTGGTGCATGTCCCCGGTTATGAAGGGACTGGCGAACTGGGCTATGTTGAGGAGTACTGGGTCAAGAAGAACGTCAATACCCTCATTCGCAGCGGCATGAATCTGGCGGATAGCTTGCTGTTCGCTGGCATGCTGGGCGCGGGAGTGCTGCTGCTTTTCAACCTCAACCTGTTCTTGATGCTGGGCAGGGTTTCGGAGGTGGCGCTGTATAGCGCATTGGGCTGGCGGCGCCGGGATATCATCAGACGGCTGCTGGGGCAGGTTCTGCCAGTGGCTTTGTTCAGCATCTTGCTGGCAACGCTAGTTTCTCTGCTGGTCATTCATATTCTGTCGCTGGAAATCGTGGTGGGGCAGTTTTTGTTGATTGTGGTGCTGGAGCTGCTGGCGTTCATGCTCAGCGCCTTGCTGCCTGCCTGGCAGATTTCTAGGGCTTCCCCGGTGGGGTACCTGCAGAAAGGGGAAGCCATTCCGCAGCCTTCCCATGGCAAGAAGACGCACCTGCGTGCCATTGTCATGGAAAACATCCTGCGCAAACCGGTACGCTCTCTGACCATTTTGCTCAGCATTCTGCTGACCAGCGGATTGCTAACGCTGCTTATTTTGGTGCAGAGCAGCCTGCGGGGGCAGCTCTATGGAACCTTGCTGGGGCGCTGGATTCATTCCTCAATCCAGCCTTATCATCGCCTTATGGCAGTGGGCGCCCTCCTGCTGACCATCATCAACATTCTCCTTTCCACGCGCGTGAATGTCAACGAGCGCAAGGATGAGATCGGGCTGCTCAGCACGTTTGGCTGGCGCCGGCGGGATATTGCTCACCTGTTCTGCTGGGAACAGGGATGCATTTGCCTGCTGGGGGCGCTGGCAGGGCTGCTGCTGGGAGTATTTCTTTTCTGTATTGCCTATCCGGGTACCGCGCTTGGCTCTTTACCCTGGCTGCAGATCCTGTTGGGCGGCTTACTGCTGCCGGTCGGGCTTGCCTATCTGGCATCCTTCTATCCGGCTTATCGAGGTGCCAGCTTGCTGCCGCTGGAAGTGCTGCGCGAGAAAGCGGGCAAAGTGCGCAGCCATCTGCTGCGCTCCACGCTGCTGTATGTGGGGTTGGGTTTGATAGGGCTATTTGCGCTGGTTTTTCTGCTTCGCGGTGCTCTTTTCTCTGGCGTTTCTCCGGATATTTCCAGTGCTTCGGAGATGCCTACCACCAGCGCTGCCGCTGCAGCTACCATCACGCCTGCTCCCACGCCTACCTCTATTTCGGAGGAGGAGGTACCACACTATCATGTGGATCTACAGGTTGATCCAAACCAGCTACGCATGACAGGGCAAGAGACCATCATCTATACCAACACCACCGGCGTGCCGCTGGAAGAAATCGTACTGCGCTTGTATGCCAACATTCCTTTTGGCTTTGAGGAGATGGAAAAAGACCCCATTGTGGGTTATATGTATTCTGATCGTATTCAATTGAGTAATGTACAGGTGAATGGGCAACCGGTGGAGGTGGTGTTGAGCAAACACGATAGCGTGGCAGCGCTTCCCTTGGCACAGCCACTGGCAGACGGGCAGTCACTGACCATCGATCTATCCTTTACCCTGCAGGGCTATTCTATTTTTAATTATGTGCAATCTGTATGGACAGAGAGTTCTTTCTTACCCATGCTGGCAGTGTACGACCAGGATGGCTGGCGCATGGATGTATGCAGCGATTGTGAAGATTTCGTCTACAGCCAGAGCGCTCTCTTCGATTATTCCATTACTCTATCTGCGGGTTGGCAGGCGGCGGGCAGCGGCGATCAGCTTGCGGTCGAGACGCTTGCTGGTGGAGAATTACGCTATACCTATCAAACCGGCTTGATGCGCGATGTCACCCTTTCGGTAAGCGATCATTTCATCTTGCGGGAAAGAAAGGTAGGGCATACCGCCCTGGTTTTGTATCTCTTTGGAGATGAAAAAGACGCAGATACTCTTCTGGATATTGCTGCTTCTGCTTTTTCTTTTTATGAAGAGCAGTTTGGAGAGTATCCTTTTGATACTTTGAAGTTAGTTTGCTCATCATCTTTGAGATCCAGTGGGAGAGAGTATCCTGGATTGATCTATATGGCATACAATCTCGATGATGGTGTTAAGACAGAAAAGATTCTTTCCCATGAAATTGCGCACCAGTGGTGGTACAGCACGGTGGGGAATGATATTTTCAACGAAGCCTGGCTGGATGAATCCTTTGCGGAGTATTCCGCCCTTTTGTATCTGCAGGAAACGGAGGGTGAAGAGGTATTTCAAAATTATCTACAGGAATTTCAAAGCAGTGCAGCGCTGGCGGATGCCGGGACGGGCGGAAAATTGAAAGTGGGCAGTTCGGTGGCAGAGTTTTCTGGAACTGGCTATTATACGAACATTGTTTATGATAAAGGAGCGCTCTTCTTGAACGCGTTGCGTACACAGATGGGCGATGAAGCTTTCTTTAGCGGACTGCGCGCTTATTATCAGCAGTACAAGTTCGGAGTGGCAACCGGTGCAGGTTTTCTGCAGGTCATGCAGCAGTATAGTGATACGAATCTCACCCCGCTCTTTGAAGAGTGGGTGGGTATTCCTCTTTCCTCAACAGAATAGGTTTTAAAGGAATTCCAATCACAGCTCTCCTCTGCGTAGTAAATCTGTGGGTATTTGTGGACATTCTATCTCTCCCCACTCTTGTTTTCCCCAGGTGTGTGTGGGCGAACCGGGAATTTCGAATTGAAATTGATAAGGTTCCATGCGTACACACCAATCATAAGACAGATTGATCGGAAAGCGGAGACCGTGATGGATGATGTGAATGGTGATGGTCTTGATCAGCAAATTTTTCCGGTCGTTATCCTCGACGGGTTGGAGAAATAGAGAAAACTCCGGCAGGTAGTAAAAACTGGTCGGCATTCCTTCTTCTGACCAGTATACGAAATGAATAGGGCTGTTGCGGCTGATCATGAAGGGTGTGTTGTTGATCGTGAAGATAACATATTGCTTGTCGAGGGTGAGATAGGTATCTCCGAAAGAAAGCCCTGCCGCGGTGAATGGGTCGCTGATGGCGAGATGGATGGTTTCAACGGTGGTGGCAGGGAGTGGGGTTGGTGTCGAGGTGGTTTGCGATGTCGCTTTTGTATGAATGCAGCTTGCGATGCTCAACAAGAAACACGTCAGGCAGAAGAAATGCTTGAAGATATTCGATCGCATTTTCCCTCCTCAGGGAGCAATCCTGACAGCTTGAAAATGCTTTCTTGGTCAAGCGTATTCTTACTATATCTGGTCTGCTTGGCTGGTGCTGCCGACAAACTGCCGGAAAAAAGGTATCAAAAATACTATCTTTCTTGCACTGCAGCTAGCGCAAGATGATCACGGTTACCCCCGGATTCTCGCGCTTGAAATCTGGATCGATCTTTAACTGGGTGTACTGTGAAAGATAGAGAGCAGTTTTTCCATTATTGCCAAAATCTTCTCCGGGGATGAAATCTTTGATCTTTCCGCTTTGTTTCTTTTTAGCCAGTTCCTGGCGCAGTCCGTTGTGCAGTTTTCCCCCCACGCCGCTGGAGCCGTATCCATGAATGATCTTGATTACCCGCCTGCCTTCATGCTGTGATTCGTTGATGAACTGGTTCATACGCACAATGGCTTCCGCTAGAGAAGGCATGCCAACCTCGATGTTCATTTTAGGCAGTTCTTGGATGAATTGTTTCTTTGGCATGCGGTTCTCCTTTTCTTGAAAAACATCATAACAAAAAAGAGCTTTCTTATCAAATATTACTGGTTTTGGATAAAATAAGGTTGCGCAACTATTCTGGAACGAGGCAGTTATTATTAAGAGATGAATA
>CAYLUJ010000075.1:0-11605 GCA_964386805.1 uncultured Pelolinea sp. | reverse complement strand
TAATTAATAAATAGTTTTTATTCTTTATTTGATTTTTAAGCTCATCAATTGGATTCCCCTGATGAAATTCATCTTTCTTATTTTTTCGTGTTAAGAGCCAGGTAACACCAGAAGCCATACCCAGAATAATCAAACCGATCCAAAAGGATGTCCCACTCAGCAAACCAAATGCAAACACTACCAGCGCAGCCATCCAATTCCGTTTCAGAAAAAATGTCACCCAAAAGAGAATGAACACAATTCCGATGATAGTGCTGTCAGCAGCACGGGAAGTTTGAATCAGAATTGGGTCGAGCGCCAGACAAATTGCCAGTACAATCCCACTCTTTCTTTCGACAATGGACTCCAGCATATAGGGGATCAGTACGATCAAGCTGCCAAGAATCGCCGGAATCACTCTGGCGGAAAGATTGTTCGCGCCAAAAAATGTGAAGATCGTATTTGTAAAAAATGTATATAAGCGGGAGATACCATCACAATTCTGTCTTTGTGCATCCATTGCACATAATGCATGCTGTGCCTCATTGTTTGTCAGAGGTACACTGTTCAGATTGACCAGACGGAACACAATTGCGATGACCAGGAGAACAGCATAGATCAGGTGAGTGAGTGTGAGTTTTTCAAAGATTTTCATAAAAATACCTTCTAAGGAACCTCGTATAAGCTGGTACCATCTTCTTGCACTAAAAGCGTAAGATTTTCTGCAAATTTTTGCTCGTCAACAGTATATGTTGCTCGTTCTAAATTTCCAACGATTATATATTGGATATCATATTGTTCCAGTATGAGTTTAGCAGTAGACCAATCAGTAGTTTCATATAGTGTTTTCAAATCCGTTTGGCGGGATCCCATCTCCACATAACCACCCCGCCACTGCATCTCATGCCCTGGCCAACCCAGCACATTCGGATATCCGCTGGTGGTTGCAATGCGCGCATAACCGGTATAGCTGCCCCCTACCGCCTCTGCTATTATTCCATACGGGAGTGTCTGCAATTTTTCAACAACAGCGGCATCTCCGGAATTCGTACGTTCCAGGTACGCTGTTCCATCCAACGTCCAGGTTTTTACATCTGTGTAGTGGATGCGGTCGCGATAGATAAAAAATGAATACGCGCAGCAGATCACCAGAATAAGAACAGAAGCAATTCGAAAGATCACGCCTTGTATCTTTTTCAAAGCATCCCACAAAACCACCAAAACAAAAGAACCTGCCAGTGACCACAGGATCCATGTCTGAAAATAGAATTTAAAAATGGTGTTCATGCGGTCAGAAAAAACATCCACCAAAAAGAAAAACTCCGGTATCAGGCATAACCCGCACCCCATAAAAATAAGAAGCTGCACAAAACCATGAATAGGGGCTTTTTCCCCTGGCTGATCAATTTCATCGCTCTTCTGCGTTGCAGGTGTACGAAATAGAAATCGAATGACCAGATAGAGGAAAACCAGCAAAATTACGATGACACTAGAATCTTGAATACGCCGATTCCATGTTTTTTGCATTAATGATGAAATATCTACTGTTCCGTAGATAGCGGCAAATGCTTGTGCTTGCTGGATGGCTTGGTTGAGTTGGTTTTCCAAACCTCCCATCCATCGTTGCAGTTGCGTCCAAACAGAAACTGCCAATTGTCTGGAAAGAGGGAACAGCAAGCTAAATAGACCGATGACTGCGATAAAGATTAAAAAATATGAAATTATCTTCTTATCAGGTGCTTTTTGATGGTGATTGGACCAGATTAGATATACCAATAGCAGGAGAAGAAAAGGGAAGAATATGACGATGAATTGGATTCCGCGCGTGGAATACAGCAGGCTTGGTAAAATCCCGCCTGCTTGGGAAGAAAAACCAAAAAAGAACGGTAAATATACCAGCACGCAAGTGAACGCCAGAAGAACGACCTTTTCAATTATTTCCAGAAATGCCTGCCAGTTCCAACCTTTCCTTTTGATAAACCGTAGCAAGAATACCAGGCTGAATAATCCAAAACTGGCTGGAAAATCCCAAGTATTGAGAAACAGGATGCCGCCTAAAAGAAGTGCCGTGCTCCAAAATTCCCATTTTTTGACCAGATCTTTCCAATTTTGGGTTTGTACTAACCAATCTCCACCCCCAGTAAACAGATTCAAACTTAAAGCAACGGTGAGTAAGAAGAACGGAATCGAAAGCACATGGGGGTGCAGATCAGCCAGATAAAAAGTAAAAGCCGGGGTTTCATCGATCACTTCGCGGAAATTATCGGCTGCATCATAATCACTGATCACCCGCGAAGCGCGCCACCACCAAGTCCCACCGACCCGTTGAGGGATCCATTGGAATTCTGCTGCCGGCGGTTCATTTAGCTCCTGGATATCCAACCATTCCCAAAAGCTGGATCGCTGATCACCTTGCGCATCTGTGCTCCAAAATGTACCGGAGGCGTGCAGCATTTCCAACCCCCCTTCCGCATTGCTCACCACCAACAGAAAAAAAGGTGCCAGGAAACTTAACCACAATAATTTTCTTTTTGTTCTTTTGGGATTTTTTTGTCTATGCGCAAAATATGCATGCAGGAGATCGTACAAAATTCCATAAGCAGCTACGCAGATCAATCCCACCCATGCCGCTATCCCCAGATTGAAAGCCACTCCCCCGCTCACGCAGGTCAATTTTGCCAGAAGCGCCACCATTAGATATCCAAAATAATAGTAAGAGATAGCATAGCCAGATAACCAAGGATCGCTGGGAGGGAATTGTGGTGTTTCAAGAATGGAATTGATGAAAGCCAGCTCCATCGGTTTTTCCGTTCCTGTTAAGGTCGGCGCCATGGCTCGCAAGATGCTCGCAGTAACAAAAGCAATCAGGAAGAGTAGTTCCACCAGCAGGTTGTAACCTCTATCTTCCAGAAAAGCTTTTCTAATTTCATCTTTTCTTCGTACGAAGATGAACACATTTATAGCGGCGATCAGAAGGAAAGAAATGATCGCCCCCCATAGCGTGTTAGGAAGTAGATGGAAGATATTCGTGATCCAATACAGAAAACCCCACAAAAGCAAACCTACGATCTTTGAGAATGCATATCCCTTGCTCTTTAGCTTTGGAAGAAGCAGACTGGTAACAGGGTAATTAATCCACCCCAAGCCAAGCATAAGAAGATACCAGATAGCGATCTGAACAACCATGCTTCTTTACTCCATCACTTCCAGAATGATTGTATCCTTATATGAATAAACTGTCTTCCAGTACACGCCTTCATAGGTTGTAAATTTTACTAATCCCTCTTGGGAATATCGAATGTGTTCCAACTGCCCGACAATGATGTACTTCACCTGGTATTTTTCCAGGAATTCCCGGGCGGTTTCTACATCAGTCGTGTTATAGAAAGCCTCCACTTCCGTGATTCGATCAGTAATCCAATTGGAAGGTAAAATCTGTTTTTGCTGGCGTTGATGCCAATCCCAACCAATGACAGCCGGCAAACCCGTATAGATCGAATAACGATTTCCCCATTGGTACAACGAAGAGGTTCCTTCGACGATGACGGGGGAGCCTTGAATATTCTCCTGCATCCAGGTGATAGTTTGATAGTCTTGTTCCAGATCCATATTGACATCATCCTGCCAATAAACGGAAGTCCGCATGTAATCCATTCCATCCAGAGTAAGCGGAACGGTGTCTGAAATACGGTCGGTGATCTTATCCAGTGTGGCAGCAATCGGGAAGAGCAACCCGCAGATCACCAGTGCGATGCCAAATCCGCGCCAGGTCTTCTTCCATGAGTTAACAGTTGGTTTTCTCAGACGAGGGATCAGATTAACAAAACTATATGCTGCACTGATGGATAGGAAAGTCCAGGCTTGCAGGTAGAATTTGAATACCGTATTCATCCTGCCCACATCCCCGGTTAAAACAATGACTTCCACCATCAAGATCATGGAAAATCCCGCTAGCAGGAAGAGCAAGATCACTCTATCCAAAACAGATATTTTTTTGTTCAGGAACAACAGGAATGTCCAGATGAAAAGCGGCAGCATGATCAGTGCAATGGACACACCTTTAACCAGCAGCCAGATCAGCACTCCACAAACCATAAATCCTGCCATCCACAAGAGTGCCTGATATGAACGCAAGGTTTTTAGGTAAGATATGGGAGTTTCAGACAACCAATTACGTGTCTTGATGATCAACCAGGAAAGGATGAAGAATAAGAAGATACCCCAATGCACAAACAGAGAAGAGAGCGGAGTGTGCGTTCCTTCCCAGGCTTGTATATTGGTATATCCCGCACCATACGTACTGTGATAGGGCATGAAGAACAGGTAGGTTGCACCGATAAAGATCACCAGCGAAATCACGCAAGAAATCGCTATACGCATTTTTTGTGAGCATTGTGGCAAAATATTCGGGTAATAGCGCGCTTGCACGAAATGTTCATACCCAATGGCAAGAATTCCCAGCAGCAAATACACCGGATAATCCCAGGTGTTGGTGGCTGCCAGAGAACCAACGATCAGTCCACCGCCCAGCAGCAGGAAGATCCACTCCCAATCCTTTTGCCCATCAAATTTTTTCTGTTGAAAGATGATGGATAAGAAAAATCCCAAGGCCATGAGCGTGATCGGATAGGCATAGACATGCGCATGCGGATCTCCATATAGAAAACTAAAATAGGGGAACTCGGTGATCGCTTCTCCCGGTATGGTGCGGCTGGGGATCCAGTACCAGTCCCCGGGATAATAGGTGAATTTTGCGCCTTTGAGAACCAGGAAAAATCCTTTAAACCACAACAGAATGGATTGGAAGAATCCGCTTCCGCTTTGCAGCCCGGCACTGATGGCAACTTGCTTGAAACCGCTCATGAGCATACCGATGGTCCCCAGATTGCCGATGATCAATACCGCAACCGCAAAGATGATGCCGGTTTGGAACGGGGTAAATCCTTTTCCAAGTTTCGTTTGTTTTTCAAGCCTTTTTGTCTGGAAGTTCCAGCCGATGCCAAAAGCCGCGCTTCCCACAAAAGCGAAAAAAGTTGCCAGAGAGAAGTTGTAAGCAATGGAGGGAATAACGCCCAGCCACTTGGTGAAAATTCCAACAATCAACGATCCAAAATAGTAATAATTGATATATCCGCCTGCATACCAGGGATCGTAGGGAGGAAATACCGTGCTTTTAATGATGGCATTGAAATAGGCAAAATCCATCGGTTTTTCGCCCCCTTTATATTCATGCCACAGATCCGGATTTCCCAGCCGAACCAGTGCAAAGAATATAAAAAACGCAAGAAAGACAAATTCAACCTGTAAGAAAACTTTGCGATTTTCCTTGAATTCCTCTTGGATCGCTTGCCGGTTCTTCCAGAACAACCAGCCGTTGAAAGCCAGCATGCCAGTAAATACCAGACTGATCAACCAACGTTCAACCGGCACGGATAGCGATCCCAGGATCCATACCAGGGTTGCCAGAAGAAGCATGCCAAACAGGCGCGAAAATGCATATCCTTTTTCTTTCAATCCTCTGAAAATGATACGGGTGGTCGGATAAACCACCACTCCCAGTAAAAAGAGCACAACATACCATACTGCGATGCCGATAAACTGGTTTTGATTCAGGATGGAATTGCGAGAGAAGAGTTCGCTCCAGGTACCGCCGCTCTTTTGAATTTGCTGTTCATTTTCCGTTAATGATAGATCTCCGGGAGTTTTACTGGCTTCTGCAGCTGTAAGGTTGATGACTTTATTCAGATCGACCTTTCCCAAGATCGAACGAACTGCCTCCATGTTGAATGCATCCGTCTTCTTGAAGATAAATACTTTTGGATGATCATACACAGTGAAAGCTTCTTCAGCATACTGAGTATTGATGATAATTCCCCCAATAGTAGGTTCTGATTGAAAAACTTCTACCAATTCAAATCCAAGTTCACCGGTATACATGCCTGGTTGAGCTTCGCGGTAACAATTTTGTAGATCCTGATCAGCCGGGCATCCCAATAAAGCGCGATAATATTCCACAGTTAGTGGATATCGTTCGGGTATTTGTGTCGTGCTGCCCCATTGCCGATTGGATGTGATGTAAATATAATCTGCTTCTTCCAGGGAAGTATAGAAGCGCTCTAGTTTCTCCTCATTATCGTCATAGTACAGTTCCAGATTTAGATCTGAATAATATACGCCAGTATTTGCCCCAAAAGGGTCATAACCGAACATGTAAAATGGCAGCCCATCATCCCAGGAACTTTCGTTCAATCGCTTACTGCCGTAGATCGCCAGATTCCCCTTTCCCAGTTCGGTCTCCAAAGTAAGGGTATAAGCTATACCCTGCTTTAACAATATGGGGTTTTCAAAGGTAATGCTATAAGCCGCGCCCCGGTAATCTTGTTTAGATGTAAATCTCGCAGTGAGTGTTCCTTCTGTAGAGATAGTATTGCCTTCTTCGTTCGATTGAACCCGAACGCGGATCGTTTTTTCTTCCTCGTTTTCATCCCAATCCAAAATCCGGAAGAAAGTGATGCCGGTTAGTTTGCCATCTTCAAAAGGCATGAATTCTACTGCACAGGAGCCCATCTGCGAAAGTGAAGGCGCGCATTCAAAAATAGTTTGCGTGAGGTTTGTCTCAAATCGATAACCGCTTGTTTGAATAAACCCTGATAGTCGTAGATTTGTAGATTGCCCAGCAAGTTCTATACGTACCGCGTATTCCTGGTCGTGGCTTAATCCTTGTGGAGTTCCAAGTTGAATAACCTGTCCGCTGATCTCACTGCTTTCATTCCAGCTATCCAGTGCCACCAGCGTACTTTGTAAAAGCACTGGTTCATTTTCCACCATTTCATACAAACTCACGGAGAGAGCTTGATCATTGTAGTTTTCTGAAGTGTTCTGGATCTTCTCAATAGTGAGTGCAGTGATCGTCTCATCCTGTTCAGGAGTGAATTTGAAATAGATGGGGTTAGTTTGCGTCAGATCGATATAATGCGGATATGCCAGTGGTTGGCTGAAATCCTCATCTACACCTGAAATCAGCAGGTTAATGGGACCTTCGACATTTTTATAGATCCATTCACTTGCTGCCACACGCGTGATCGGCCGGGTATAGATCGCTGAAAAACCCAGCGCCCAGGCTGTACTACCACCCAGCACGAGCCCAAGCAGACAAACTGCCAGGATGACTTTTAATATCTTTTTATCCTTTAATAACCACCTGACTACCTTTTCTACCAGCCAGGCAGCGCAAATGGCAAGCATAGGGTAGATGAAGAGCATATAGCGCATGGTTGGGTTCCAAAGCTGACTTTGCCATCCTCCGTACAGCACAATCCAGATCCACAGTAAAAGATAAGGTTTCCAATTCCCCTTGATAATTTTCCATCCCATCGCAACTACGCCGATTAAAGCAGAAATACCAATTGGCATTCCGAAACCCCACTGCATTAGATTTTGCCACGCAAACCAGAACGGTCGACGTGCCCATTGCAAGGAAGGTGGATAATTTATGTCACCCGAACTTAGAACGGAGAGTTCACGCAGGTTATCTAACCATTTCGTGTTGAGTGAAACCCCAAAGAAACCTGGACCTTCAAATGCATATGGCTGAAAGGTACGAAAGATCACCAAACATGTAAATGCAGCGATAATCAAATTCAGCAATACTTGATTTCTTTTTTGTGCTGAACTTTTCAACTCTTGATAATCACGTAAAATGACAGCCAATGGCAACAACACTGCACACACAACCGCGTTGATCTTCGATGCACCTGCCAGCCCTACCATAATTCCAAAAAGAACATACAGCCATAAATCTCTTGATGAATGGTTGGTCGTATTGGATTCTGCAGACTCATTTTTGAATGTAAAGATACCAATTGCCAGGTACAAGGCCACTGTCACGAAAAAGTTCGTAAATGTATCCACCGTAAAATAGTGCGCTTGCTGGATGGGCAGGGTCGCTAATCCATAAAAAAGCGCGCTGAGTAAACACACAATGGGTTTCTGAAAAAGCTTCTTCGCAATAAAATACACAAGCAAAATTACGCCCATGTCGAAAATAGCAGATAGATACCTGCCTACAATATGAACTTGTGAATACCCGGTTTGATTGAGCCATTCTGCTGCATAGCGCACCAAAAAGATGGGGAATGTTCCGTAGACAAAGAATGTTTTTCCAACATTATGCGGATTTAAAGTGGATATGTTGGTATCAAAATATTCTTTCAGCGATCCAACGGGGTAGATGTGTATTTCAACATCGGTTAAAAAGCGTTCATCGGGATGGAGATGAAAATCTTCATCCCAATGAATCCCCCGTAAGCGTAAGAACCCGCTGAGGAGCAAGACTAGCAGGAGCAGCAGAGCTTGAAAATATTTGGATTGGAATGGCTTCTTCATAGCGATTTTGAATTGTAATTAGTTTTGCGCCCGTATTTCAATAAAGTTCTTGCCGGGAGTTCCTGAAGAATAAGTATACAGCGTGTTATGCGGGAAGAGGGTTTGCAGTAAGGCAATATTCTCCACATCTTCTGGTTTTAGAATGAAAAGATAAGTTCCGGGTTCTTGTTTGATGGTTTTAAAATCTTCTGACCATAACGCGTAATCTTTGCGGGGCAAGCCGGCATTGATCCCAACCAGGCGAGTATCCACCCAATATGGATAAGGTACAACAAATGCATTATCGGTTTCTCCGCCCTCTTGATAAAAACGCTGTATTTCAGCCGCAATTTCAGAAGTATTCCAAGCATTTAAATTGTATTGCTCCCGATATTGATTAAAAACCAGGTCATAGTTTTGCATTCCGCAACCAAGCACCAATGCTAAACAAATAAGACTTATCAGATTCTTTTTAGTTTTTGTTGGTTGATGGTTGAGAAAAAGCTCAACAATTTGTGACCATCCATAACCAGCGATAACAAAAGCCAGCACATACGCTCCACCCGTTCTGTTTAAACTTGGATTCTCATTCGGAAAGACCAGTGAAAGAATGGAAGGCATCAGTAACAGCGGAATGGAAATCAAAATAGCTGTAGTCAACCAATTTTTTTTCTTAATGGATTGCACAACAGCGAAGAAAGTTCCGATGAAATATAAAGCTGCGCCGACCACATCAAACGCCGGATGGTTAGGGATAGAATGAACCCAGATCACCCCATTACTATTAAAGAACATGGTGGTCGCATTCCATAAATTGCTAAAGAAAATAAGCAGCGGATCCCCCGGATAGGCTTGTTCAATGGGCAATAGTCGTGTGGATGCCCGGTAGCTGAACATCTCAGGATTTTCCAATAGAAATCGCAAGAGCGGTAGAAACACAAAAAATGCAGTCAACGCAACCAGCCAATACGTCCAGATGAGATGGTTCTTTTCTTGTCTTGTTTTTAATGTCAGGAAGTAAATGAAGAATACAACGGTTACAACGATAGGTAGAAAACGGGCAGAACTGTAACCATGCAGCCCTAATCCCAGTAAAAGACCAGCTATTAAAAAATCATTGCGTTTTCTAGTGCGTAGCCCCTTGATTAAATAATAAAACGTGGCAGCGGTGAACAGTGGGTAAAAAGCATAGCGCAGCGCTACCCGCGAGATCACATTTGGCCAATAGCCCACTCCCGCCAGAAATAAAGCTGCCAAACCAGTCCACTTTCCACCCAGTTCTTTTCCAATGAGATAAATAAAAGGTAGTGTCAGCAAACCTGCTAATAGCGTGCCTAGTTTCAAGCTTAAAAAGGAAATGCCCGTATTGAAAATTTTTATGATTGCAGCGGTCAGATAGAACTGCAACGCTTCCCTACCTGTATTCCGGATAAAAAAGATAGAGGTATTTCCATCCAACACATCTGCCACATCCAATAGTTTTTCAGCATGATCGCTGAACATTTCAGAAGGCACTTCCTGCAGTTCGTATATTCTGAAGAAGATACTCACCACTGCCACCAGGATAACCAGAATAACAAAGAGATCTACCTTCTTTTTTGCAGGCTGAGGATTTTCTTGTTTTTCCCATACCGCCAAAATGAATAAGACTAACCCGGTGGTCCATAGGGAAACATTGAGCAAGGTAAATTGATTATTTTTGAAGAACCAAAACGCAGCCGCCAGAAATACAGTCGCAGGAAAAAGAAATTGTATCCGTACATCTTGTGAGACAAGCCAGGCTTTTTCCTGCTTTTTTGTTGCTTGAAAATGAGCACGATTCACAACCACAAAGAACACCAAGATGATTCCAGTCAGACTGTAACAACCAATCCCCCATCCTGTATTGCGTTGGGCTGGTTCCAGAAAGAGCTGACCCAGAATAGCCCAAGCCAGTGCTAAAAGAGGGAAAAATGAGAACTTGAATCTTGTCTTTTCTACCTCGATAGTTGAGGAGGGAACAATTGCTTTTTCTTCGGTATTGTGAAGATAACTTCGGTATTTTTCTGGCTGCAGTTCAAGAAGAGACCGCAGAAAATCAAGAAGGCTGGGTTCTTTTTCTGGCATCTAATCCTTTCTGGTTATATAGAAAGTATAACTGCCCTCAGGATGGATCGGATCTTGGTCATATTGGCTGCGCAATCGCTTTTCCGGAATAAAGAAATTCCCGTGAAAAGGAAAGAGGATCCATTTTCCAAGTATTTTTTTATTGATTAAGGATGGCAGCCCAAAATAATGTCCCCATTCCAAGGTATGCAAATTCTTGGGGGAGAAATAATGCCACCACTTTTCAATTCGGAATCCATTTCTTGTTAACCTTTCCTGCCAAACTTCTACGGGATCGGCATGATAATGGCGTGAAATGGTATTGAAGAAAGTCCGGTAGCTTTTCGCTATACCATGCAAACCAAGCTTATCCAGGGTGTTGCTGATGGATAGATTTTTCAGCAGATTATCGTTCGGAACACAGAATATGAACATTCCTCCCGGTTTTGATACCCGTTGTATTTCTGCTAACACCGCATCCAGTTCAGGAATATGTTCCAATACGGAATTGCTGATGACAGTGGAGAAATATGCATCCGGAAAAGGAATGGCTGCTCCCGCTGCACACAGAATGCTGGAATATGCTTTCTGATTGGCTGGTTCTTGCAAACTATTCAGTGCTGGATCAAAACCTATAGTAATTTTTTTATCAAAGGTGGTTTCTGCGAAGATCCCATCTCCGCAACCAACATCCAGAATCGGTTCAGTAAGCGGGATATCTTCATAGAAACGGCTTTCCACTGCACGCAAGAAAGCTCTGAAATATGGCAGACGTTGCAGATTCTCCCAGAGAAAATCTTTGGACTCAATTGCCGCTTGTTTTTCTTTCATTCTTGATCTCATTCATGATTTCATTAAAGAGAATTTCATATTGCCGGGCAATTTCATCCGGGGCATACATGGCTTTGATTGATTTCGCATCAGCATGGAACTGCTCAGGGTTTTGTGCGATTTCGATGATAGCATTCGCTAGCCCGGTGGAATCTCCAATTTCAACCACTTTTCCCATGCCATGGCACAGCACCGGCTGGCGTACTCCGGGCAAATTGGAGGCAATGCTAGGTTTTCCATTCATCATCGCTTCGATCTGTACCAATCCAAATGCCTCGGTGGAATTCAAGCTGGGAATAACCAGCATATCAATGTTGGGATAAAAAGCTGCCATTTGGTTTGGATT
>CAYLUJ010000074.1:0-11793 GCA_964386805.1 uncultured Pelolinea sp. | reverse complement strand
CGGGTTTGGCAATGACCATACCGCGTTCCACGTCTGTGCGTTCCACACCGCGCAGAAGCAAACCCGCATTGTCGCCAGCCATACCTTCATCGAGGGTCTTGTGGAACATTTCCACACCGGTGACCACCGTGCTCATGCTCTTCTCGCGCAGACCAACGATCTCGGCATTATCACCAACTTTGACGATACCACGTTCGATACGACCAGTGACAACCGTACCACGTCCCTTGATGGAGAACACGTCTTCCACGGGCATCATGAACGGTTTGTCGGTGGCACGTACCGGATCGGGGAAATAGTTGTCCACCGCATCCAGCAGTTCCTTGATGCAGACATATTCGGGTGCATTGACATCGGTGGAAGTGCTTTCCAGAGCTTTGAGGGCACTACCGCGGATGATCGGGATCTCGTTCCCCGGGAAATGGTTGGCGGTGAGCATATCACGCAGTTCCATTTCAACCAGTTCCAGCAGTTCCGGATCGTCCATCATATCTACTTTGTTCAAGAAGACGATGATGCTGGGAACTTCCACCTGGTGTGCCAGCAGCACATGTTCTTTGGTCTGCGGCATGGGACCATCGGGAGCTGCCACCACCAGAATGGCACCATCTACCTGCGCCGCACCGGTGATCATGTTCTTGATGTAGTCGCGGTGTCCGGGCATATCTACATGGGCATAGTGCCGTTTGGCGGTCTGATATTCCACATGCGAAATGCTGATGGTGATTCCACGCTCTTTCTCTTCGGGAGCATTGTCAATCTTGTCAAATGCCATGAAGTCGGCAAATCCCAGTAAGCTGCAGTACTTGGTGATTGCAGCCGTCAGGGTTGTCTTCCCATGGTCAATGTGTCCCATCGTCCCTACGTTGAAATGGGGCTTCGTTCGATCATATACCTCTTTTGCCATTTTCTTCTCCTTGTTTAGAATAGCATTATTTTTTTATTTAATGCAAGACTTCGCTTGCTTTACTTTCAGGTAAAGGCGTGTAATGATCGTATTCCATCGAGAACACACCGCGACCCTGTGTAACAGAACGCAGTTCTGTCGCATACCCAGACATTTCTGATAGAGGCACAAATGCTTTCACGACCTGCGCATTTCCATGCCTCATTTCAATACCGGCTATTTCAGCCCTACGAGAATTCAGTTGACCCAAAACATCACCCAGATATTCCTCTGGGATATTTACTTCCACCCGCATAATGGGTTCAAGCAAGACCGGATGGGCTTTTTCAACACCTTCCCGGAAAGCAAAAATAGCTGCCATCTTAAAAGCCATTTCCGAAGAATCTACTTCGTGATAAGAACCATCAAAGAATGTTACCTCAAGATCTGTCATTGGGTATCCAGCTAGAACTCCTGACTCAGCAGCTTCATGTACACCTTTTTCGACCGCATTGAAATAATCGCGTGGGACAGCTCCACTTTTGATTGCATTCACAAATACGATACCACTTCCCTGCGGTAATGGTTTGAATGAGAACACGACATGACCATACTGACCATGACCACCCGTTTGTTTTACATACTTGTAATCCACTTTGGGCAGTTCTTTTGTGATCGTTTCACGATAAGATACTCGAGGTTTGCCTACATTCGCCTGTACATTGAATTCGCGGAACATGCGATCAACAATGATCTCCAGATGAAGTTCACCCATACCTTCAATGATTGTCTGCCCTGTGTTTTCGTCTTCATGAACTCTGAAAGTCGGATCTTCTTCTGCCAACCGTTGTAAGGCTCTATCCATCTTTTCATTATCGGCTGTTGTTTTGGGTTCAATTGCCACAGAAATGACCGGTTCAGGGAATGAAATTCTTTCTAGCACAATAGGATGATGCGCTTCACAGATGGTATCACCGGTTACGATGCTCTTAAACCCAAGCACTGCTCCGATATCACCTGCGTGCATCTCTTCCACATCTTCGCGGTGATCGGCATACACTCTGATCAGGCGTCCAATCCTTTCCTTTTTTTCATTGGTCGGATTGTAAGCCATCAAACCCTGTTTAATCGTCCCGGAATAGACACGAAAATATGCCATACGTCCGGCATAGGGATCAGAAACAATCTTGAATATCAGCGCGCTCATTGGTTCATCATCACTTGCTGTTCGGATGATTTCCTCTCCGCTTTTTGGATCGGTTCCTTTGACAGATGGAACATCCAATGGTGAAGGTAGATAATCAATGATGGCATCCAAGAGTGGTTGCACACCTTTATTTTTCAATGAAGATCCGCAAAAAACAGGAGTTGCTTCATTCGCGAGAACTCCTTTTCGTAGAGTGCGTTTTATTTCCTCAACGGTAATTTCTTCTTCGTTGAGGAACTTTTCAGTAAGTGCATCGTCTAATTCTGCCACTCGTTCAATGAGTTCTGCCCGTTTTTCCTCGGCAAATTTTCTTAAGGCTTCAGGAACTTCATGCACCTCAGGATTTGAACCGAGATCATCATTCCAAATAATTGCATTCATCTCAAGAAGGTTGACAGCACCCTTAAACTCAGCTTCCTTCCCAATCGCAATTTGCATTTGAATTGGGTTCGCTCCCAGCCGATCTTTGATGGTCTGGATGGAATATTCCAGGTCTGCACCAATGCGATCCAATTTATTGACAAAACAGATACGTGGTACATTGAAGCGATCTGCTTGCCGCCAAACTGTTTCACTTTGTGGTTCAACACCCTGTACGCCATCAAAGACAACCACACCGCCATCCAACACACGTAGAGAACGCTGTACTTCGGCTGTGAAGTCAATGTGTCCTGGTGTATCAATTAAATTAATTTGATAATCCCGCCAATTTGTTGTAATTGCGGCAGAAACAATCGTAATCCCCCGTTCCCGTTCCTGTTCCATCCAATCAGTAACGGTTGTACCATCATCCACTGAGCCAATTCTATAGGTTTTTCCTGTATAAAAAAGAATTCGCTCAGTGGTTGTGGTTTTACCTGCGTCAATATGCGCAATAACCCCAATGTTTCGTAGTTTTTCTAAAGGATATTCTCGCGCCATATTGTTTTCCTGTTAAAGTTCAAAATATTAAAAAACAAGGATTAAACCCGGAAATGTGAAAATGCCCGGTTTGCCTCCGCCATTTTGTGTGTTTCTTCGCGTTTTCGGATTGCTGAGCCTTGCTCGTTAGCTGCATCCATTACTTCCCCAGCTAATTTTTCAGCATAGCTTTTTCCGCTGCGGGCGCTGGAGGCATCGAGAATCCATCGAATAGCTAACGTTAGTTTTCGTTCCGGTTCAACTTCCATTGGAACTTGATAAGTCGCACCACCCACACGTCGTGGGCGTACTTCCATTGTAGGTCCTACATTTCTAAAAGCCGCATCGAGTACTTCAACCGGTTCTTTTTTGGTTGTATCTTGAATGATCGCTAGTGCATCATACACAATGCTCGAAGCAGTGCTTTTCTTACCCTTTTTCAAAATATTATTGATAAGAACCTGCACATTGCGGCTGTTATAGCGCACATCAGGATCAATTCTTCGTTTTTCTGGTTTTGTTCTTCGCATTCAACTATCTCCACAAGTTATGATTGAAACTTATTTTGCTCGTTTTGTACCGTATTTTGAGCGACCCTGGTTTCTGACTGCTACACCAGTTGTATCCAGTGCACCACGTACAACGTGATAACGCACACCAGGCAGGTCTTTCACACGGCCACCACGAACCATTACTACGGAGTGTTCCTGAAGTTGATGCCCTTCACCAGGAATATATGCAGTGACTTCAAGGCCATTTGTCAAACGAACGCGCGCGATCTTTCGCAGCGCTGAGTTTGGTTTCTTAGGAGTCATGGTACGAACCACTGTGCATACACCACGTTTTTGTGGAGAACCAACACCCTGGCGGGTTCTACGCTGTTTCAGGTGGTTCATAGAATAGAGCAGAGCAGGAGCTTTGCTCTTAGATTTTTTCTGTTGTCGTCCTTTTCGAATCAGTTGATTAATTGTTGGCACTGTTTATAGCCTCCGATAATTTTACAATCTTGATAAAGCCAAAGTGCGAGTATATCACACCGTTTTTTCAGCGTCAATGAGACACTTATAAAATATCCTCAAATTTTTCTCCCAGCCCCAGCAGGCCGGTAGGTAATTTGGGTGGTTTTATCTTTTCTTCATCCTTTCCAAATTTAATGACATCGCCTGAATCCAATTCTGCTTCAACCGCTAAGCCCAGGCTCTGCAACTCTTTCACCAAGACCCTAAAGCCAGCGGGTAAACTGGGTTCTTCAATTGGCTCACCCTTTACGATTGCTTCATAGGAAGTAACTCTTCCTTGAACATCATCCGATTTAATTGTCAGCATTTCTTGCAGTGTATACGCAGCGCCATAAGCTTCCAGCGCCCACACTTCCATTTCACCAAACCGCTGACCACCAAACTGTGCTTTACCGCCCAAAGGTTGTTGGGTTACAAGACTGTAAGGTCCGGTGGAGCGAGCATGTACTTTATCTTCGACTAGGTGATGAAGTTTCATGATCGTCATCACACCCACTGTTACTGGCTGGTCGTAGGGTAAACCCGTGTTTCCATCTCGCAGAACTTGCTTACCAAGAATAGGTAAGGGGATCTGGGTTTCTTCCATGAACTTTTGAGCAGCAGCTCGAATGGAATCATCCGCAATCTTTTCCGTATTTTTTCCATTCATTTCTAACCATACTCGCAAGCAAACATTAGTCGCAAGATTGTCTCTTACTTCATCGCGCTGCTTGCCAATTTCATTATCCTCAAACGCCAGCATGGCATCGGGGTTATATCCTTTTTCACGCAGCCATTCAGTTAATGTGACTTTTCGTGCATAAATGGGGTCAGTCTTGACCTGGTAGATATCAATGTCTTTTTTCGCCAACCATTGTTCAAGGTAGAGAAGACGAACCTCATCTCCATCCTGCAGCATTTCAGCCGAGTATTCCTGCTCCTTCACCCATTTCCAAGCTCTCTCACCGACTTCGTTCCATGCCACATCCATTAACCAGGCACGGGCAAGTTCTGCTTCAATTTCAAATTCGTCCGCGCCATCAAAGACGGGAGTGAGCGCACGGAAACCTAATTTCAACGCTGCCCATCCCAGGTGAGTTTCCAATACCTGACCGATATTCATACGCCCTGGAACTCCCAGAGGATTCAAGATAATATCGACCGGTTGGCCATTTTCAAGGAACGGCATGTCTTCAACAGAAACAACTTTAGAAACAACACCCTTATTCCCATGCCGACCCGCCATTTTATCGCCAGCTGTTAGTTTTCTTAATTGTGCAACGGATACGCGCACCATTTTATCGACGCCCGCTGGTAAATCGCTGTTTTCTTTACGCGTGAAGATCTTTACTTCCACAACTTTTCCACGTTCACCATGCGGCATTCTTAATGAGGTATCGCGCACATCGCGTGATTTTTCTCCGAAAATTGCACGTAGCAGGCGTTCTTCTGGAGTAAGCTCTTTTTCACCTTTTGGGGTAATCTTACCGACCAAGATATCGCCAGGGCCTACTTCAGCGCCAATCCGCACGATACCATTTTCATCCAAGTCTCGAATCGCATCATCACCCACATTGGGAATATCCCTGGTTATCTCCTCGGGACCTAATTTGGTATCGCGTGCTTCAAGTTCATACTTTTCAATATGGATAGAAGTGAACTTATCCTGCTGCACCATTCTTTCTGATATCAGAATGGCATCCTCATAATTTCCACCTTCCCATGAGACAAAAGCAACAACTGCATTTTGCCCAAGCGCCAACTCTCCTTCAACAGTAGAAGAGGAATCTGCAAGAATTTCACCTTTTTTTACACGCTGACCTTTTATTACAAGCGGTCGTTGGTCAATGCAGGTGCTCTGGTTCGAGCGCTGATATTTTTTAAGGAAATATTCATGTGTCCCTTTATCTGAGCGGACTGCGACTTTCTTTCCTGTTACCGAAACAACATCGCCATCTTCTTCTGCAATCAACACCTGCCCGGAATCTTTTGCCGCATATACTTCCATGCTTGTAGAAACGCGGGGCAGATCAGGTTTTAACAATGGAACAGCTTGAGCCTGCATGTTGGATCCCATCAAAGCGCGGTTTGCATCGTCATGTTCCAGGAATGGGATCAAAGCAGCACTGATACCGACGATCTGATTCGGTGCCACATCCATGAATTGGATTTTTTCAGGAGTTGAGAAGATAAAATCAGAGTGATAGCGGCAGGAAATACGGTCTGTTACAAACTCATTGTATTCATTTAATCGCGTGTTCGCCTGTGCAATGATGAATTTATCTTCCACATCAGCTGGTAGATATTCAATTTCATCAGAAACAAAGCTTAAAACAGGAATTTTTTCTACTTCCTTTTTAAGTTTCTTCAGGTCGCTCAGATGTTCTTCCTTGATCCTCGTTCCCTTGCGAATAAGGATTTCCTCGTTCTTTGGATTTCTGATGGAATCTGCGACTTCCCTCCCCAACAAACGGGAATCATCGGGAGCTAATTCAGAGAGCACTTTGCGGTAAGGGGTTTCGATAAATCCATATTGGTTTACGGTGGCGTAAGAAGCCAAGCGCCCGATCAAACCAATGTTTGGACCTTCAGGTGTTTCGATGGGGCAAATTCTTCCATAATGGGAATGATGAACATCGCGCACATCAAACCCGGCGCGCTCACGGCGCAAACCGCCTGGCCCTAGCGCGGAGAGCGTTCGTTTATGACGTAATTCAGCCAGAGGATTGGTTTGGTCCATGAATTGTGAAAGCTGGCTTGAACCAAAGAATTCACGCAGAGCCGCCACCAATGGACGGATATTGATCAGGTTCTTCGGATCAACTTTATCTTGCTCGCGAATGGACATTCTTTCTTTAATAACGCGTTCCATCCGGCGCATACCGATACGCAGTTTATTTTGAATTAATTCACCGACGGTTTTTACGCGGCGGTTTCCCAGATGATCAATGTCATCTTTATCTTCGATCTCATTATTGATCTTGATCATGCGGCGCACCAAATAGACAATATCCCACTTGGTGATGGTACGATGATTCACAGATACATAATTCTTAATATCCAGTTTTTGATTCAGCTTATAACGACCAACGGCTTCGAGATCATAGTGACGTTGATCAAAAAGCTGTTCTTCCAGGAATTCCTTGGCATTATCAATTGTTGCAGGGTCTCCTGGTCGCATCCTTCTAAAAAATTCCAAAAGAGCTAATTCAGAGATGGTTTTATTACCTGAAAGATCCCACTCCGGCTCCTGATGGAAAGTGGTCGGAATGAAGAGGCGATCTGGATCGGTATCAATATCGCTGAATAAAGAAATTAATTCTTCATCTGTGCCATATTGCAAGGGTGAATCTTTTAAACCATCATCAACTGCAGCCAATGCACGCAAGAAAATAGTGATCGGCACGGTGCGTTTGCGGTTGAATTTCAAAATGATGTAATCATTTTTGCGCGTTTCAAATTCCATCCATGCGCCCCGATCTGGGATCAATTTTGCAGTCGCCAATCTTTTACCGGTAGCACGGTTAATGGGAGCATCAAAATACACGCCGGGCGAGCGAATCAGTTGGGATACAACGACTCTTTCCGTGCCATTGATGATGAAAGTTCCATTGTCTGTCATCATGGGGAATTCACCCAGATAGATATCTTCTACCATCGGTTCCGTAATTTCAGAGCCTGCCAAAAGCACTTTGACATACAGTGGGCTGGAAAAAGTTAAATCTTTTTCAACGCATTCTTCGATCGAATTCTTGGGGTCTTCAAACCAATACTTTAATCCCCACTCTTTGCTGATATCCGATTTCCCGGGGAAATATAATTTAACTCCCCCATTATATGATTCAATAGGTGAAATCTCATCAAAGAGATCGATGAGACCTTCACTCAGTAACCGATCAAATGATTCCTTTTGAACCTGGATTAAATTGGGTAAATCAAGAACTTTCGGAATCCGCGAATAATTCTTTTCAGGCATTTCAAGACCCATGTATCTCTCCTGCATGTTGAACAATTTAAATACATTATGAAGCCATACCTATGGCAAACAGATATTGTATCAATTATGAAAACATTGGTCAAGCAGTTTTTTAGATCAATTTCAATAATAGATACAGAAATAGCGTAGGAATTATAATTATTGGTTAGAATAGAGGAAAATTTGAAGGAATTAATGAACAATATAACCAAAGAACATGAAACTTCCTTAAAGACAGTATTTGGAAAAATATCATGGTACTCTGTCCTTGTCATCTTGATCATCATTGCAGCCATCCTCTCTCGATTTATTAACCTCGGGGATCGCGTGATGAGTCACGATGAGGTAAACCACGTTGTCCCTTCGTATGACTTATTCAGCGGTGTCGGGTATCAGCACAACCCCGTTTCCCATGGACCCTTACAATTCCACCTGATCGCTCTATCGTATTTTCTTTTTGGTGATAGTGATTTCAGCTCACGTATTCCGCATGCCTTGGCGAGTGTTGCAACCATTGTCTTTATACTATTTGCCTACCGTAAATATTTCGGGAAAACCGGAGCCACACTCACCGCCATCCTTTTCCTGATCTCTCCCTATCTTTTGTTTTATGGACGATATGCCCGAAATGAAGCTTTCGTCGGTTTATTTTTAGTGGTCATTCTGTATGCCCTGATCCGCTACTTTGATAAAAGGGATAATTTTTCCCTTTATCTGCTGGCTGTAACGCTAGCTTTATACTTTACTAGCAAAGAGACAGCCTATATTCATACTGCCATCTTGATGATCTTTTTCTTCGTGAAAATGCTGGCAGAGATCCTTCATTCCAGGATCGTTCACTTTCGAGTTTTCCTGCTCAGTGTTCTTCTTATTCTTTTGGTTGCTGTTTCGCTGATTGGGTCGGTTTATATATTCCGCCAGACGGATCTGACCGTCATTGATAGTAATGCACTTGTTCTCCAAACCACAGAAACACAAACATTCCGGTTACAGGTTTATTACATCAGCCAATCCATCAAGATCATTTTACCGGGATTGATTCCATTACTGATTGGAATTCTTGCTATTCTTTTTATTAAAAAATCTCTGCAGTGGGACCTCCTTTCCGCTTCGCCGGCTTTTAACATTTTCATATTCATAACAACCCTTGTTTTGCCCCTGCTTGCAGCTTTCCCGGTTAAATTCTGCGGATATGATCCGACCGCTTATGCAAGCACCACCAGCAATCTGCTCGATTTTATTTATATCGTGTATCTTGCATCCATCTCCATCATTCTGGGATTCACTTGGAAACGAGACTTTTGGTGGAAAGCAGCCAGCCTCTTCTATTCAATCTTTTTCATCTTCTATACAACATTTCTAACCAATATGCAGGGCGCACTAACCGGTACGGTAGGCTCCCTAGGGTATTGGCTTGCTCAACAAGACGTTAATCGTGGCAACCAACCCATGTATTATTATGCTTTCCTACAGATGCCATTTTATGAATTTCTTGGACTGGCTGGTTCTCTCTTGGCTGTCATCATTGCTATTTTTAAAAAGAAACCAGCTCCAAGCGTCGAGAAAACTGAACCAGTTCGTATTGAAGAAAAAACATCGGATAGCGATGTAAAAATTCCTTTACAAAACACTTTATCCACCACCATTTTTTTTCTCTTTTGGGGTATTTCCAGCCTGATCGCTTTTACCATTGCCGGCGAGAAGATGCCCTGGTTGACCATGCATATCACTATTCCATTTTTATTACTGGCTGGAAAAACACTGGGAGAATATGTAGATTCTATTCCATGGAAAGAAAAAACCACCCGCGAAAGAGTGACTGGGATTTTAATCAGCTTGCTGATTGTGGTCGATTTCTGTGCGCTTTGTGTTTCTCTGTTAGGAAACACCCCACCCTTTCAGGGTAAAACGCAGGAGCAACTCCAACAGACCTATGCTTTTCTCTTTCGCTTGATCTTGTTGGTTGGCTTAGTAAGCTTGCACCGCTTCTATCTAAAAGGTTGGTCAAAGGGTATAAAATCCAAAGCTTTTGTATTGGGATTGTTTATTCTTTTAGGATGTATCACCTGTCAATCTGCCTTGCGCGCATCTTTTGTTAATTACGATTACGCAACCGAGTATCTTGTCTACGCGCATGGCGCTCCCGGTCCGAAAGAAATCCTTGCTCAGGTTGAAAAGATTTCCCGCCGCCTGACTGGCGATTTGAGTATTCAAGTCGCTTACGACAATGATTCACTCTATCCGTTTTGGTGGTATTTTAGGCACTATCCAAACCGCATCTCATACATGGAAAATGCCACCCGCAATCTGCAAACAGCGCCCATTATTCTGGCAGGTCAGGCGAATTATGACAGCGTTGAATCGATCACGCGTAAAGATTACTACAGCTTTGAGTATTTCCGTCTATGGTGGCCCAACCAAGATTATTTCAATCTCACCTTCGACCGTATTGTGAACATCTTGAAATCTGCCGATATGCGCCAGGCGGTCTTCGATATTTGGTATGCTCGCGATTATTCCCTCTATGCGGAATTGAATAACAATAGCTATTTGGATGTTTCCACATGGTTACCCAGCCAAAAAATGCGTATGTACATTCGCAAAGATGTCGCTGAAGAGTTGTGGAATTTCATTTCCGAGGATGCACTTTTGCAGAGTCCAGCGGGGGATGCATTTGCCTCCATCACCACCACCATTTCTCCCACCCAATTCATCGGAGGAGATGAGGTTCTCAATGAACCGCGGGGGATTGATATTGCCCCTGATGGTTCTATTTATGTGGCAGATTCAAAGAATAATCAGATTAAACACTTCTCCACCACCGGTATTCTCCTTGATGCTTGGGGCAGTTTTGGAAGCATTACCGACGACAGCGTAGGCGCCGTAGGTGGTACTTTCTATGAACCATGGGACATAGCCGTTTCATCGGATGGTACTGTCTATGTAGCGGATACCTGGAATCACCGCATTCAAAAGTTTACTGCGGATGGACAGTTTATCTCGATGTGGGGTTATTTCGCCACAGATAACACTCCTCTGGCATATTGGGGACCGCGCGGGATCACAGTTGACGCAGATGGGAATGTTTATTTCGCAGATACCGGCAATAAACGAATCATGATTTTCGATAAGGATGATAATTTTCTTGCCCAGATTGGAACCGGTGGTTCAGATTTTGGTCAATTCAATGAACCAGTAGGTATTGCGTTGGATGAAAATAACAATCTTTACGTTGCTGATACCTGGAATGCACGCGTTCAGGTCATTGTTCCTGATCTGGAACTCAATACCTCAACCCCTCTCATGAGTTGGAACGTGGAAGGATGGTACGGCGAATCAACCAACAATAAACCTTTCATCGCAGTAAACGCAGAAGGGAATGTTTTTGTCACCGACCCTGAAGGCTCTTTGATCCTCGAATATTCTGCATCCGGTGTGCTGCTGCATGCCTGGGATATCCGTGGGTTGTTGGATGAGACGATCACGATGCCAGTTGATATTGAGTTCGCCGATGATGGGAGCATGTGGGTGAGCGACGCTGCCAGCAACATGATCTACGGATACATCATTTCAGGAAAAGAAGAAGTAGAACAAGTAGAAACAGCAGAGGTTTCACCAACACAGGATACAACGCTGTTGAAAGAATCTCAGTTAGAGCTACTCCATACAAAAACGCACCAAGAATTTATCAATGCGGCATATGAAGCCGCTGAAGAACTGGGAACTTCCCCTTGGGAATTATTAAGAGCTGCCGGATGGGGTAATTTCACAGATGAGCGTGGTGCGCTGTACTCAGGGGAACATATCATGGATATCACAACACTTA
>CAYLUJ010000073.1:0-11946 GCA_964386805.1 uncultured Pelolinea sp. | reverse complement strand
GGTTTGGCAGGGAAAGGCACAATGCGTTTACCGAATCCGGCTTCATCCAGCACAGCCTGGTAATCTTCGCGCATGGTGGTGAATTTCGCTGCGCCAATATTGAAGGTGTCATTGGCTTGTTTCTCTGGCAATGTCATGCAGGCATAAATGGCGCTGCATAGATCTTCCACATCCAAAAGTTGATAGCGATTCTTGCCATTGCCGATATTGGGAAAATTCTTCCCTTCGGATGCCCATTCGTAAAAGATGGCGAACACTCCCAAGCGTTCGGGACCCACAAAGGATTTGGGGCGGATGATAGGAACACACATGCCGTTCTTACGGAATTCTTCACAAACTGCTTCCGCCTGCACTTTGGCTTCTCCATAAGGACCTACCCCCTGTACGGGATCGGTCTCATACAACGGGTGGTGATCAGGTACGCCATATACCGCAGTAGAAGAAATATGAATGAAGCGTTTGACACCATAGGCTTTTGCCTGATCCAGTAGATTACGAGTTCCAACTATATCAGTGGTGTAAATATCTTCGGGAGTGTATAGTGGCAGCGCAGCAGCGGTATGAATCACAATATCTGCACCAGACATGCTCTTGCGCACGGCTTCCTTATCGCGGATGTCGCCCTGGATGAACTTAATCTTATTCCGTTCGGGGTAGGTGAAATCTACCAGGTCAATGCCAGCGATATCCTTGTATCCTTTTTCCAATAAATAACGTACCAGATTGATACTTAAAAAACCACTGATGCCACTGATGTAGATCTTCATACGTAGTACCTCGCCATACTTGGAATATTCAAAAAAACAGCGTCCCTGGGGAGACTCGAACTCCCGCCTCAGGCTCCGGAGGCCAGCGCTCTATCCACTGAGCTACAGGGACATAACTTGCGAAAAGATTTTACCACGCTAAGCAACGGATGGAAAAGCACGAATCGAGTAAAATAGAGAAGTTTGTAAATAATACATTTTGGAGACTCAATCACTATGCTTCTTTACTACATCCGTCATGGACAATCCATTAATAATGCTCTCTACGATTCCACCGGTTCTTATGAAAAACGCAATGAAGACGCGCCGCTTTCGGAGACCGGGAATAAGCAATTGCCCTATTTGGCTGCATTTATGAAAAAAGAAATCATGCAGGTACAGTCCGATGGGCAGGGTGGACTGCGTAATGTACCGGTTACCCTTTACTGCAGCCTGATGGAGCGCGGTGTAGCCACCGCTTCAGCCATCGCAGAAAGCTGTCAGCTTCCACTGCATGGATATACTGATCTGCATGAGGTGGGGGGCGTGTATTTGATCAATCATGACACTGGAGAACACATCGGCATGTCCGGGAAGAGCAAAGCATACCTGGAAGAACATTACCCAATGTTGCAGTTCCCGCAGGATGCCCGAGAAGATGGCTGGTGGAACCGACCGCACGAAGCGGAAGAAGAACGACATCTACGTGCCAGCAGAGTGCTCAAAAATTTGCTTCAAAAACACAACCAACCGGATGAAGTGGTCATTTTTGTCAGCCATGCGGAATTCTTCAATTATTTGATCAAGAAGATCCTTTCCATACCGGATGCCTTCCCGGTGTGGTTCGAATTAATGAACTGTTCCGTCACCCTGTTTGATTTTCGGGAAGATCATATTCGCATTCCATTTATGAATCGTCACCATTTTATTCCAAATGATCTGATCACCGGGTGATGTTCTTGGAATATTCGTAAACGAATGGCTCAGCTGTGTCGGATATCTAAGCACTATCAGACTAAATGGAACCGAACATATTTTATTATCAAATATATTTCAAAATAAAATTAGTCAAAAAAGCCCGATTCTTAGTCTGCAGGATAACCAGTTATATCCCGGATGCTCTCATACAGTGGCTTGAGCAATTTGTACATCTTGCAGTACACATTGTGATAAAGCTCATCGTAGATCTTATGATTCTGCAGATTTGGTTCGAAAGTTTCTCCGATATGGGTCATGCTTGCAACTGCCGAATCAAAATCAGGATGCAATTTCAGTCCTACTGCCAGATCAATGGCCGCACCTAAACCGGATGCTTCATAGGTATGCGGTTTAGCTGTAGGCAGTCCGAAGATATCAGCAGTGAGTTGTGCAGCGGCTTTGCTCTGGCTGCCACCACCGGTGATGCGGATCTCGGTGATCGGAACCTTACTGCGTTGCGAGGTGCGTTCAGCACCTTCACGTAAACTGTATCCTAATCCCTCCAAAATGGAACGATAGACATGCGCGCGGGTATGTACATCTCCAAAACCAATAATGGCACCTTTTGCCTCAGGCCCGGGTTGCTTTAATCCAGGTGACCAGTAGGGTTGCAAGGTCAATCCAAGCGACCCGGGTGGTACGGAAGCCACCAGATCATTGAATAATTCTTCTACTTGAACACCACGATTTTTAGCAACTCGTTGTTCATTATCTGCAAACTCATTTTTGAACCAGCTCACCATCCAAAAGCCGCGGTAGATCTGAATTTCAAGACTATAAGCGCCGGGCACTGCAGATGGGTAAGGAGGAATGAGGGGGATCACTTCTGTATATTTGTAATGGGTGGTATTGATGGTGGCAGAAGTACCAAAGCTTAAACATCCGATATGCGGATCCAGACAGCCACTGCCAATCACTTCACAGGCTTTATCCGCTGCAGCCGCAATGATGGATAATCCTTCAGGGATACCAGTCTCTAAAGCAGCTTGATGGCTCACTTCACCCAGCAGTTCAGTTGGTTTGACAAGCTCGACCAGCTTCTCTCTTTCAATAGGCACTGCCTGCCATTTCCAATCCGATTTTCCACACCAGGTCTGTTTCTTGTAATCAAATGGGAAATACCCAACCTGGCTGCCTACAGAATCGCGGAATTCCCCGGTGAATTTGTAGGTAAGATACCCTGAAAGAAAGAGGAATTTATGAGTTTGTTTCCAAATATCCGGTTGATAGGTACGCAGCCAGTTTACTTCTGCCTCCGACTGCAAATAACGAACGGTCTCACCCATCCCAGAAACTTTCAGCAAGGTACCCCACAGACCATGCACCGGCTCCAAGCCGCTGGTACGGCGCTGATCCAACCACACCATTGCCGGACGCAGCGGTTTTCCATCTTTGTCGAGGTTGATGACCGTGCAGCGCTGGGTGGTTATGGCTAGACCGGCAATCGCTTTTTTATCGATCTTGTTTTCTTTCCATAATTTTTGGCATGCTTCGCATAGCTTACTCCAGAAATATTCCGGATCTTGCTCAGCCCAGCCATTCTCGGGAGAGATGTATGGCACAATATCCACTTTGGATTTCGCGACTAAATTTCCTTGCAGATCAAAAACGAGAACACGAACACTCTGTGTTCCATTATCGATCGTTAGTAATAATTCTCCGGACATTTCAAAATCCTCCTTTAGATCTTTCCAATTATAGGATCATTTGAAAGGGATCGAGTAACAATCCTTCCATAATTTCTTATAATCGGTAATTTCTTTTTTCCATATATCTTCAGACCAACCCAATTCTTGCTTGATAACCGGCTTGATGGTCTCGAGCAAAGCATCTCCACCGTTGGAGCTGACCAACCCCAGACGTGTTCGGCGCAACATGAGATCAGAAAGGTGATAGATCATTTCATGGCGTACTGCCCAACGAATTTCAGCCAGAGTATAAGGAGTGTCTGCCAGTGGCTGTATTTCTTCGGCGTGCAGTTCAGTTAGAAAATTTGATAGGAAGGGACCATAAATACCAGACAGCCGTTTGAATTGATTAATATCGCCAAGAGAATTTGCAGAATCTTTTTTAGCGGATTGAATTATTCTCTGCTTGGAATTTCTTTTAGGAAGCAATGGACGGATGTGCTTGATGAGATCATCTGCCATACGCTGGAAGGTGGTGAGTTTACCACCTGCAATGGAAAACATATTTTCATCCTCAAAGATCCTGTGCGTGCGGGACGCTTTGGAAGGATCCATGGCTCCCATGGAAACAATAGGGCGCAGACCGGAAAAAGAGGAGACAATATCCTGTTCTTCAATATCCAAATCGGGGAAAAGTGCATCAGCAGCTTCCAAAAGGTATTCCATCTCTTTGGATGTCATAAACGGCTCCGGTTTATCACGTTCGTATGATTCAGGATGATCCAGATCGGTAGTACCGACCATGGTCATGCCTTGCCATGGAATGACAAAAAGCGCTCTTCCATCGGATGGGTGAAAAAGTGTGAAAGCATATTTGACAGGCACCCGTTTCTGGCTGAAAAGGATATGGCTGCCACGCAATTTACGGATGACCTTTTCGGGAATTATCTGCGATCGAATGTCATCTGTCCAGGGTCCGGTGGCGTTAACTACAACATGCGCATGCAGTTCGCTTTCTTTTCCAGTGAGAATATCTTGTACCTGAATACCATCGATCTTTCCGGAAGTATTGCGTAAAAGCCCAGTACATTTACTGTAGTTGAGTGCTATCCCTCCATGTGCAAAACCATCGCTGAGTACACGATAAACCAGACGGGAATCATCCACTTCCGCATCATAATAATAGAGAACTGCATTTAAACCCGCATGATTCAGATTGCTGAAATTCGCGTCGATCTGTGCGCTGGTATACGATCCATGACTCCATTTCGACCCAAAGAGATCGTAGATACCGATTCCAGCTTTGAAGAAGGATGCACCGTATTTATAGCGATCATAGATCGGTAACAGGAACTGCAGAGGGCGAACAAGATCAGGATATTGTTTTTGCAAATTTTCCCGTTCGCGCACCGATTCGTACGTTACGCGAAATTGGGCATTCGCCAGATAGCGCAATCCACCATGGATCAGTTTTGAGGAGCGGCTGGAGGTGCCAAAACCAAAGTCGTTCTGGTCAATCAACAGCACTTGATAACCTTGGATTGCCAGATCACGAAATATCCCTGCACCGGTGATCCCGCCGCCGATGATGATGGCATCCCACTGTTGATCCATTGCTTCCAGGCGATCAGGAATTGGATTACCGGTTGTCATCGTCATTATCCTTATACAGTTTGCCGGGATTCATGCAGCCGGATGGATCAAAGGTGCGGTAAAAATTCCGCATGGATTGCATTCCCAAAGCACCTTTTTCCAAAGGAAGGTAAGGTCGATGGTCAACACCTACACCGTGTTGATGGCTGATGGTTCCATGATTTTTCACGATCACCTCGCTGGCAGCTTTCTTCAGTTTTTTCCAGCGCTCCAGGGTTTGGTCTGCATCTGCTGTACGGCGGAATAAATACGTGACATATAAGCTGGCACCATCCGTATACATGTGGGACAGATGGCTGAACACGATCAAGCGCTCATTTTCACCTTGCAGTCCGTTGAAGAGAGCCGATTCGATTTCATCTTTAACAGTTGCCACTTTGGACCATGGAAAGACTGATTCCAGAGTATCCAAAGCGTAACCACATTCCCAAAGATTATTGCGTAAGTAGGGGGTCGTAAAGCGTGAATCAAACCAGAGTTTGCCTACAAAGCTTTTCTCTAAAAATCCATGATGCTGGCTTGCAATATGATGTACCTGATGCAGCGTCGCTCGTGCTCCGGCAGCGGATCCTGTGATTCCGAACAACATCATGCAGCGTTCTTCGCCCATCCCGATCAAACGCAGACCTTTATCTGCCAGATTGACCAGTTTGTCTTTTCCAGAAAGTTGCAGGGTAGTTTCAGTTTCAAATTTATCCAGTAGCCGCAGCATGGATACATCCAACCGTGATTGCACCATTTCGCGCAGCGCGTCAAAACCGTTCTTCCAATCGGGATAGAAAACCGCATAAAAGTGTTCCAATTCAGGGATGGGAGAAATGCGCACAGTAGCTTCGGAGATGATACCCATACGCCCTTCTGAACCAAGTACGAACTGGCGCAGATCAGGTCCGGCAGCTGAGGCTGAGAAAGGTGGCATTTCCAGGTTCCCCTGGGGAGTATGCATCAATCCGCCTAGAAAGAGTTGTTCGATTCTGCCGTAGTAATAGCACTGTGTACCCACCGAGCGAGAAGCGATCCAACCGCCCAGAGTGGAAAATTCATGCGATTGGGGATAATGTCCAAAGCGAAAACCATGACTCTTGAGCGCATCTTCCATATCCGGTCCGCGCACTCCCGCCCCAAAAGTAGCAGTATTGCTCATCGCATCCAGATGGATGAGCTGGTTATAGTCACTGAGATCAACGGTAAGGTTGGGAGCATTGATATCGTCTACATTGATATGACCGACCACCGATGTGCCACCTCCGTATGGAATAATATTGAAGTGCTCCTTCTTTGCGAGGCTTAAAATCGTTTCAAAATCCTCTTTCTTAGTGGGCAATGCCACCGCATCCGGGAACTGGTTTACCGTTCCATAGCGCATGGCTACCCAGTCGGGAAAACTTTGTCCACGCGCATGGCGCAGCCGGGTCTCGGTATCAGAAGTGTATAACTTATTTTCCGGTAGGCGAGATTTTGGAACTTTTTTCAATACAGATTCCAGACTTGCATCAAGTACCATTTCCCCTTTTCCGACGATCTTCTCGACAAAAGCTTTGGCACTGTCTGCAAAATGATAGGTATAATCGGTCCTTCCCCAACCATTCCATCGTTTCATTTTTCCTCCGTATTCGTCAAAGAACTCTTCCAGAATTGGATGCTGGACTGCATCATTTCCTTTGTGCAATGAAATACTGAATCAAAAGCCTGCTGTTGGGTAAATTGCAAAACATTACGATAAAATGCCTCGGATGCTGCGCGCGCAGCAGGTTGATAAAAATATTTTTCTGCCATTTGCAGATACACCTGATCAAATCCATTTAGGATCAAGAGAAAGACAGGGTTATCCGAAAGGAGAGCTGCTTTCTTATGAAGCTCCCAATCCAGGTATCCCACTTCTTTAGGATCGGTTGAAATAGGAACAATGGTTTGTAGAAATTCAATTAAAGCCTGGGGATGAAATTGGCTAGCGTTCATGAAATAAGCCGGAGCTAGCAGCAAACGTATTTCAAGTAAATTTCCCACAACGTGTAAGGAAACTTCTGCATTGGCGTTAGCAATAGCATTCAAGACGTTGAGGTTTCCTTCTTGAAGATAATTGCGCACACGGGTAGGTTTGCCCTGGTGGATCTCCACCCATCCATCCTGACGCATGCGCTGTAAGGTTTCACGCAAAGTGGGGCGGGTTACTCCCAACTGTTCACATAATTCCCGCTCGGAGGGCAGAAAGGAATTAATGGGATAGACATTCTGTAAAATCGCTTCGACCATCCGTCTTTCGGTGAAGTCGGCAGGTTTTTCAGGGGGATTCCAGTTCATAATCTCCTAACTGGTAAGTGGTCTTACCAGTTAAAGAATACAAAGAAAAGAAAGCAAAGAAATGTAATAAATGTAAGAGCGATTCTATGACATTTATCTTAAGTGGAGCAGAATCTGAATAGCTTCAAGAAATGCTCCAGGTTGTACGTGGCTGAAAAGTTGGATCTTTTGTTTCCGATCGAGCGCGAGAGGTTTTAGATAATGATTAATGAATTTACGAAACAGGATCATGGCAGCATCCTGCGGATAATCTTCCAGCATCAATCCGAAATGCTCTTGAATGAATTCAAAGACTTCCGAGTCTGAAATATCTGCCCGATCTCTTAAGGAGAAAATCCAAGGGTTGGATAGGACAGCCCGACCGATCATGACTGCATCGCAGTGGGTTAATTCTTTCATTGTATGCACTTCGTCTACGCAGGTTACATTTCCGTTTCCAATTACTGGAATATGGAGAGAATCTTTGATCTCGCGGATGGCTGCCCAATTGGCTTTGCCTTCGAAACCTTGATCTTTTGTACGCGCATGCACTGCGATCATTGCACCGCCATGCTCCTGAATGAGTTGGGCGATCTGCAAATAGTTTTGAGAATGATCATCCCAACCCAAGCGGATCTTGCCTGTGATGGGAATCGAAAAAACATCCGTCATGCGGTCAAAAATTTCCGCGATTTTGCCAGGATCGAGCAATAAACCTGCCCCAGCTCCGCGATTGGCTACCCGTGCCACCGAACAGCCGATATTAATATCAATAAAATCAGGTTGAAAAGGAATCAGTTTCTTCGCAGCTTGAAGAATATTCAATGGATCATTGTCGTAGATTTGAAAACCGATGGGATGTTCTTCTTCCCGCACCTGAGCTGTTTTTCTTTCAAAAAAAATCGAATCATGCAGCACATCACGAGCGTTGATGAATTCCGTGTAGCATAACGCTGCACCCTGCCTGCGCAGCATGCAGCGGAAAGCGGAGTCGGTGATACCGTCCATAGGAGCGACTACCAAGCCAGCACCGACGGGAACATTTCCAATCGAAAATTGAATATCACTGCCGGTTGTTGAATTTCCCATTTTACAAAAGCCTGATCCTTACTTTGGTGGGGAAAAGCTAGGGTTTAAATTTTTTCACTTCCTCAGCCATGGCAGCTAGGTGAGCCGGACTGGTGCCACAGCACCCTCCAATAACCGCAGAGCCTGCTGCTATCCAGGTGCTTACCTTGCTTCCCATATCGGCAGGTGTGGTGGTGTAGATGGCATTTCCCATTTCATCTACTGAAGGCAGACCAGCATTGGGTTTGAACCAGATCGGTTTCTCGGAGACCTGCTTGAGTTCTTTCAAACATGCTAGATTCTCGTCAATGCTTTTTCCGCAATTGATTCCCAATGCAACCAGATCAAATTGAGCGAGTGCTTGCGCCATCTTGGTGGGTGAAGTTCCCATCATGGTCTTCACTCCCCGATCATAACTGAAGGAACACACAACAGGCAAATCACAAACAGATTGTGCACCTTGAATAGCTGCCGTGGCTTCGTTGATGTCGAACTGAGTTTCGATGACCAGTAGATCAGCACCTGCATCGGATAATGCCTGCGCCTGTTCAACATAGATGCGGCGTGTATCATTCACATCCAGCAGCCCCAACGGTTTCAGCATCTGTCCGAGCGGCCCCATGGAACCTGCCACCAAAACCGGTCGGTCGCCGATGGCGTCGCGCGCGATCCTGACAGCCAATGTATTGGCTTCCTTCACCTTGCCACCCAGCCCGGCATGTTCCAGGCGCAATTGATTGGCTCCAAAGGTACAGGTGAGCAGGATATCTGATCCAGCATTCAAGAAATCAAGATGGAGCTGCTTGATAGCTTGGGGATTCTCAAAGAGCCAGGTTTCGGCGGCTTTCCCTTTATCCAAACCACGCTGTTGTAAGTTGGATCCGGTTGCGCCATCGGAAACAAGATATTTCTTTGATTTTAGAAGATCCACGAATTTGTTTTTTGGCATATATACCTTCTCATTAAAATAGATAGAATTTCATCAAACTGATGGCGATCCCTGCCAGCACAAGATAAACCGTTTCTATTTTATATCTCCATAATAAAATAAGCCCAACGAGAGCGATGATGAGTGTGAAAACATCCGTGATCGCAGATTGAAAAATGTGATATGCCACTACCAGGATCAGAGCGATCACGCCAATCGTAACCCCCTGTAAAAAATCATGAAATATCCCACCTTTTTTGATATTCGGGATCCATTTCATGATCAGGATAACAATAATAAAAGAAGGCAGGAAAATTCCGATGGTTGCTGCAACAGCGCCAGGGAAGCCCGCGATCTGGTACCCGATGAATGTGGCGGTGGAAGAAACCGGGCCGGGAGTGACCTGACCGACCGTGATGGCATCAATCAATTGCTGCTGGGTTAACCAGTGAAATTTATTGACCACATCATTTTGGATCAATGCCAGTAATGCTAATCCACTTCCAAAGAGAACTGCTCCGGTTTTTAAAAAGTATAGAAAGATAAATGAAACCGAAGTTTTCGTGAGAGTGAGAACACTTTCAGGAAGCAGTGGAAGAAAGAACAGCATGTTCAAGTCCATTTTTTGTTTTGGTGATAGATGGATCAGAACCCATGCTATACCTGAAAGGATGATCACAAGAGTTTCGTTCAATCCAAGCAGGGCAGCCGCTAAGAAAATGACAAAAACCAAAACAGCTTTCCAATCCTTGAGAACTTCTTTTCCCATGCGAAAAGCGGAAGTGATGATAATGCTGATCAAAAGTGGATTGATGGCATAAAAGATCGCTTCTACCTGGGGGATGCTTCCATAATTGGCATAGAGAATTCCCATAAGAAGGCTGAGTAGAAAAGATGGGAAAACGAAAGCTACCCCTGCAATCCATAGACCTCCCATACCCGCATGCGCATATCCCAGGTGCAGCGCCATTTCCACCGCATTTGGCCCCGGGATCAGATTGGTGATTGCCAACATATCCAGAAAATCCTGCTGGTTGACCCACTTGCGTTTATGAACAGTTTCCTGTTCCATGAGGGCAATATTGGCAAGAGGACCACCGAATCCGATGGTCCCCAATTTCAGGAATAAGAATGCGATTTCGTAGAACTTGCTTTTAATTTTCACGGCACTTTATGGATGCAGAGCCTTCCATACCTTTTCAGGTGTGAGGGGTAAATGATGCAGCCAAACTCCAGTCGCATTATGGACGGCATTTACAAAAGCCGGCGCCACGCCATCAATGGAGATTTCTGCCACCGATTTTGCACCGAAAGGACCGCTCGGTTCATCTGTTTGAACAAAGATCACATCGGTTGGGGGCATTTCATTTGCCAGGTAAGTATGATAGGTTTCAAAACGTGGATTCAAGATCTGACCTTTTTCATCAATATAGGTATCTTCGCAATGTACAAATCCCAAAGCTTGCGCCATGCCGCCTTCCACCTGACCGGCAGCAGTAAGGGGATTGATGACACGCCCACAATCTACTATCATCAAGAGTCGTTCAACCTTGATCTCACCAGTATCCGTATCCACAGCTACTTCCACAAACTGGGCGGCTGTGGGAGGAGGGCTGACGTAACTGCGATGCGATTCGGTTGCCATGATCTGATGTTGATTCATTTGATGCAGACTGCTAAGTGCGATCTCTTGTAGTGATAAAGATCGTTCATCGGGAGCAATGACATGCTTGAATTTTAGAACAAGTTCTTCCGGCTTTACATTGCCCATCATCTTTGCGGCATGATCCTGAATTTGTGCCTTAATATTCTGTGCTACTTTTAGAACAGCACCGCCGGAGATGTAAGTGGTTGAACTGGCATAAGCGCCTTTATCAAAGGGGGTGAAGTCTGTATCTGATGAATAAACGATAATGTCATCGACTGTAATCCCTAATTCTTCTGCTGCAATTTGTGCAAGAATCGTATCCGATCCGGTACCAATATCGGTTGCACCGATGAAAAGATTGAAGGATCCATCGTCATTCATTTTCATGGTTGCGGATGCCATATCCAATCCGGCGATACCACTGCCGTGCATGGCAATGGACATACCAATCCCGCGCTTGATCTTCCCCTGTTGATTTTTATAGATTGATCGCTTGTCGTAATAGCCGGTAGCTTTCAAACCAATATCCACACATTGCGTCAGCGCAGAAGTTGCCAGGGATTGGTCAAAACCTTCCCGTCCCTCGCCGAGTTTTTTCGCCATGTGCATGGGTTCGCCCAATTTCAACCAATTCTTGCGTTTGAACTCGACCACATCCACACCTAATTTTTCAGTGACCTCCTCCATAAGGACTTCCAGTGCGAAGAGTTCCTGCATGGTTCCATAACCGCGGTATGCTCCGGCTGTAGGAGTGTTGGTATACATGACATCACAAATAAAGCGGGAATCTGGAGCATTATAGAGGGTCAGTCCTTTAAATCCGCCGACCATACTGGTGGTCAAGCCATGCGTGCCATACGCACCAGTATCCGCCAGCAGCTTTAATTCCACTGCTGTTATCTTTTCATTTTTTACACCGACCTTGTAATGGATATAGTGCTGATGTCTGGTTCTTCCGCTTGTGAACTCCTGCCGGCGTGAATATTCAAGACGCACCGGTTTTCGCACGAGCACCTG
>CAYLUJ010000072.1:0-11971 GCA_964386805.1 uncultured Pelolinea sp. | reverse complement strand
TTATCGTTGATGGCTGCTACCACATCTTCCTCAGAAACACGCAGGATATTGGCTGCTTCGGCAGGTGTCATTACGGATGGAATTCCTGCTGGAACCTCTACACTGTTTCCGTTGGGTTTACCGGTATTCTTCAAAGATTCGGAAATGACATTTCCCAATCCCATACCAGCTCCAATACCTGCGGTCAAGCCAGCCCCACCGCTGGGATTCTTGGCTGCATCGCGTAGTGCATCCGCAGCTTGCAGTTGGGTATAGGTAGTCATATCCAGCATACCCATGGCACGCAGTTCTTCTGCAGATTTGTCGGAAGGCTTCAGACTTGAAATATAGAAGGATTTCAAGGTAAGTCCGATCGCATTGAAATCATCCTGTACCTTCGCACGAACGCCGGAGCTTAATTCATCCGTTAAACCAATAAGATCAAGCACGGATTTCTTCCCGGTCGTTTCGCCGAGCAGATCTTGAAGTTTTGAAAGCAGCATGGATTTCAAACGGTTCTCGATCGCATCCATTCGATAAATGCCCTGGGCACCAACAATTTGAGTTATAAACTGCTGGGAATCTTTCACCTGAAAACTATAAGAACCGAAACCTTGGATCAGGGCAACACCCAGACCAACACCCGCATTGCGCACAATAATAGGTTGTGGTGTACCCCATTTTTGATCTGCAAACTCTTTCTTTGCCACATAATAAACTTCTGCGGTAAAAGGAGTGCGGTTATTGAATGCTTTTCCAATGAACTCAATGAGTAGCGGAATGTTCGCCGTTGTGATGGTATGCCGTCCGGGTCCCAGCACATCCAGAGCTCTTCCATCTCTGAAGAAAACCACTTCTTGGGATTCCCTGACAATCACCTGTGATCCAATTCGCAAATCAGCAATTCCCTGTTCCGGAAAACGATGAACGATCTCATCCTTCATCTCACTTGGGTATTCGACTACATCAAAAATTCTAGCCATTTCATTTCTCCGTATAAATTTGAATAGATTAATTCACATCTTATTTTGACGAACCATCGTCAACTATCCCACTGGAAAGTGAGAGAATTACTTCCTCGCGTTTCTCGAAGGTATCAATGCAATTCTGCGAAAGGGAAACCAGATTTCGGATGGATGCAGGAAGCCCATCAGTCCCCACAGATGAACGAATATTCTCAATCGCGCTGGTAATCTCGCTTTCCAAATCAAGGAAATGCAGGTCATATTCATAAAGCGCTGCCAGCTCTTCCTGTTTCACTTTGATTGCATCAAAGAATCCTGCATATCCATACGCAGCATTCTTTATGCGATCAATAAACTGGCGCAGTTTGATGGCTGACGCTTCAAGATCATCGATCAACTCGATTTCACCATCTGCGATGAACGATCGCTGCAGTTCTGATATTTGCTGCCATATACTTTCAAAATGAGCAGCAACTGTTTCACGCAGAATTTTATCGGCAGATCTCCGGTCGGCGCGTTCTACATATCCGCTGAAACCGGGGATTTTTGCAACGAGCTTCTTAAAAAAATCTTGCTCATCCGTAACACGCTGGTAAAAATCAGTCATTTTTTCCTCCACAGCTTGGTAATTCTTTTCCTATTCTTATTCTATCTTTATTATATATTTCTTTTTACAATACGCATTCTATGAGAAAAAGTTGCGATATAAAAAAAATAACGGTATACTGAAAAAAGGGAATGCAATATGAAAACATCATCAGATTTTGAAACAAAGGGGATCGTTGAATATATCCTCATCATCATTCTGATTTTTCTAATCATTCGTGTCTTATATAACCTGCTGGGACCTGCAGTGAAAGCATTTATCGAAAATTTATTAGAATCGGTGGCAACTCAATAAAATTTCTACAAAATGTTGTATGATTAGATTATAGAATCTGGATCGATGGAAGAAAGCGAGATGCAGATAGCCCATTATAAAAACACAAATTGGCTAAAAGCATATTCTCTTGCCTGGAAATTTATCGATCTTGTTTATCCCCCTGAATGCATTTGCTGTAGAAAAATTGGATTTCGCTGCTGCCCTGAGTGCTGGAACACTCGTGTTTTGTATGACCAAAATATTTGTCCGACGTGCGGCAAGCTGCTACGCCAAACTTCTGTCTGTCAGAATTGTGCTGCTGAATTCTTCCCTCTAGAAAAAATTCGTTCATTAGGTGAATACGATGGAGTGTTGCGTGACTTTATTCTTGCTTTGAAATATCAGAGAAATATCGGCCTTGCAGAACTTATTTTGCCCGATCTAACTAGAACTCTGGCAAACGCTCATTTCAATTTTGAGATGCTCATTCCGGTACCATTGAACAAAACCCGTCAACGCGAGAGAGGATATAATCAGGTTACTGTGTGGGGCAAGCTACTGAGCAAAACTATCGGAATTCCAATAATTTCTTCTGCCATCATCCGGGAGCGAAATACTGTTTCTCAGGTAACGCTGCCAGCTGAAGAACGTTCGGGAAATATGCATGGTGCATTTTCTGCAAAATCAGATTTCATTAATGGAAAAAACATCTTACTCTTGGATGATGTGATCACAACCGGCGCAACTCTAGTCGAATGTGCAAATGTATTGAAGAACGCAGGTGCGAAACAGGTTTCAGCTTTAACAATTGCACGATCATCAATAAAGAAAGTGAAAAATAAAGGAGGTATCCATGTCACAAAAAATTGATTTATTTGTGAAAAATTTGGCATTGACAGAAGATCTTCAGAAGTACATAGATAAGAAAGCAACAAAACTAGATAAATACCTCAAATCAATAGATGAAATTCGGGTTGATCTTTCTTACGCGAAGACAGCTCGAGAGACAACCAATCGTTTTATTGCACAAATCACATTGCGGGGAAAAGGTTTCATTTTACGTGCAGAAGAGCGCGCCGATGAGATTACAACGGCAGTTGATAAAGTGATGGATAAAATTGAGCGACAGATTGAGCGATACAAAGGAAAAAGATATCTCAACCGTCCTGAAAATTTGAGCGATGCCACCTTAGAAGTGGAGAGAGTTGCTGAATCCGCGGAAGAAGAACGCCCCATCATTGCTCGCCGCAAGACCTTTACTCTTATCCCGATGGATGAACTCGAAGCTATTGAACAGATGACGCTGCTCGGGCATGAAGACTTTTTCATCTTTTACAATGCAAATACCAATAAAGTCAATGTGCTGTATAAACGTCGCGATGGAACGTATGGCTTGATTGATCCTGTAGTCGGATAATTCCAAGCCTTTATTGAAAAACCATTTGCATGCTATAATTTCAGGGTTTCTTTAATATCCCTGAGAAGGTGTAGCTATGATTGACGTAAACGAATTACGCAAAGGTGTAACATTTAAAATTGATAATGATATCTATAAGGTATTAGATTACAGTCACAATAAACCGGGCAGAGGAGGCGCCACAATCCGCATCAAAGCCAGAAATCTCCGTACCGGAAGTACGATTGAAAAAACATTCGGTTCTGGAGAAAGGGTTGAGAATATTCGTCTGGAATATCATATGGTGCAATTCCTGTATCCGGATGGTGATCTGTATTATTTTATGGATACTGAAACATTCGAACAACCCGCAATTTCTAAAGATACACTTGGTGACAACGTCATGTTTTTGAAAGAAGGGATTGAAGTTAAGATAACCTATTTCGGAACTGAACCCATCGACGTTGAACTGCCAACCACTGTAGATTTTAAAGTAATCCAATCAGAGGTTGCTGTGCGCGGTGATACCGCAACTGGTGTAAACAAAAAGGTAAAAGTTGAAACAGGACATGAGTTTAATGTTCCAGCTTTCATCAATACAGGCGATATCATCCGTGTAGATACTCGTACCGGTGAATATGTGACACGTGTCCAAAATTAATGAACGTTCTGAATGCCTTTCAAAGATCCCGCAATGTCTGCGGGATCTTTTTATATGAATTCTCTTAATAATTCCAATTAGTAGGACTTTTTAGATTATGTTAATGAATGATTGGTATAATCTCTCCAGAATTAACAATAGCCGGAGGTTTACGTGAAACCGAGTTTTCAAACAAATTTTGTTTATTTACTGATATTCATTGCAATTCTTGCAATGGTTTTTCTTAATTTCGATCAGAACACGGATCAGAGTGTGCTATCCATCAACGAATTAGCTTCCAAAATTCAAGCAGGGGAAATACAGAAAATTTCCGAAGATGAGAATTCACTGACAATTATTACAAAGGACGAACAGGAACTTACATCGGTCAAGGAAAGTAGTTCAACATTGGTGGAGCAATTGCTCCAATATGGATTAACCGCTGAAGATTTACAGTCTTCGAATGTGACCATTGAAATAACACAGCCCGGGGCATGGACAAATATTTTATCCATCCTCAGTTATCTTCTCCCCTTCCTGATTATTGGGGCTTCATTTTTCTTCATTTTCCGCCAGGCGCAAAGCAGTAATAATTCAGCCATGGCATTTGGAAAATCACGAGCCCGCATGTTTACCGGCGATAAACCGAAAGTAACTTTTCAGGATGTTGCTGGGGTAGACGAAGCGAAAGAAGAACTGCAGGAAGTGGTTGAGTTCCTTCGAGAACCGCAAAAATTCATCTCGTTGGGTGCTCGTATTCCCAAAGGCGTTCTACTGGTTGGTCCTCCTGGAGGTGGAAAAACCCTCCTGGCAAAAGCCGTATCCGGTGAAGCAGGCGTTCCTTTCTTCTCGATCTCCGGATCAGAATTCGTGGAAATGTTTGTTGGTGTAGGTGCCAGCCGTGTGCGCGATTTGTTTGCAGAGGCAAAGAAACATTCTCCCTGTATTGTATTCATTGATGAAATCGATGCCGTAGGTCGCCATCGTGGTGCGGGTCTTGGCGGAAGTCATGACGAACGTGAGCAAACCCTTAACCAAATGTTGGTTGAAATGGATGGCTTTGATACCGACACCAACGTCATTATCATGGCAGCCACCAATCGCCCTGATATCCTGGATCCAGCTTTAATGCGCCCGGGTAGGTTTGACCGCCGGGTCGTTCTGGATCGCCCAGATGTGCGCGGTCGTGAAGCAATATTGAAGGTTCATGTTCGCGGTAAACCGATCGCAAAAGAAATTGATTTGTCTGTCCTCGCAAAAGGTACTCCCGGATTTGTAGGTGCAGATATTGAAAACCTTGTGAATGAAGCCGCCATCCTGGCTGCACGTGGAAATAAGAAGATCATCGAACAGACTGATTTTGAAGAAGCCATTGAAAGGGTAATCGCAGGACCGCAGCGGAAAAGCCGGCTTATTAGCGAAGATGAAAAACGCATCATCGCCTATCATGAAGCCGGACATGCCATTGTCATTTCCGCATTGCCAGAAGCAGATCAGGTGCAAAAAATATCTATCATTTCACGCGGTATGGCCGCCGGTTATACCATCGCTCTGCCCGATGATGATCACACGCTTATTTCAAAAAAGAAATTCATCGCGGACATGACCGGTTTGTTGGGTGGTCGGGCAGCTGAAGAAATCATCTTTAACGACATCACTTCAGGTGCTGCAAATGATATTGAGAATGTGACCAAAATGGCGCGAAAAATGGTAACCAGGCTTGGAATGAGCAATGACCTAGGACCGATGGTTTATGGTCAAAAGGATGAATTGGTATTCCTAGGACGTGAGATCAGCGAACAACGCGATTATTCAGAAGCGGTCGCTGAAAAAATCGATTCCGAAGTTCAGAAACTGGTCGATGCAGCATATCAGAATGCCAAGAAAATTTTATTGAAATACAAAACCAAACTTGATCAAGTTGCCACCAAACTTTTGGAAGCTGAAACACTATCGAGGGATGAATTCGAAGCAATTTTCTCGCCCACTATCCAGAAGAACAGCGGCGGAATTCCGCAGGTCAATCACGCTTGAAAATAACGAAAAACGGCTTTGAAAAATCAAAGCCGTTTTTCGTTATACGATCTCACCAATTCCCTTCGCAAAATCTTGCCAACACTTGAACGAGGGATCTCATCGACAAAATATATCTCTTTTGGAATTTTATAGGCTGTTAAGGACTTCCGGCAGTATTCACGAATGATCGTTTTTTTGATTTCCACACCCTCTTCCAAAACCAACCAGGCTATTACTTTCTCTTCTCCTAGTTTGGTTTGAACACCAGCCACCGCGGCACCCCGGATTCCTTTCATGGTCAATAAAACATCTTCGATCTCTTTTGGCCAAACCTGAAATCCACCAATCTTGATCAGATCCTTCTTGCGATCCACAAAATAGAAAAAACCATCCTCATCCATTCGAACAATATCACCTGTATGCAACCAGCCATTTTTTAAAGTTGCAGCGGTTTCTTTGGAATTCTGATAATAACCTGCCATAACCTGTGGACCTTTAATAAGCAGTTCCCCCGCTTCACCAATATCCATTATTTCGCTATCGTCATCTACATGCGTAACTTTACATTCCACATCTGGCAGTGGCAACCCAAATGAACCACTTTTATTATCTCCAAACAAGGGATTGCAGTGCGTGGCTGTTGGTGCTTCTGATAATCCATAACCTTCCACTAATTTTCCTCCAGTCAACTTCTCGAATTCAGCTTTTACATGCGGATGGAGCGGTGCAGAACCGGAAATACAGGCTTTAACCGACTTCAGGTTATATTTTCCTGCTCGAACAGCGGGATTTCGGATGATGGTCGCATATAAATTGGGTACACCAGGAAAGAATGTAACACGCTGCTCTGTTATGGATTGAAGAAGAGTGTCAATATCACGTGCGTCCTCGATAAGAACAATACGCGCAGCCAGGCGAATACCCAGCAGCATTGCTAGAACCATCCCATACACATGATAGAAGGGAATAGCCGCCAGACAAATCTCTTCTGCGATCTGCAGATCACACCAGGTCATGAATTGAATGGTATTGGCAACAATATTTCGGTGTAACCCGATCGCTGCTTTTGGAGTACCAGTCGTTCCACCTGAGTATTGGTAAATTGCCGGGGAATCCGGGCTGAATGAGAAATCCAGAGCAATATTTTTAATTCTTTGCTCTATACATCTCGTAAAAGAAATGGGAGCTTCAATAGCGCTTATGTCATGATCATCAAGAGTTTCTTTACTGATCTGACTACCAAAACCTTTCTTTATAAAATCTTCCTTCGAGGAAACAATAAGTGTATCGATGGGCATGGTAGCTGAGATTTCCTTCAAAATACCCATTTGCTCTTCCATGCAAAGGATGCAGCGAATACCACATTCTTCAATGATTCTGGACAATTCAGGTTTTTTATAAAATGGATTCATGGCTACCACAATGGCACCGGCTTTTTGAACAGCGAAAAAAGCAATGACGAATTGGGGAGAATTAGGAAAAATTAATCCAACTCGATCTCCCGTGTCGATTCCTAAAAAAAGCAGCCACCTGGCAAGATTATCAGAGGCTTCAGAAACCTCATGGTAAGTAAGTTCATGACCCTGGTAATGTAAACAAACCTGATCGGGGTATTCCTCCACCGACCGTCCAAGAATTTGTGGAATATTTAAATCAGGATACAGTAAGGACTGCGGAACAAATTGATCATATTGATCGAACCATGGTTTTTGTGCATACAGATTTTTCATGCTGCATTTCCTTTAAATCCAACCTTCTTCAGATCGAATATAGGCACTTATTTCCCGACATACAGTAGCATGCATGTCGAACCACCGGATGCGCGAGTCATCTTTTTTGAACCAGTTCGCTTGATGCCGAATAAAAATGCGCGTTCGTTTTTTGATCAAGACAGCTGCTTCTTCCAAGGAGATTTCCTGATCCAGATACCGGAAAATTTCCTTGTAGCCAATGGCAGACATCGAAGGCAGGTCGGGATCGTAACCGGCTGCGATCAACATTTCCGTTTCCTGTATCAGACCCTCTGCAAGCATCTGGTCAATGCGAGCATCAACGCGCTGGTAGAGTTCAATGCGCGGACGCTGCAAGCCGATGATCTTGAAATGATAAGGTGGAGGACTTTTCGCTTTCTGCTTCGAAAATAATTCCCCGGTTGAAAAGATCACTTCCAGCGCACGGATGGATCGGCGCAGATTGTTGGGTTCAATCTTTTTTGCTGCTTCGGGGTCAAGAAAAACGACCATCTGATAAATGCCCTCGGTACCCATCTCCTCTGCCATTTCTTCAAGCACTTCTCGGAATCTGGAATCAGGTTGGGTTCTTGGAGGTAGCCACCCTTCCACCACACCCCACAAGTATTGTCCCGTACCACCCACCAAAAATGGTGTATTCCCTCGTCTGAAAACCGCTTCAATCTGCTCATAAACTGCAGCTTGGAACTGCGCTAGACTGATCGGCTCATCAGGGTTTGCGATATCGATGAGATGATGGGGAATTCCCTTCATTTCATTTATGTTCGGTTTTGCGGTACCGATATCCATCCCTTTATAGAGATAGCGCGAATCTACGGAAATGATCTCCCCTGAAAACTGCTGCGCCAATTCGATCGAGAGGGCTGTTTTGCCAACCGCCGTCGGTCCTAATAATACAATGACCGGTTTATTCACTGGTAATGGCATTTTCAATCCAATCATAGCGGGTCTCATTGTTTTCTTTGAGAATCGTTATCACATCAATTCGCCAGGGATAATCCAACAGATCCTGTTTCTGTAGATAATGCAGGCTTGAATTGATCAGTGCATTCTTCTTTTTAGAGGTTATGCTTTCTTCAGGATATCCAAATTTTTGTGAGGTGCGGGTTTTCACTTCATAGAAAACAAGCAGATCGTTTTTCTTCCCGATGATATCGATTTCCCCATAGGGTGTATGATAGTTCATTCCTAGTATCTCTACACCGTTTTCTTCAAGATACCGGGCAGCTTGTTTTTCACCGCTTCTGCCGATCTGCATATTTCGTTTGGTCACACTACTATCATAATAGAAATTCATTTGAATGGGAGAGTAGAATTGAAAGATATGAACACAAAATGCTATCAATCTATATTGAATAAACAAAAAACAATGCTCATCATTATCTTTCTCTGTGCGCTTTTCTTTATTGGATGTGTGCGTGATGCCGATGCAGTGATTTTAAAGACATCCAATCAGCCCGCTGAATTAATTGTCGAAGAATATGAAATTGTCGATACCGATACCGACTCACCCACTCACCTGGAATTCCTGCAGAGGATAGCACCGGCTATCACAGAAAAGCGAGCTCAATGGAAATACCTTGTTCCCGATCGCGCTGTTCAGGAAATCAATGCGATTCTTTCAAAATATGGATACAGCCTTGAACACAATCCGATGCTGTCATCCTATACATACCGTGTATTTAAAGGATACACAATTTTTTTAGATGGAATCTATCCTTTGGGATCTGCAACTGAAAATCAAGATCAAAGTGATTTTGTGCTGCTATTGCAAACAAATGATGGAACATCATACCTGCTCCAAAAAGCAGGCGTGGAAGAATGGCAGGCAGGCGAAAGCACCGCCTTTGCACCCATCTATTATCAAGATGAATTGATCTATCCAGTGATCTCCTCAACAATTCAGGTTGTTTCAGAGAGCGGTCAGGCAATATATGCGACCATATTGCCGTCCAATCCAGTGATGAATCCCATCCAGACCTTCCAAAGCTGGAATGGACATTGGATTTTGGAAAAAGATGGTGAGCTGATCATGGATGGTAAATCACTGAACAAGGAGTTAGGGTTCAACGAAATTTTCGACTGGCAGGCTATCCAGGGCGAACCTTTCTTTTTCTTCCAGAAGGAAAAAGGTGGTTCCTATTCCATGATGTACGCCGGTCAACAGCTTGAGCAGCAATATGACGAAATTGTCCATTATCAATGCTGCGAACCAGCCGCTTTCAATCCGGGTGGAAATGCCTATATGGCCTGGTTTTATGCCAGCCGTGATGGAAAATGGTATTACGTAGAAGCAGGTATTTATCCGGAATTGAATGATTAAGATATTCCTCATATCCCACTATGAAAAGTTCTGCTAAAATTGGTGAAATTTTAAGGGAAGAAAATTATGGCTACTGCTGAAATCATCACGATCGGAACAGAGTTACTGTTAGGAGCGATCACGGATACCAATGCCCAATACCTTGCGAAAATTCTGAATAAAGAAGGTTTTGACGTGTATCGGGTCACAACCGTTGGAGATAATCGCACACGAATTGCCCAGGTTATCAAAGAAGCCATGCAGCGCAGCGATCTTGTGATCACCACCGGTGGATTGGGTCCTACCATTGACGATCCCACACGCGAAGCAGCCGCACAGGCATACGGCGTGAAGCTTGTCTTTCAAAAAGATCTATGGAAACAAATTGAAGGCCGTTTTCGCGAATTCGGCCGTACCCCCACCGATAACAACGAACGGCAAGCATACCTACCGGAAACTGCCATTGGGATCAAAAATGTTGTGGGAACTGCACCTGCTTTTTACATCAAGCAGGATAACTCTCTTTTATGTTGTTTACCTGGTGTTCCCTCCGAAATGCATTTTCTGATGGAAAATGAGATCATTCCACTCATCCAGCGTTCTTTCAATACAGAAGCAGTATTGATTACCACCGTCGTGCACACCATTGGAATCGGAGAATCACAAATCGACCAGTTGATCGGGCATCTCGAAAAACTAGAAAATCCGACCGTCGGATTGGCAGCCCATGCTGGCAGTGTGGATATTCGAATTTCGGCAAAAGCCAAAGATCGGCAGACCGCAGCGGAACTGATAAGTCCCATTCTCGAAGAAATCAATAATCTTGTTGGGCAGTCTGTTTTTGGTTATGATGATACAACTCTCCTCGATGCGGTATGTGAAGAGCTGGTTCGAAAAGGATTCAGCCAGATATCTTTCAATCAGCAAAATCTCCCATTTCTTTCAAGCCTATTTACAGACGTGATGATGAAAATTCATTCCGGCTATGCAGAAAATAACCTGAAAAATCAGTACAATATGATAGAACCAAAAATCCTGACGATCAATGCCACTGCTAAAGATGTTAAAAAAGCCAAGGAATTGACCATCACTATTGATGATGAAAAAACGAAGACAACAGAAAATTACAAGTTTCTGAACAGTCCCGATGATTTTGAAGAATGGGTCACGAATAGAACCATGGGATTGATTTTCAAATACATAAATCAAAAAGGATAGGTGAAAATGGGAAAACTCCTGATTTTAAAGAATGCCATCGTCCTGACAATGGATAAAAACCTCACTAAATATGATCAGGGAGCCGTTGCTGTGGATGGATCAAAGATCGCAGCTTTAGGGAACCAGGAAGAAATTTTAAAACAGTATCCTAATGCAGAAATTTTAGATTGCAAGGGCAAAGTTTTAATGCCCGGATTTGTCAATACCCATACACATATTGCCATGAACCTGATTCGTGGTTTTTCAGATGATCTGCGGCTGGATGTTTGGTTGAATGGATACATCATGCCGGTCGAACGGGAATTTGTCACACCCGATTTTGTGCGTCTGGGAACACAGCTTGGCTGTGCCGAATTGATTAAAACAGGCGTCACCTGTTTCCTCGATATGTATTATTTTGAAGATGTGGTTGCAGAAGCTACCGCAGCCATTGGCTTGCGCGGAGTACTTTCACAAACTGTCATGAAATACCCCACTCCCGACGCACATTCTTATGAGGAATCAATGGAATATTGCCGGCACTTTATTCAGAGATGGAAAGGGCATGAATTGATCACTCCAGCGGTTGCCCCGCATGCCCCCTACACCACCGGAGAAGAGATCCTCAAAGCCACCAAAGATCTGGCACTCGAGTATGATGTCCCTCTGAACATTCACATTTCAGAAACTGCGCAAGAAGTGGAAAACATGCGCAAAGAAAAAGGTATGCCAGTTGTACCTTTCGTGAAAAAACAGGGCGTCTTTGAAGCAAAGACCATTGCTGCCCATTGTGTTCATATTGACGAAGGTGAAATGCGAACATTGGAACATTCCAATGTAGGAGTTGCACATAATCCATCTTC
>CAYLUJ010000071.1:7451-12104 GCA_964386805.1 uncultured Pelolinea sp. | reverse complement strand
TTTGCTCTGTGGGCATAGATGCAACTGCTGTGATCTTTTGTTCCTGCAGCGCCGACACCTGCGGTTTACCAAAATGGTTGAGATAAGCCAGGCTCGGGTCGCTAACGGAGGTGCAGCCGATGCCGGCGACGATCAGGATGATCTCGCATTCATCACCCATGCTTTCATCCAGCACAATACCGGGGATGATCTCACACTTTTCACTGGTGCTGCGTTTGATAAGATTGAGCGCATCTGTCATCTCTTCAAAGGGGAGGGCAGCACTGGTATGAAAATTGATGATCACACCCTGAGCCTGTTCCAGCGGGACGGCATCCAGTAGGGGATGATTGATGGCTTTACTCAACGCTTGCATGGTTTTATTTGAACCGGAACCACTTCCTATTGCCATATATGTCCCACCACCCATTTCCATAAGCCGCAGGATGTGAGCGGTATCAATATTGATCAATCCGGGTCGCGAAATCAATTCGGAGATGCTCTGAATACCCATGCGCAGGGCATCATCCGATAAGCGGAAGGACATATCCAGCGGCAGGTCATGTGGGGCGACCTGCAGAAGTTTATCATTGGGGATGGTGATGAGCGTATCGGTATAGGGACGCAATTGAGCGATGCCTTCATCCGCATTGCACTTGCGTTTGCCGAACTCAAAGGTGAAGGGGGTGGTCACGAAAGCGATCACCAGAATACCCATGGATTTGGCAATGCGCGCTGCAATGGAGATAGCACCTGTTCCGGTACCGCCACCCATTCCGGCGGTTAGAAAGACCATATCCGCACCTTGCAGTGCGGTATAGATTTCTCGAAAACTCTCTTCCGCAGCCAGTTTGCCGACCTGCGGATTTCCCCCGGCACCTAGCCCTTTGGTCAACTGCGCTCCGAGCAGAATGGTGTGCTGTGCTTTGCTGGCACGCAGCACCTGCTGATCGGTGTTGGCTGCGATGTATTCCACATGGTCGATCCCCAGAGCGAGCATGCGGTTGATGGTATTACAACCAGCGCCGCCCAGACCCATCACTTTGATGATTGGCATGCTTTCAGCAAGTTCTGAAGTAGTTTTTCCTTTAATGATCATTTCCGTCCTCCAATACAAGGCTTGTTTCCAGACGTATTTTGCGTATTACAATGGCTTCGTTTTGTTCCAGAATGGCTATCTTTTCTTCAGCCGTATCCTGTTCGGTGATGACCAGTGTCACTTCCTTAGCGTCCAAAGCCTCATCCAGAGATGTTCCCACCGTCGGATGATATCGATTGAGAAAAGGTTCAAGAATGGCTGCTTTGTGTGCGTCATTCTGCCAGGAATCGTCGGGCAGGAGCAGATAATGCTGCATATTCTCAGTGGAAATGCTTTCTTGTTCTTCCATTGCCGGTTCTGCTTCTTTTCCTCGCGCTTGCGATCCGGAGAGTACGCCGAACAGACTTTTCAGAGTATCCCAATCCAAATCCACCAGAAAATTACATGCAGTGATCTCATCCGGAAGCAGTTCTGTAGAGATTTCCTCTTCCGCACTACAAACAATATCCGGGTATAGTTTTTCTAAAATCGTCTGTACTGTCGCGGATTGGTTTTCCTGTGCAGATTCTTGTACGGTTATTCCATATTCTGATTGACGACCAGCTTGCAGAAGCATGATCGGCACTGTGGTATTGAGCACTGCTTTCGCATGCGCCTGATACCAGTCGTAGATGCGAAATCCCTGCTGGTCTTGGCTGTCTTCGGGTGTGTAATAAGGTGTGGAAGATGGCCAGCGTTCTGGTCCACCGGCACCCCAATCCAGCGGATGCCCATAAGTCCAACAATAAGTACTCAATACAAAAGATTCCAACAATGCGGTTTTGCCCTTTTCTTTCAATTTTTGCAAAGAAAGGCGCAGAAAAGCAGTATCCCAGTAATCCCCCGCGGGTTGCAAGGGTGGGAATACCGGCTGCATATTCTTTTCAAGACATTTTTCAGCCAGAAGAATGTACTTTTCCAAAAAAATATCCAACAGATCGGGTTTGATCCAGGTCTCGGGTTTCCAGAATGCCTGCCGGTTGGGGCGGTCGAACAGAATCACGCGCTCCACTTGCAGCCCAGCCAAATTACTGATCAGATCCTGATAAGCCAGCAGATCAAATTCCTCACATAGATCGGTCTTGAGAAAGACATCCACATGAATGCCATTCTGGATCAGACTGCTAATGGCACTGACGGGCAGGGATTGGAGCGAAAGCACTTCCACCAGTGCGCGTTGGGTGCCACTAAGTTTTGCAAAGGGAATGAAGCTTTCCAGGTAAGCAGGTTCGGTTTGGATCTTATCCGCCGGTATATGGAATGCATGGCGGAATTGAATGGGAGCTGTTTTCTGTGACTTATGTTCCATAGTTTTTTGCTTTCTGTTCGTTAAGTAGCAAGTTGTATGCCAAATCAAAGAGTCTCTCTCTGCTATAATCATCTGCATGATTTTGGTAACGGGTGCTTCTGGATTTATCGGGAGCGCATTGGTGGCTTATCTATCGGAGCGTGGTTTGCCCGTGCGGGCACTGCTACGCCCATCGCGCTATTCTCCCCAGCTTCCGCGCGATATTCCGGTGGAAGTAGCGGTGAGCAGTATGCAGGATGAACGCGGCATCCGCGCTGCCTTGAAAGATGTTACCTGCATCTTTCACCTTGCCAGTTCCGAGAGAGAAGGGCAGCAGGTTGATCTGGAAGCCAGCGATGTGAAAGGATTGGAGAATTTGCTGCAAGCTGCCGAACAAGTGGGCGTAGAGCGCATTTTCTTCATCAGCCATATTGGCGCAGATCGTACCTCTGGCTTTCCAGCGTTTCGCGCGAAAGCTATTGAAGAAAAGATGATACGGAATAGCAAGGCGACTGCCACCATCCTGAGAACATCGATTGTCTTCGGACAGGGAGATGGGTTCCTCTCTTATTTCGCACGTGGGCTGGCGGGCAGCAAATTGATCTATGCCATCCCAGGCAGCGATGATATTTTGATGCAGCCATTATGGATCAACGATCTGATCAATTGTTTGTATCTGGTGTATCAAAACGAGGAATTTGCCGGCAAAACCTATGAATTGGGTGGGGGGGAATATTTTACTTTTCGAGCCATCTTGCAGATGATCATGGAAGGTATCGGCAAAAAGCGCTATTTGGTTCCCATTTCGCCGGCAGTGTTGCGTGCACGGAATCTGTGGTTTGGAGAATCTCTCAAATACTCAACACTTTCTACTTTCTGGGTTGATTATCTGGCTTCTGACCGCACCTGTTCCTTGGATTCTTTACCACACCAGTTCAATATCCTGCCCGGGCGTTTCAGCGAGAAAATGGAACGCTATCTACCTGCTATTCATCCCAAGTGAGTTCACAAGCCAAATGTTGATAGGGTTTTAGATCAAGAGATATGCCGGTTTTCTTCAATTCTTGCCTTTGAAAAACCCAACTATCCCCGGTTCGAATTTCCCGGCATTGTAGAAGGGCTTTTTTCGATGGAGCTGGCGGCAACAATTTCAAGAGCGGATGGACTTTCGGTTTTCCTTGTTCGACCGCCGTTGGTACGTTTTGCTGGAAATGCGCTTGAATCCGATGATTGGAATTATTGACAATTACCAAAAAATGACGATCCTGATACTGATTCAAATATACATACACCTGTGGCAGCGGGAGCTCTTTTTCATCCAGCACCTGGAATAACCGGAAAGAACTGGCATTTGAGAAACAGGATCGCATGCGTAAGAGCGGGAAGATCCATTTCTCGTGGTCACGGATCAGCGCTTCGTCCTCCTTTTCTTCCATCAGGGGAGCTAAAAAATCCATGCCGTAGCGCTCTTCGAAGCCTTCTATCTGCCCGTGGTTCAGCATGGGAATGCCCGGCATGGTCGCAAGCAAAGTGCAGATCGCGAAATATTTATTCCCTTTCCCAAACTGGTCAGCAACGGTCCGCTCATCGGGATTACTTAAGAAATTAACAAATCTTCCCAGTGTTTCGGGATTCGTTTTCAAGGCTTTTTTCAGAATTTGTTGATAATTCTTATTATCTTCATCGCGCAAGGAATGCATGAAGGCGATGTTGTAAACGCGGTGCATGCCCAATTCCTTCATAAAATAACCTTCCATATACCAAAAAGCTTCTGCCATCAAGAGCGCATCCGGGTTTTTCTGTTCCACCCGCTCCATTACCTCACGCCAGAATTCGCGCGGCATGCTTTTTAGAAATTCTTCAGCCGACATGGCGCTTTTCTCGCGGGTGGGAATGCATCTTTCTTTGCTGTCAGGCAACGGATACCACAAGCGTTGGAAGTGTTGGCTGCTGAGCGTCATGGCGGCATCAAAGCGAATGAGGGGGAATCTCTTTACGATAGAAAGGATGGTATTGATCACTTGCTTGCGAACCTGGGTATCCAGATAGTTCAACTGTGCAGTGTCATTCCAGGGCATGCTCGTGCCATCATTGCCGTGATAGATGTACTGCTTTTTCCCTGTCCGGTGATCTTCATAAAGGAAAACCTCAGCGGTGGCGGTTTGATTGTAGTACCCTTCTTCCAATTTTATGCTGAGCTGAGGGGTGGGAGAAAGGTCAGGACTATTAAAGTGAAAAGATTCACTTGGATTGTTCGGAACGGAAATATACCAATCCGGGTGTTCCAGAAGCCAATCAGAATCGATGC
>CAYLUJ010000071.1:5406-7441 GCA_964386805.1 uncultured Pelolinea sp. | reverse complement strand
AAATAAATCCGGTCTATCGCGAACCCATGCGGAATCGATGCCGGTGTGATTGGGGACCATATCAACACACAACCTGATGCCATGTCTTTTACAGAGCGCTGTTATGGCACTTGCTGCATCTTCGCCACCGAGGGATTCTGCAATGCGGTATTCTTTAATAGAATACGCAGAAGCGGCGATATCTTTCTTCCCATATAACTCTTTTATCTTTTTAGAAGCCGGGCTGCGTTCCCAAACCCCGATCAACCACAAACCAGTAATACCACGGTCAGCCAATTTTTCCAGTTCTTCTTCCGGGATCTGATCGAGATGATCAATTGTCCGTTCATATTTCTTACTCAATTGAATTAGCCAGACGTTCGCGTTCTTGGCGATCAGAACTAAATCCTTCTTCCAAGCTGCTTCTGGAGAAGATTTTTGATTTTGTTGCTCCAAGGTGAGATCCAATGATTTACCAGAGGTCTGGTCTTTTGGTAGAGAAGTCCAATGCATGCAAAATTCCTGTTTTTCTATTTATTGTAGATGAAAAATGTCCCTGATAACATAGAACGGTTCAGATTGGTCTTTTGTCGAAACGAGTGTGATCTCTCCCTGCTCTTTCAGATATGCGCATGCCTGGGTTGTATATGGTTCTTTCCAACCGAATATGTGATTGATGGTAGACAGATCTGCCATTCCGACTGAACGTAAATATGCCAACAGAATGACTTGCTGAGCTTTGGCTTCGGAGATGAAGCGTGCTTTTTCAACGATCTCCGGATAATAGCGGGCTGCAATGTCGTAGATCATGGCATATCCCCAGCGACCAGCTACCGCGATTCCCACCGGGATGATCTTCATCTCCGATTGAAGGTCAGTGAGGGCTTTATCAAACCTGTATTTTTTATCGGCAGAGGTCATATGGGCTTGTTTGTGCAGGTCCAGCGTGTGCAGCGGACCGTGTTCGAGGAGCGCTTCATAAACATTTTTCGTTTCTACGCTCATCAATCCATTTTTATACTGCACCAGATAATCATTCTCATAATCTCCGTAATTGGGTGAAAGCGTATAGAAATACGACGCCATTTCGAGGGAGACAATGGTAGCTTTTTTTCGGATCAATTTAGCATAGTACCAGACTCGTTTATCAAGCAGACCATCCTTCCAACCCCAGGTGACATGCCCCGGGTCATCATGATTGTTGGGGACGGGGCGAGCCCCCACGGTGGCATACCACAGGTTCGGCAAGTCATGATCCTTGATCGGCCAAAAGAAGATGAAACCGCGTTCGTTCACGAAATTCACCGCATCCTGCGGACCGTGCAATCTTAAGGAACGCGAGATGTGATAAGATTTTTCGCGATAAGCTGCTGCTTTTTTACGCAGGCTTTGTAGATCAATCATTGCGCAAAATATGGGTAATGATGTTGGATCCGCTGCCACCAATATTTTGAGACATGCCAACCTGTGCTTTTTCAAGCTGGTTTTTGCCGGCTGTGCCGCGCAGTTGCTGGATCACTTCCACCAGTTGATATACTCCCGTGGCACCCACCGGATGCCCACGGGCTTTCAATCCGCCCATGGTCGCCACAGGCAGGCGACCATTTCTACTGATCTGCCCTTCCACTGCCATGCTGGGACCTTTGCCGCGTTCCACAAATCCACAGGCTTCCAGGGAGAGAGCTGCCATGATGGTAAGGGCGTCATGGTATTCGAAGAAATCGATATCCGGGGCTGAAAGACCAGCTTGGGCATACGCTTTTTTACTGGATTTTTCGGCGGCGCTTAACCAGGTGGGATCCTTACGGTCATGCACCGCAATGGTATCGGTTGCGGCAGCGGAACCCGCCACGCGGATAACCTTGCCGCTGACCTTCTCGGCTGGAACTAACACGATGGCTGCGGCACCATCTCCGATGGGGGAGGCATCCATTAGATTGATCGGATCGCAAATCATACCGGCATTAAGGTATTTTTCTTCGTTTATTTCCATGTGAAAACGCGCAAAAGGATTTTGCATGGCGTTGGCATGTGCGTTGATCGAAAAAGGCGCAAA
>CAYLUJ010000071.1:376-5396 GCA_964386805.1 uncultured Pelolinea sp. | reverse complement strand
AAATCTTTATGCTGCCAACCGGTTTCATGCATGTAGCGGCGCATGAGCAGCGCATTGAGGGCGACAAAGGAAAGCCCCTGATCCACCTCCCAATCTGCACTGGCGGCAGTCGCCAGGTCAGAAGTGATCTCTGCGGTAGGGGAGTCGGTCATTTTTTCTACACCTACCACCAATGCTATTTCCACTTCCCCGGATGCCACAGCCAGAAAAGCGGCGCGAAAAGCAGCCGAACCGGAGCTACAAGCCGATTCCAAGCGCACCGCGTTGACGTGCTTTGCTCCGATCCAGTCGGTGATGTAAGCGCCTAAATTTTGCTGCTTATTGGCAGAAGCAGACATCATGTTCCCAACGAAAATACCATCCACATGGTCAATGCCACAATCCTGAATGGCGGCAAAGATGGCTTCTCCGGCGATCTCTTTCAGTGATTTATCCCACTGCTCTTCGATTTTGGTCTGTCCGATACCGATGGCTGCTACTGAACGCATGCTTGCTCCTAATTTTCTTCCAGTTTCTGTTATTATAAATTGCGTACCTATCAGTTCCTATCGACTATTATAGAATGAATCCAATTCAGCAGGAGTACGGAAACAATGATCATCGATATCTCCATCGAATTATCTCCGCAAATGGTGCGCTGGGAAGGTGACCCTCCCATGATCGTACGGCAGATACTGCAGATTGCAAAAGGCGATCCTTACAATCTCAGTGAGATGAAATTGAGCGTACATCAGGGAACCCATTTGGATGCTCCCCATCATTTTCTGGAGGATGGAGATTTCATTGAAAATTTCCCACTCGATCTCCTGATCGGAGAAGCCCAGGTTGTGCAGATCCCGGAGGATACGGAGAGCATCACTGCCAAAGAATTGAAAGCAGCTAACATTCGACCAGGCATCCAGCGTGTGCTTTTCAAAACACGTAATTCGCGTTATTGGAAGAGCGATCCGTATGTATTTCATACTGATTTTGTTTCCCTCAGTTTGGATGGGGCAGATTATCTGATCGAGAAGGGAATCAAACTGGTTGGAATTGACTACCTTTCCATCTCCCCGGCGGATGATTTCAGATCGGTGCATGCTCGGTTAATGGAAAAGAAAATCGCGATCCTTGAAACGCTGGATCTGTCTAATGTGGAAGCAGGAATTTACACGTTAGTCTGCCTGCCGCTGAAATTGAAATCTGTGGAAGGTGCCCCGGTGCGCGCGGTGTTGCTGAGTGATTAATGTGGCACCGGTAAAGTAAAACCACCATCCGCCACGATCACCTGCCCGCGGATCATATATGCTTCTTCCGAACACAAGAATGCGACCACATTTGCCACATCCTGCGGGGTGGCAATGCGACCAGCAGGAGTATGTTCGATCGCGCGCTGGATAACGGTGGGATCGGACAATAGTGAAAAATGTTGCAGAGCTTCTGTTTCCACGATACCCGGGGAAACCGCATTCACCGAGATGTTCTTGGCTGCTAATTCCACCGCCAGATAACGTGTTAAGCTTTCCAGGGCAGCTTTACTGGCTCCCACAGAAATATATTCGGGCATGACACGCATGGAACCCTGACTGGTGATGGCTACGATCTTGCCTCCGCCTTGTTTTTCCATGAGTGGCACAGCAAGTTGAGTGCCGAAAAGAAAGGCGCGCGCGTTGACATTCATGGTGTGATCCCAGCCTTCGGGACGCTGCTGCATGGCAGGTCGGTTGAAACCTGAAGCGGCATTGCTGATGAAGATATCCAGTGCACCAAATTCCTGTTCCACCATTTGAAATAAATGCTCCAAATTTTCCATCTTCCCGACATTGGCGCGTACCACCAGTGCTTTGCGACCCATTGACCGGATCCTATTTGCTGTTTCATCAGCGGGCTCTTGATTTCGAACGTAATTAATAATGACATGCGCACCCTGCCGGGCAAGCTGTAGGGCAATGGCTTGACCAATGCCGCGGCTGGAACCGGTGACAAGCGCGATTTTTCCCTCAAATATACCTGCCGGATCATTCTTCATGGAGAACTCCTTTTAGAGGTTTGACAGAGAATCCATTGCCTTTCTCCCTATTTTAACCCCCGTAAGGTATGATAGGATACAGATAAATTCGCATAGGGAGTTGACTATGGCGCATAGGAATAACCAGGAAATGATCGATCGCTGCATGGCTCATAATTTTTGGACCTGGAGCAAGCAGAAAGAAATTCAACCCATCCCGGTTGAACGGGCGGAAGGCGTGTTTTTTTGGGATTTTGAAGGTAAACGCTATCTGGATTTCAATTCCATGGTTATGTGCTCCAATATCGGGCATGGAAATCAACAGGTCATTGAAGCCATATGCAGTCAGGCGTGTGACCTCACTTTTGCCGGTCCGCACATGGCAACCGAAGCCAGAGCGAATTTACTTGAAAAACTGTGCGAGGTAGTTCCGGAAGGGATCAATAAATTCCTGTTCACCATGGGGGGAGCGGATGCTAATGAAAATGCCATTAAGATCGCTCGCGCGGTGACCGGTAAGCATAAGATCCTTGCGCGCTACCGTTCTTATCACGGTGCGTCGCATGGGTCGGTGGCGCTTTCAGGAGATCTACGGCGCGTTTCATGGGAACCGAATATCATGGGTGGGGTAGTGCATTTTCCTGTGACCTACCGTTATCGGGATGATCTGGTTCCAGATGCCATGCAGCTTTCGGATGAAGAATATGCTGCCCGCCATCTGGATTATCTCGAAAAACTGATTCAATATGAGGGTGCCGACTCCATTGCAGCCATTTTTCTGGAAGCAGTGACTGGCACGAACGGCATTCTCATTCCACCGGAGGGCTATCTGCAGGGGATTCGCGTTCTGTGCGATCGTTATGGCATGCTGATGATCGTGGATGAGGTAATGACTGGTTTTGGCAGAACGGGCGCCTGGTTCGCAGTGGATCACTGGAAGGTGAAACCGGATATCATAACGATGGCGAAAGGACTGACATCTGCCTATGCCCCTCTGGGTGCGGTCGGCATGCGTGAAGAGATCGCTGCATATTTTGACCATCGTAAATTCGACAGCGGACTGACCTATAATGGGCACCCCATTTCGTTTGCAGCAGCCTCTGCTAATATCGACGTGTTGCAAAAACAAGATCTGATCAATCATACCCATGCCATGCAATCCGTGATGTTGAATTTATTCAATGAATTAAAAGAAAAACATCCCTGCGTGGGTGATGTGCGCGGCATTGGTCTGTTTGGAGCCATTGAATTAATAAAAGATAAGAAATCCGGAACACCTCTTGGAGAATATGGGAAAACTCCTAAAATAATCAATGAATTACAGGAGTTTACATTGTCAAAAGGATTGTTCCACTATACTCACGATAATCTCATTTTGGTGATTCCGCCTTTGATCATCAATCAGGATGAATTGGAGATGGGAATTTCCATTTTGGATGAAGCGCTCAAGATAACAGATGCCACCCTGTAAGGAAGGAACATACAAATCATGGAAAATAACGAGAAGAATGTCGAGAAAGTGATCATCCTGGGCTCCGGCCCGGCTGGATTATCCGCAGCTTTGTATGCGGCTCGCGCGGAACTAAACCCGCTGCTGTTTACAGGCACGGAAGTTGGCGGGCAGGCAGCTACTACCTCGATCATTGAAAATTATCCGGGCTTTCCGGATGGAGTGGGTGGAAATCAACTGGCGGACTTGTTCACAAAAAATGCAGAGAAATTTGGCACCCGGATTGAATATGATGTGATCACTGCGGTGGACTTTTCTAAGCGCCCATTCAAGTTAACCACCTATGGAAAAGAATTTTTTACACAGACCCTGATCATCACGACCGGTGCCAGTTCAAATAAATTGAATGTGCCAGGGGAAAAAGAACTAATCGGGCGGGGAGTTTCTTACTGCGCGACCTGCGATGGTTGGTTTTTCAAGGATAAAAAAGTAGCGGTGGTGGGCGGTGGAGACAGTGCACTGGAAGAAGGTCTTTTCTTGACCCGTTATGCTTCTTCTGTGACAATCATTCACCGCCGTCGTGAACTGCGTGCGGGTGCATTGCTGCAAAAACGCGCCAAAGAAAATCCCAAGATCTCTTTTGTCTGGGATACAGTGGTGGAAGAGATCGAGGGGAAGGATGCGGTCACTGGTTTGAAACTGAAGAATGTAAAAACAAGTGAAGCAAGTGAATTTACTGTGGATGGCATTTTCATTTTTGTCGGTCACAGTCCCAATACTGAACTATTTCGCAATTCACTGGAGTTGGATGAAAAGAGTTATATTCGCATCGATGGAAGAATGCAGACAAACATCCCCGGAGTGTATGCAGCTGGCGAAGCGGCAGATTCTCGTTACCGGCAAGTGGTCATTTCTGCCGGAATGGGTGCGGCGGCTGCCATCGAAGCCACGCGATTTCTTGAATCAGAAAAATAAAAAAGAGCGGGAGAAAAAAATCCCGCTCTTTGCTTTTAATTCGAGGTTGTCCCGAGTCCCGACCAAATGAAAACACGTGCGCTGCTAGGATAGCCAGCTGTTATATAGATCGGGTCTCCATCTTCCGTGCTGCCGGATTGGCGTACCGGTTGAATGTACCAGCGAATCACATGCGGATTGGTTTCTGTCGGTCTAAATGTGACCGGGACAATGTATTTTGTATCTTTTGTATAATCGGTCAATTTCTTACCCTCACCGGCAGTCAGGTCTTCAATCGTAACTGCGTACGAATCGCCTTCAAGCATTCCTCCGATGGCAGCCCACTGCAAAGTAACGGTGTCATTAGTGGCTGTGAAAACCGCCCCATCTGCCGGCAGCAACAGGTTGGTAGCCGCGAAAGGTGCAGGTAAAGTGGCGGTGGGGGTTGGACCGCTGGTTGGGAGACGTTGACATAAAGGAATGGTTAGTACTTCATTCAGATATACATTATCGGATGTTTTTCCATTGTATGTTTTCAGGGTTTCAACGGACACATTGTAATTTGCTGCAATGGCGCTCAAGGTGTCGTTTGCCCCGACGGTGTAGGTGATCTTCGTGCAAGCTGCTTC
>CAYLUJ010000071.1:0-327 GCA_964386805.1 uncultured Pelolinea sp. | reverse complement strand
GTGGGGGTGGGGCGTGGGATGAGAAGCGACTGGTTGAGGGTAAGAACGCCGCAATCAGAAGCCAGATTATTCAAATCCGCAATACTCTTTACAGTCACGTTATACTGCAGCGCGATCGAACTGCATGTATCACCGCTTTGAACAGAATATGCAACCGGTGGTTCTGTTGTGGAAGTCGGCGCCGGGGTGGGTGAAAGCGTTGGTGTGGGGCTGAGTTCATAGGTGGGGGTGGGGCTTTGCGTGGCGGTGGGTTGGGCAGCGGTAATTTGACCTGAACCGCGCAGGATGAAATAGATGATACCGGCCCCGATGGCAATCAGGATGAGG
>CAYLUJ010000070.1:0-12130 GCA_964386805.1 uncultured Pelolinea sp. | reverse complement strand
GCATTAAACGGGAATATAACGCGAAGAAGGAAAGGTCAAACAGATCTTTCTCCTGTTCAATGATCGTTTCCAGTTCTGTCTCAGGAGCGGATAACAGGCGCTGAATCAGACGAATCTTCTTCTGTTGGTCTTCCAGCATTTCTTTGGTAATCCCATCTGCTTCCAGAATCGTTTCGATCAAAGTTTGGTAAGTGAACATGGACTTTGGTTGCAGAATGTAAGCCTTCCGCTTTTCAGGGGGAAGGGCATCAATTACCCGATTGATCATCGGTCCCAGTTGTCTTTCCTGTTCATTTAAGGGAATACCACTTTCGGGTGGGAAAAAGGTCAGAAATAATTCTTTCTCCGGGTCATGATAGACAATGGGTGTTCCCAGCATTCCGGAATACCCGCAAGTTGGGCAATGGATCACATTCACTGCACCGTTCAGCAGCTTCTGTTTTGCCAGAGGATCCTGAGTTAAATCAAAGATTTGTTGTACTTCGACAATGTTTGGTTGATGGCACTGCGGGCACGCAACTTGGGTTTTAGGCATAATTCAAGAATTCCTTTCTTCACGAACAACTATAATTATCTATCCAATTATTCATTTCTTGGAAGAGAAAAACAAAAACGAGCCCCTTTATCTCTTTCGGTATCAATCCATATTCTACCTTTATGAGCTTCGATGATCTGCTGGGTGAGATATAACCCCAATCCGGTCCCTTTCGTTTTACGAGCAGAATCGGGAGAACGATAAAATCTATCAAATATGAAGGGCAGATCCTGCTGGGCAATACCGGGACCTTCATCACTCACCCACACTATCACCTTATCATGGCGTGTTTCTCCGCCAATGGTCACTTCCCCCTTTTGAGAATATTTAATAGCATTGGAAATCAGGTTGGAAAGAACCTGCTCAATACGCGTATCATCTGCCATGACAGAAGGGAAATCATCCGGGAAATCTATTTTGAATGTATGTTTATTCGTTTGGGTTGAAAATCTCTCCACCAGGCGTCGAGCGATATCTGGAATAGAGATATCGGTTTTCTGAATGGAAAAATTACCAGTTTGAAGGCGAGTTGCATCTAATAGATTCTCTATTAATTCATTCAGATGGTCCGCTTCTTCCTCAATGATTTTCAAGCTTTCATCAACGAAGGCGCTATCCCATTCCACATCTTTTCGATTTAATGTACATACATAACCTTTAATAAGCGCGACCGGTGTTTTCAATTCATGGCTTACGATGGAAATAAAAGTAGTTTTGGCTTCATCCGCTTTTCGAAAGTTGGTGATATCACGGAAGTTAGCGATGATATTGGTAAGCTTATTCTCAGGTGAAAGCATGGGTGCATAGGTAATGCCGATGGGGAGCGAGGGGAGCCCTGCGCGAACAAGGTCACCTTCGACATACAATTGCGCATGCGGCGTCAGAGGCCATCCTCCGGCGATCGCTTTTTCAAGTGTGATTTCTTGGGTGGTATTCTCCAGCCGCACGATTTGATCATGCGACTTTCCATGTATTTCTTCAGAAGGTTGACCAACCAGACGAGAAAATGCCGGATTGCAGTGCTCGATGATTTGATTGGAGGTCAATAAGAGAATCCCATCTGCAGCCGAATCGAAAAGTGCATCCAGGCGCTGCTTATTGCGGATAACGCTGCGGTAAAGCTGTGCATTTTGAACTGCAATGGCAGCCTGCGTGGCAAAACTATGCAGCAACATACGGTCATTTGCTGTGAAGAGCCCTGCATAACCGCGGAAGATAAAGATCAAACCCACCACTGTTTTTTGTGTGACAAGAGGTAGCCCAACACCGCTCAGCAGACCCAGGGTCGCTGAGAACGTAATTTCGCTAAGAACACGATTCACTTCAGGAATTTCGAATTTTTCAGGGTCTTGATCATCGGGAATTTGTTTGAGAAATGGTTTCATGTGAGCGAGGAAATCAGGAGAAATGCCTTCGGAAACTTGGATATGCCATCCGCTATCTTCGCTACGTAATGCGATCAAGCCGGCATGCCCACCCAACATTTCAATTGCATATTTTAAAATCTTATTGAGCAAAGCATCCAGGTCTAGTTCCTGGGTCAATGCTTGAGATATCTCTAATAGATAATCGCGCTGGCGAACTCGAAAATCAGGGAACATGCTCTTTCCTATTTACTAATATGGAAAGATTATAAATGAGATTCCGCCTCTTTTATAGACAGCGCAAAGATTTCTAATCCTTCTCTTATTTCCTGCTCATTGATGCATAAAGGCGGAGTGATGCGGATGGTACTATCTCCACAGCCCAGCACCAGCAAGCCTTTTTCAAAGCATAGATCAACCACTTCATTGCGCAGATCAGCGGCGGGCTCTTTGGTCTTTCTATCTTTCACAAATTCCACGCCGATCATTAATCCCTTTCCACGCACTTCGCCAATGCAGGGATGTTTGGTTTGCATCTTTTGTAGAATATCCAGTGCAATCACGCCCATCTTTTGGGTGTTTTCAAGATATTGATTTTCGATCAGTTCAATCGTTTTTAATGCGGCGGCGCAAGCCAATGGATTGCCACCAAATGTATTTCCATGTGACCCATTGGGCCAGGTCATCAATTCCGCTTTGGCCAGCATCACTCCCATGGGCATTCCAGATGCAATGCCTTTGGCAATGCAGATGATATCGGGTTCAACACCATAGTGTTCCACCGCCCACCATTTTCCGGTTCTGCCCATACCCGATTGCACTTCATCGGCAATTAGCAAAATATCATATTTATCACAAACTTCTCTTAACGCTTGGAGGAAATTATTGGGTGGAAAAATATAACCACCCTCTCCCTGCACTGGCTCGATAAGAATCCCTGCAACTTCTGTAGGGGGGAGTAACTTGTGGAAAACAACCTCTTCCATATATCGGATAACAGCATCCCCCACATCTTCACCTTCTTCCATATGAAGAAGGGGGCGATATGGATTGGGATAGGGGACATGAGTAACCCCGCTCATGAGGGGATAGAAATTGCGATGATAGATGAATTTGGATGCCGTCATGGATAAAGAACCAGTGGTGCGACCATGAAAACCACCAAAAAAACCGATGAATTGTGAACGCTCGGTGTAATATTTGGCGAGTTTTAAAGCACTTTCCACTGCTTCTGAACCAGAGTTAGCCATAAATGAAATCGCCGGCAGGCGAAATGGTGAAATTTCATCCAGCTTTTCTGCAAGTTCAATCCATTTCACATGATAGAAGTCAGATGAAATATGAATGAACTTTTGAGCTTGTTCGGTAATGGCTGCTACAATCTCTGGATGGGAATGTCCTGTTGAGTTGACTGCGATCCCTGCGGCAAAATCTAAATACCGCTTCCCATCCACATCCCATACTTCAACACCTTTTCCGTGATCCATTACAAATGGATACCCACGGGGATAAGAAGATGAGATGACCTTCTTATCTCTTTCAATAAGGTTCTCTGAAATCGGCCCCGGATTGATTTTCATAGTAATACTCCTTCCCTGGAAAGATACCAGGTAATTGTATCCGCAGACGTGGTTTTTGAGAATTATCTTCTATCGTAAATTTGAGTACGGATTTCCTGTCTTAAAAATCAAGATTGAAGATGGTCCAAACTCCATTGATAGGCACCGATGAGACCAGCTTCATCCCCAAGTTGCGCATAGTTGATCTCAAGACCAACCAGGTACTGGTCACTCATAACATGTTCTTTTAGCGATTCGTAGAAAGGTTTGTACAACAAATCCCCACTGAAAGAAACTCCGCCACCCAGAATGATACAGGAGGGGTTAAAAATATGCAGATAATTGGCAAATCCGACTCCTAAATAATAGCCTGCATTGCGAAAAGCATCAATCGAAAGCGCATCACCCTGTTTGGCAGCTTTCGCGATTATCTCAGCAGTAGGGGCGGGTTCAGCTGGTAACACAGTGGGGAATCCTTCAGCCATTTTCTGACGGAAATAAGAAGCGATCGCAGGACCGGATGCCAGTGCTTCCAAATGTCCTCTTTTTCCACAGGAGCAAAGTGGACCACCATCCACAATTGTCATGTGCCCTTTTTCAGTGCCTAAACCACGAAAGCCGGTCTGCAGGTGCCCGTCATCAATGACTGCACCTCCAACACCTGTGCTGATGGTTATATATAGGATATAAGAGTGATTTCTACCAGCGCCGTGTTTCCATTCACCATAGGCTGCCATGCTGGCATCATTTTCAATAAAAGGCACGATGCCGAATTTTTCCTGGATGATCTGACGTAAGGGAATGTTCTTCCAACCACCTACATTGGGTGCCTGGATAATGATGCCATGCTTATCATCCACATTTCCGGGAACAGCCAAGCTGATTGCATCAATGGTAGGGTATTGTGTGTGGATCTCTTCAATTAAGGAAAGAATATTTTCCAATGCAGACTGATTCTGTCCATTAGTCTTAATCTTTTTTGTGTAGAAGGGTTTAATCGAATCTTCTGAAAATAATCCTGCGCGGATATTTGTCCCACCAATGTCAAAAGTAAGAATAGTTTTCATGGTTATGATTATACTAATTTTCTTGAAAATGAATTTGACGAACAAGAAAATCACTGCTATTATGCTGACTGATGGGTGAATTTTCTACCAAGCTAAAACAAAAATTTCGTATTACCATCAGTAAAATCTTACGCTGGCTAAAACCGGGGATCAATATTAAGCGCTGGTTGTTAATGATGCTGGTGGGGTTATTATGTTTTTCATTCTTCCTGTCACTGCAAATTGATGCGAAAAATGGACAGGAAAATGTCAGTTTACCCTTTTCATTTTCCAATACGATTTATTTGCGTGTTCTCCTGTTAATCGCCGGCATTACATTAACTGGGTACGGCTTTTATCGATTCTATCATTCTCTCATGCGCCCGTTCATCAAGCCAGGGACTACGGTTCTGGATACGCTTTCGAGCTATCAGAAGAAAGAAAAGGGTCCACGCATTGTTACTCTGGGAGGGGGAAATGGACTGGCAACGTTATTGCGCGGATTGAAACAGTACTCTCATAATCTGACTGCTGTTGTAACGGTTGCTGATGATGGAGGATCATCCGGGCAATTAAGGCAAAACCTCGGGATACTACCTCCGGGTGATATTCGTAATTGTTTGACCGCACTTTCCAGTGATGAGGAATTATTGACCCAGGTATTTCAATATCGTTTCGGTGACAGAGCAGGCGTAAATGGTCATTCACTTGGAAATTTATTGATCAGCGCCCTGACAGATATCACTGGCAGTTTCGAGGAAGCTGTTGCTGAGTCAGGTCGTGTACTGGCAATCAGAGGAAGAGTGCTTCCATCTACATTGCATGATGTAAATCTGGTTGCCGAAATAGAATCAAAGGAAAAGCAAGAAATCATCAATATCGCCGGAGAAAGCAGTATTCCTTTAGCTGAGGGGAAAATTCGACGGTTGTGGATCGAACCCAGCAACCCCCTACCTTATCCGCCAGCAGTACAAGCAATTCTGGGTGCGAATTTAATCGTACTGGGTCCGGGCAGCTTATACACGAGCATTCTACCCAATCTGCTGGTACCTGGAGTTGTAGAAGCCATTAATTCCAGCAAAGCTATAAAATTCTTCGTATGCAATGTTGCCAATGAACATGGTGAAACGGATGGCTACCGCTGTATCGATCATGTTCGTGTGATCGAACAACATCTCAGCGACATTCATTTTGATGTAATTATCTGTAATAACAATTTCGATCCCAAGCTTCCTGCGGGGGTGGAATGGGTGATGCCGGATGCACAGCTTGAAGAACAATATTCCATTTATTATGCATCTCTGGTGGATAAGGAATACCCATGGCGCCACGATTATCAAAAACTGGCAGAGGTGATCATGGATCTGCTTGAAGAACGAACCGGTCCATTAAACAAATCTTAAAACACATTGAAAAAAGGCGTGGTAAAATACAAGAAAATTTCGGAGGAGAACGGTCATGGCAGTTAAAGTTGGAATTAATGGATTTGGCCGCATTGGTCGTCAGGTATTAAAAGCAATTAAAGAACGACATGGCAATGAAATAGAAGTTGTTGCTGTAAACGATCTGTTCAGCGCTGCTACCAATGCGCATTTGTTTAAATATGATTCAAACTATGGTGCATATCCTGGTACAGTGGAAGTTGATGGGGATTCCATTGTTATTGATGGAAAACCAGTAAAAGTTCTAGCTGAGAAAGATCCGGCGAACATTCACTGGAAAGACTTGGGTGTGGAAATCGTCATTGAATCAACTGGTGTTTTCACCGATAAATTAGGCGATCCTGCCAAAGGCAAAGCTGGAGCTGTAGCTCACATTGAAAAAGGCGGTGCCAAGAAAGTCATCATCTCTGCCCCTGCCAAGAATGAAGATCTTACTATCGTATTAGGCGTGAATGATGATATGTACGACCCTGCAAAACATCATGTGCTTTCCAATGCTTCCTGTACAACCAACTGTTTGGCTCCTGCAGTGAAGATTGTGCATGATAAATGGACAATCACTCGCGGGATGATGACAACCATTCACTCCTACACCAATGATCAGAAGATTCTTGATCTGGCACACAAAGACCTGCGCAGAGCACGTGCCGCCGCTTTGAATATCATTCCAACCACCTCCGGTGCAGCCAAAGCAGTAGCTCTGGTCATCCCGGATCTCAAAGGGAAATTCGATGGGATGGCATTACGCGTACCAACTCCAACCGTATCCATTGTCGATTTTGTAGCCACCATTGAAAAACCAACCACGGTGGAAGAATTGAATGCTACTTTCAAAGAAGCTGCCGATGGAAAACTCAAAGGCATCCTTGGCTTTACCATGGAACCGCTGGTATCAATGGACTTCAAAGGTGATCCACGCTCCTCCATCGTGGACGGTTTGCTGACCATGGTGATGGGCGGAACAATGATCAAGATCGTCACCTGGTACGATAATGAGTGGGGTTACTCATGTCGTACCGCCGATCTGGCTGCGAAATTAGCAAAAGACTTATAAATATTTGTAAGTCAGCATGTAAAATGAAAGGCATAATCGGATGAGAAAATGATTCTGATTATGCCTTTTTCATGTCTTGAAACGAGAGGAAACCATGTTTGCTAAAAAGACAATCAAAGATATTAATGTTCAAAACAAAAAAGTGCTAGTTCGAGTTGATTTCAATGTTCCAATAAAAGATGGGGTAATTAGCGATGATACTCGCATCCGTGCGGCTTTACCAACGATTCAATATCTGTTGGAGCAAAATGCGGCTGTTATTCTTTGTTCTCATCTCGGCAGACCGAAAGATTGTGTTGACCCTCAATATAGTATGAAACCAGTGGCAGAATATCTTGCTAAACTGATCCCGCAGAAAGTGAATTTTGCAGAAGATTGCATCGGACCTGTTGCGAAAGCAGCTGCGGATGCCCTTGGTTATGGGCAGGTACTGGTTCTGGAGAATACCCGTTTTCATCCCGGTGAGACAAAGAACGATCCGGAGATGGCAAAACAACTAGCCAGCCTGGCAGACATCTTTGTCAATGATGCGTTTGGATCAGCCCATCGTGCGCATGCGTCTACAGCGGGTGTGGCAGATTACCTGCCAGCAGTAGCAGGATTTCTCATGGAAAAGGAGATCCAGTATCTCGGACAAGCCATTGAAGATCCAAAGCGACCCTTTATCGCAATTCTGGGCGGTGCCAAAGTCAGCGATAAAATCGGCGTCATTCGTAATCTCTTGAAAAAAGCCGATGAAGTCTTGATCGGTGGCGGTATGGCAAACACCTTCTTTAAAGCACAGGGATACCCGGTGGGGGATTCGCTCGCTGAGGATGAGGTTCTGGATGTGGCTCGTGAATTGGTAAAAGAAGGGGCGAATAAACTACGTTTACCTGTAGATATGGTCGTTGCTGATAAGTTTGAAGATGGGGCAGCTCAAAAAGTCATGTCCACCGGACCTGTACCGGATGGATGGCGCATTCTCGATATCGGACCTGCAACCGTTGCATTGTATGCGAAAGCGATTGCGGGTGCAAAGACGGTAGTATGGAATGGACCAATGGGTGTCTTTGAATTCCCTAATTTTGCAAAAGGGACCTTCGCAATTGCCAAAGCAGTGGCAGATAGCAGCGCTGTGAGCATAATCGGTGGCGGTGACTCAGTGGCAGCGGTGAACCAGACCGGGCTCGAAGGTAAAATTTCTCACATTTCAACAGGTGGTGGTGCCTCTCTGGAAATGCTGGAAGGGTTGGAGCTGCCAGGGTTGGCAGTGTTGCAGGATAAGTAAAACCGAAAGAGCTCGTAAGAGCTCTTTTTCAAACTGGACAAAACAGGTACAGTCTAGTAGAATTTTGCCTTGCAAGATTGTAATTATTTTTTGGAGGTTATTTTGGCAAATATTAAATCCGCTATAAAACGAAACAAGCAAAATGAAAAGCGGCGACAAAAAAATCGAGTCTTCCGTGGGGAAGCGCGTACTTCTGTAAAGAAAGCACGCGTAGCCATCGAATCCGCAAACAAAGAAGAAGCAAAAGCGAAAGTAATGGATGCGGTAAAAGCTTTAGACAAAGCAGCCAGCAAAGGTATCATTCATAAGAATAATGCTGCCCGTCGTAAAAGTCGGTTGATGAAACAATTAGTTGCCCTCGAGAAATAATTTATTCTTCACTTACCTATTTCTTCGAGTTGAATGCGGGAGGGCAGTTCTCCCGCTTTTCATTTTATAGGGTCCTATGCTTGACACATATAAAACACAAATCGAAGAACAAATCGCAGATATTTTACAGAAGGAAGGTATCCGATCTGCTGTTCTGCAATGGAATCTGATTCCTTTCAGCGGACATTGGGGTATTTCGACCTCCTTCTTTCAGGTTGCAGCTCAAGAAGCTCATTCTGGAAAAAAAATAAATATTCCACAACGTGCGCTAGAATTGGCTGTTCTTACAGCAGATCAATTAGTCTTACCAGAAGATTTTGAGAAGTGTGAAGCGGTTAAGGGATACCTGAATCTGTATTTTCAAACCCAGAGTTTTTCTCGTTTGGTTATTGACCGGGTACTTGCAGAAAAAACGAGCTTTGGTACTTTGCCATCTACCCATAAAAAAGTGATGGTGGAATTTTCACAACCCAATACCCATAAAGCTTTTCACGTTGGTCACCTCAGAACCATGGTTTTGGGTGCTGCAGTTTCCAATATCTTGGAATTCAGCGGTGATGAGGTGATCCGTGCGAATTATCTGGGCGATATCGGGTTGCATGTAATCACCTGGTTGTGGAACTATGAAAAATTCCATGCCGGTGAAAAACCTCCTGTGGAAAATAAAACAAACTGGATCGGGAATCTGTATGCAGAAGCAGTGAAACGCCGTGAAGAATCGGAGGAAAACGAAGAAGCGGTGCGCAGGTACTTCAGAGCATGGGATGCGCATGATCCTGAGATTGTAGCATTATGGAAAGAAACACGGCAATGGTCACTGGATGCCTTCGATCAGATCTATGATGTATTGGGCATTCATTTCGACAAATTGTATTTTGAGAGTGAAGTGGAGCATGAAGGGAAGGAATTCGTAGAGAATCTGATTCATAAAGGATTGGCAAAAGATGAACGTCCGGAAGGAGCGGTGATCATCGATCTGGATGCTATTCTGGGGACGAAGGAAGAATATCGCGTGCTTGTTCTGCTGCGTTCCGATGGCACATCTCTATATGCCACAAAAGACATTCCGCTGGCAATCAAAAAATTCGAACACTATCAATTAGATCGATCCATCTATGTGGTGGATGTCAGACAATCGCTGTATTTTAAACAAATCTTCAAAGTATTGGAGTTAATGGGTTATATCTGGGCGAAGCAGTGCTTTCACTTGGCGTATGAGATCGTGAATTTGCCAGGGAATGTGACACTGGCTTCCCGTGAGGGAACGGTAGTACTGTTGGAAAACCTGATCCAGGAAGCAGAAAAACGTGCCATGGTGATCGTGGATCAGAAAAATCCCGAACTACCTCTTGAAGAAAAACAAAAAATCGCGCGTATGGTGGCGTTGGGTTCGATCAAGTATTCTCTGCTTTCGCGCGATAACACGCGTATTGTGACCTTTGATTGGGAATCTGCGCTGGATGTCAATGGACAGGCGGCTCCCTATATCCAATATGCAGCGGTGCGTGCGAACAGCATTTTACGAAAAGAGAAATTTCAGATTCCTAAAAGCAGCGAAATTACGTATGATCTTGATAAAAAAGAAATTGGGCTGGTTGATTTAATTTCACGCTTCCCGCAGGAAGTGGAAAAAGCAAGCCGAGAATTACGCCCGCTGCAAATTGCAAATTATGCTTATGACCTTGCAAAAGCATTCAATGATTTTTATACCAACTGCCCGGTACTTTCTGCAAAAAATGAGGTTCGTTCCTTCCGATTAAGACTTGTGGCAGCCACAAAACAGACTATTATTAATAGTCTTGGTTTGTTAGGTATTGAAGTTCCAGAAATCATGTAATTTAAAGAAACAAGGAGAGTTGCATGCCAAAAACACGAACGATCATTATGGGCGCAGCGGGAAGAGACTTTCATAATTTCAACGTATATTTTCGTGATAATGCAGATTATGAAGTTGTTGCCTTTACCGCAACCCAAATCCCTAATATTGATGGACGAAGATATCCCAAAGAATTAGCAGGATCTTTATATCCTGAAGGAATCCCGATCTACCCCGAAAATGATCTGAAAAAATTAATTACAGAACAGAAGGTCGATCTGGTCATATTCGCATACAGCGATGTTCCTCACGAATATGTGATGCATAAAGCATGCATGGTGAACGCCTACGGCGCTGATTTTCGGTTGATGGGTACAACAAACACACAAATCAAATCGACTAAACCAGTCGTTTCTATTTGCGCAGTACGCACGGGCTGCGGGAAGAGTCAAACCACCCGCCGTGTATCCAAAATCATGATCGAAATGGGATACAAAGTGGCTGCCATTCGACATCCCATGCCATATGGTGACCTTGTAAAACAAAAAGTGCAGCGCTTTGCAACCTATGCTGATCTGGATAGCTATGAATGCACCATTGAGGAGCGTGAAGAATACGAGCCTCATATCGATAATGGTGTACTGGTTTTTGCAGGTGTGGATTATGGAGCGATCTTAAGAGAAGCTGAGAAAGAAGTAGATGTCATTCTGTGGGATGGTGGAAATAATGACATTCCTTTTTATCAATCTGATCTTTCCATTGTTGTAGCCGATCCGCATCGCCCCGGTCATGAAGTGAAGTATTATCCTGGCGAGACAAACCTGTATTTGGCTGATGTTTTTGTGATCAATAAAGTTGATACTGCGAATCCCGAAAATATTATCAGTGTTCGTGAAAATCTACGTTCCATCAATCCAGAAGCTGTGATCATCGAAGGTGCATCCCCGCTGTTTGTGGATGATCCAGATGAAATCAAAGGAAAGCGTGTACTGGTTATTGAAGATGGACCAACTTTGACACATGGTGGAATGGCTTATGGAGCAGGTTGGGTAGCTGCCAAGCGTTTTGGAGCAAAAGAAATAGTCGATCCACGACCTTTTGCAGTCGGCTCTATTCTGGCGACCTATCAGAAATATCCCAGCACTGGTACGATTCTACCTGCGATGGGTTATGGGAATGACATGGTCAAAGACCTTGAAAAGACCATCAATGCCTCGGATGTAGATATGGTCATTTCCGCAACTCCGATCGACCTAACCAGAATCATCAAAGTCAACAAGCCCATGCAGCGTGTTCGCTATGAACTGCAGGAAATTGGTGTTCCCACCCTCGAAGATATTCTCAAGAAAAAGTTCAAGAAATAACCGGAATGATAAAAGAGGAGGTTGCGATGTGAGCTGACCTCCTCTTTTTGATTATAATAACAGCATGTTTATAGATGAAGCAGAAATCCGAGTACGATCTGGCAGGGGTGGGGATGGAATGATGCATTTTCGGAGAGAGAAATTCGTCAACCGGGGTGGTCCAGATGGGGGAGATGGCGGTCGCGGTGGCGATGTTGTCTTCGTCCCGCAGGATGGACAACAGGAGATGTTCTGTGCCGATCAACTGGCTTTTGAATATCTTTGCCTCCAAATATGTGATTTTCAATACTTTTTCAGACTGTCGGGTAAGG
>CAYLUJ010000069.1:0-12255 GCA_964386805.1 uncultured Pelolinea sp. | reverse complement strand
TACTCAGTCCTTCAGCTCTACTTAACTTTTGTCCAATAATTGGGGTGCACTACATTTCTCCTCGGCTTTTCCTTTTTATTCTTCGTCCTGTTCGTCATCTGTGTCGTCATCTAGAAGATCGATCTCATCTGATGCGATATCATCATCCAACAGGTCGGCATCCAAAATATCTTCTATCGAATTCTCATCGGTAGGAATTTCGATGGTGCTGACATGTGGTTTTTGCATCGGTTCATCATTTGCCACCGATTCAATTAGCAAGATGCGTTTTTCTGAGAATCCGGTCCCGGCAGGAATTAATTTACCGATGATCACATTTTCTTTCAATCCATAAAGTGGATCTTTATCCGCAGAGATTGCAGCGCGAGAAAGTTCTTTGATCGTGTGTTGGAAGGAAGCAGCAGACAGGAATGATTCTGTATTAAGTGAGGCTTTCGTCACACCTAGGAGAATATCAATGTAACGGGCTGGTTTCTTACCCTGTGCAACGATCTCTTCATTGATCGCTTTGATTTCCAATCTGTCGATCATCTCATTCGGCAGGAACTCTGTGTCGCCCGCATTGATAATTTGAACCTTGCTCAACATCTTACGGATGATTACCTCAAAGTGTTTATCATTGATATTTTGTCCCTGAGCACGATACACATTTTGAATTTCTTCCAAAAGATAGTGATAGCAGGCATCACGCCCTTTTAATTTCAGTAATTCGTGGGGGTTAATAGAACCCTCCGTTAATGGTTGCCCTGCTTCTACATCTTCACCATCTTTTACGATAATTCGTAACGTGGATGGGATATCCATTTCTTCGATTTCTACACTGTCATAGCTGACCACCACAGTGCGTTTCTCGATTCGAATGCGTCCGGCGTGCTGTGCATTAATGGTTAATTCATCATTCTTTGCAAGAATATCTCCGGCAGCAACCGTTGTTTCCTCTTTTGCAAGAATTTCCCAATCTTCCGGCACGCTGTATTCATCGCGAACCAGTTCGCTGTATGTAATGCGAATGCTGTTTTGGTCGCTAGCAGTGCTTGATGGAATAATTGCGACTTTCCCCATGATTGGAGCAATAACAGCTTCACCTTTCGGTGTCTTCCGCGCTTCAAAGAGTTCTTCAACTCTGGGGAGACCGGTTGTAATATCGCTTCCAGCAGCCACACCACCTGTGTGGAAAGTTCGCAGAGTAAGCTGTGTGCCAGGTTCACCGATGGATTGGGCTGCAATGATACCGACTGCAGTTCCCGATTCCACCATCTTACCGCGTCCCAGGTCAATGCCATAGCATTTCGAGCAAATTCCATGGTGCAATTCACAAGTCAATGGAGAACGAACTTTAAATTCAGTAGTACCTGCTTCCAATAACTTATTAATCAAATCCAGCGTAAGCAGATCATCGTGATCTGCCAGAACTTCTCCCGTCTTGGAATCAGCAATTGCATCAGCCAGCAATCGCCCTTTCAGCCGTTCTTGGATGCTCTGACCAGCCACATCATCGCTGGTCCTGATCCAAAGACCTTCCTGTGTTCCGCAATCATCAGCATTAATGATCACATCCTGGGCGATATCCACCAGACGTCTAGTTAAGTATCCGGCATCTGCTGTACGCAATGCTGTATCTGCAAGACCTTTTCGAGCGCCGTGGGTGGAAATGAAATATTCCAGTGCGGTCAACCCTTCGCGGAAGTTAGATTGAATGGGAAGTCGAATGATGCGACCCGCTGGGTCAGCCATGAGACCGCGCATACCAGCTAACTGCGAAATTGGGCCAAATCCACCTTTTGTTGCACCTGAATTTGCCATAGTCGCCAGGTTGCCATCCGGATCCATGTGTTCTTTTACTGCTTCGGCAACTTTCGTAGTGGTATCCTGCCATACTTTAATGACCTGCTCATCCATTTCAAGCTCGGTAAGTAAACCACGGCGATAAGATTTTTGAATAGTTTCAACTTTTTCAAGAGATTCTGCCAGGATCTCCTCTTTCTTCGGTGGAATGCTGATATCACCCACTGCTAAGGTTGTTCCGGAGAGCATGGCATATTTGAAACCGATATCTTTTACATCATCGGCAATTTTCGTTGTTGTATCTTCTCCACATAAATCATAAATGTTGGCAATTAAGTCTTTGATTGCACCTTTATCAAATGTCTGATTCACAAACACCACTTCTTCAGGAAGAATTTGATTGAAAAGCGCTCGCCCAACCGTTGTTTCGATGGTACGAACTTCCTGTTTATTCAGGCGCTTTCCATTTTCATCAAACCATGTTTTTGTCTGGAGTTTGATCGGAGTATGGGTTTTTACCTGCTCTAATTGATAAGCCAATTCAACCTCATCAATAGAAGCAAAGGTAATCATTTCCCCTTTCTTCTTATTACCATCCATGGTCAGGTAATAAACACCCAGCACCATATCTTTAGAAGGTGAAATAATAGGTTCTCCATCAGCAGGTTTCAGCAGGTTCTTTGAAGCCAGCATCAAGTTTCTAGCTTCCCAGACCGCTTTTTCTGATAAGGGAACATGCACAGCCATCTGATCGCCATCAAAGTCAGCATTGAAAGCGGTACACACCAGCGGATGTAATTGAATAGCGCTGCCTTCTACAAGAAGAGGTTCAAACGCTTGAATTCCCAGACGGTGCAAGGTTGGAGCACGGTTCAACATAACCGGGCGGTCTTTGATGACTCGTTCCAAAACTTCCCATACCTCTGGGCGATTGCGTTCAATCAAACGTCGTGCACCTTTCACGTTGGCGGCATATTCACGCTTGACCAATCCTGCGATCACAAATGGTCGGAATAGTTCTAGTGCCATATTCTTTGGAAGGCCGCATTGGTATAGCTTCAGTTTTGGTCCAACCACGATTACGGAACGCCCCGAATAATCAACACGTTTTCCAAGAAGATTACGGCGGAAACGTCCTTTTTTACCTTTCAGCATATCACTTAACGATTTCAACTCGCGTCGTCCACGTCGTGAGAGTGCTTTTCCACGTTGTGAATTGTCGATCAGAGAATCGACTGCTTCCTGGAGCATGCGTTTTTCATTGCGCACGATGACATCCGGAGCACCAAGTTCGAGCAACCTCTTGAGACGGTTGTTGCGATTGATCACACGCCGGTACAGGTCATTTAAATCAGAAGTGGCAAACCGACCACCATCCAGTTGGACCATTGGTCGCAGATCAGGAGGAATGACCGGCAGTACTTTCAAGATCATCCATTCGGGACGGTTGTTGGAACGACGGAATGCCTCCACAACTTTTAAACGTTTAGTAGCTTTTTTCCGTTTTTGTTTGCTCTTTGTGGTGCGTACTTCTATCCATAGCTCTTCAGCCAATTTTTCCATATCAAGGCGGCTGAGAATATCATAGAAAGCTTCTGCACCCATGTCGGCACGAAATACCTGCCCGTAATGGGAACGGAGTTCGCGATATTTGTTTTCGCTGATGAAGGAAAGTGGTCTTAAACTCTCCACTTCATCTCGATGAGCATCAATTTCTTTGTCGATCTTGGCAGTCAGATCTTCTTTCTGATCCATCAATTTTTGAAGAGTGAGATCTGCTTCAGCTTTTACCTGTTCCAGCAGAAGTTCATTCTTTTCTTTTTCATGTTCAATTTCAATTCCGATTTCAGCTTCGATCGATTCCAGTTTTTCTTGAACTAATTTCTGCACGTTGGAGATCATCTTATTGGTGATCTCTTCACCAGCGCTGACAACTATCTCATCAATTGTCTTCAGTTTGATATCTGAGCGAGCTTTTTTGCCGACTTTTTCTTTGATGGATAATTCGAGCTCTTGCCCTTCCTTAATGATCGGAGCAACTTTCTCAGCGATCATTTCATCTTTTTTGGTTGACAATTCAGCCGTTTTATTTTTTATTTCATCAACGCGGGAATTTTTATCCAACTCCGCTGTTTCAATACGTCCATCCAGGTCGGTAATTTGATCTTTATATTTCGCGCCGACCTCGTCCTCAATACGGTTCAGTGCTTTTTGCTTGGATTCTTCATCAACGTAGGTTACGATATATTGAGCAAAATAAAGTACACGATCAAGATTTCTTCGAGAGATATTGAGCAGAGATCCCAGATAAGAAGGAACTCTCCGGCTGTACCAAATGTGAGCCACTGGCGTGGCTAATTCAATATGTCCCATTCTTTCGCGGCGTACTGAAGAACGGGTCACTTCTACACCACATTTATCACATACAATTCCTTTGTATCTAGGATTCTTGTATTTACCACAATAGCATTGATAATCTCGGGTTGGTCCAAAAATTGCCTCGCAAAATAAACCGTCTTTTTCTGGGCGCAGGCGACGATAATTAATCGTTTCTGGTTTTGTTACTTCCCCATAAGACCAACTTTTAATAGTATCGGGAGATGCAAGTCTTACTCGGAGAGCCATCAGACTTTTTGTTTCCACTTATGAGCCTCCTCATACAAATACCGCTCGAATTAGATTAAATACATACAACAGTTTTCATCAAAACAAACCTGCATTATAACACAAAATACAATTATTTTTATCTACTTTATAGAGATTGATTGGGTTCTTTCCCTAGAATATCTTGGTCTTTCCCAATTAAATTCTGCGAATGGTCATTTAAAGATCACTGTTACAGTATTCAGAATGGGCGCGATCAGCAGAGAAGTCATACCGATTAGCTTCATAAAGATCAGCAAAGATGGACCAGCGACATCTTTCAACGGATCACCATAGGTATCACCCACTACAGCAGATGCATGGGCAAGCGAACCATCTAAACTCGGATCTTCTTCGATGGTTTTCTTGGCGTTATCAAAAGCAGTACCCGTGTTGTTGAAATAAGCACCCAAGAGGGCAGAAGAAGAGACCGCACCAATCAGTAGTGCACCCAATGCAGCGCTGCCAAAAAGAAAACCAACTACGATCGGTAACAAAAAAGCAATTCCTCCCGGTAGCAGCATTTCCCGCAGAGCATTTTTGGTAGCAATGTCCACGCAATGGGTGTAATTTGGTTTGGCTTTTCCTTCGATGATCGCCGGATTCCGCCGGAATTGGTCACGAACCTCGTCCACCATCAATTCTGCTGTTTTGGCAGTAGCGCCGATGACAAGGGACGACATTAAGTAAGGCAGAGAAATTCCCACAAAAATGAAACCGATGGAATAGGGTGTGATCAGGTCCAAAACCGTGTTCCCAGTGATTGTAAAGAACGTGGCAAACAATACAAAAGCGGTAACTGTACCTGAAGCCATGGCATAGGATTTGGTAGTTGCTTTTAGTGTATTTCCTACTGTATCCAAATGAGATAAGGATTCAAACACTTTACGTTTGGCTTTACCAATCTTGGCAATGCCGGCTGCATTATCCACGATCGGGCCGAATGCGTCAGATGCCATGATAATGGCAATCAGGAGATCAGTACCAATATTGACTGCAATGATCGCCAATATCGTACCACCCGAAACTTTAAAGGCAAGCATAATAGCTGTGATAATCGTCAGCATGCTGATAATCGGGCTGCGTAAACCGAATGCGGTTCCGGTCATCAGGGTTAGTGCAGCACCACGATGAGAGGCAGCTGCGATCTTGTTGACAGGTGTGTGATTGATTCCTGCATAATGGCGGGTTGTAGCTGCCGTGATCAATGTGGTTGCGATTCCTAAAATTGCAGCAATACCGATGGTAATATCATCAATTAACCAATATGAAAGTGCGATCGCTCCGCCAGCGCTTAATATTGAACTGACCCATAACCCGATATTGAAAATGCTGGTAGGTTTTTGTTCGGATGACCACTGCCTGGTCACCAGAATTCCAATAGCAGAAGAGACGATCCCCACACATTGCAGCAGAATAGGCAGATAGATCACCTTGCTTCCATAGATCGAAACCAGGGTTGCGCATACCACGCTGGCAGTGATGATGTCATCACTGAAAGTTTGAAAGAGATCCGCTCCACGTCCGGCACAGTCACCTACATTATCACCCACCAGGTCAGCGATAACGGCTGCGTTGCGTGGGTCATCTTCAGGGATTTTCTCTTCAACCTTTCCAACCAGATCAGCACCGACATCTGCTGATTTGGTGAAAATCCCTCCCCCGATTTGGCCAAACAACGCTGCTAGAGAGCCACCTACACCAAACCCGACTAACACATTGGGATCTTTAAAAATGAGAAAGAGGATTGTTAAGACAAGTAGACTGAGTCCGGTTACCAACAACCCCATCACACCTCCGCCGAATACTGCGGTGCGGAATGCGCTGGAAAAAGATTGATCGGCTTGATCGGCTGTTTGAACATTCGTACGCACACTGATAGACATACCCAAATATCCGGCAGTGATGGAGGTGCATACGCCCAATACAAATGCGATCGCTTCCCGCCAACCCATGAAAACACCGACAACAACTGCCATGAATGGAACAGTCAGCAGAATTGTGCGAACCTGTCGGCGCATATATACTCTGGCTGCATTATGGATGTCTTCACTAACCTCAAGCATTTCCTTTGAGTTTATTTTTCGGAATATGATGCGGCTAACAAAAACGCCTGCCAGATAGATTGCAAAGAGTCCCACCAGAATGGGAATTACCCATAAATTCAATCCGTAAGCTATTGCTGCAATGACCAAACCCCCAAAAAGCAAAATACCACCAAGGTATAACCAACGATTAGAAGTCATAAATACTTCTCCTTTAGGTGAAACAATAAATGGCGAATAAGCAAAAGAGTATTATATATGAAATCTCACCGGGTAAGATGTATCAGATAAAGATGCAAATATGTTACAAATGAGAAAATGTTACTGAGTAGATAGTTTTTTGGGTAAAAGGACCTTGAAAATAGCTCCCTTGCCCAATTCACTTGCAACTGTGATATTTCCCCTATGCGCATCAATGATAAATTTCGCAATATATAAACCCGATCCGCCTGTTTTCTCCGCATTAGCTTCCCCAAGTTTGGGGTGATAATATTTCTCAAAAATAAAGGGCGTATCCAGTGTCGCAATTCCCGGTCCAGAATCTCGAACCTCGAGCACTACATCCTCTTCATTTTCAATTAACTTGATTTCAACAGATCCATCCAATTCAGAGAATTTGATCGCGTTGTGAATGACATTATAAAGAGCTTGTTTAAGCAGTACAGCATCTCCTTGAATGACCACTCCGGGTGTGATGTCTGTCAAGGAGATCTTCACTCGCTTCTGGTTTGCCAGCGATTCAAGTTGATTCACAACGTTCTGGATCATATTCGGAAGAACGATCTCACTAGAAGAGATCACTACTCCTTTTTCGATATGATCCTCTGTTAAAATCCCTTCCACAAGAGCAGTGATAGTCTCCAAACCGTTTTTGATCTTTTCTAGATAATCCTGTTGGGTCGCATTCAATTCACCCACCATAGGGAGCATTTTGGAATAGCCCTGCATGACCGTGATAGGGGATCTGAGATCATGGCTTAGCATACTCACAAAATCATGTGTCAACTCTTCCCGTTTCTTTTCGCGCGTGATATCTTTAAGGAGTAAAACCGATATCTGCCCGGTTTCTGGATCATTCGAATTTAGAATATCGATTTCGTATTTTTCTCCTGAAGGCATTTCTTTGGTTACAATAGCTTTTTCCTGAGAATTATTTCGCAGCATGATATTGTAAATTTCATTCTCGTGCACGCGTTTCTCGATGCTGGTATGTTCTTCTCCTTCATCCATTTTGAGAAACGTGCTGGCTGCTCTATTCCCATAGAGAAGATCTTTGTTCATAAAAATAAAGAGCGGAAAGTTCAAATCATCAAAAAGTGTGGATAAAATCTTCTTTTCCATTAACCACTGCTGCAGACGGATGATAGCAGCCATTTGATCATAGAAATGTTCTGCCTTTTGATTGAACCCGGCAATACTATCTTTAGAAAATTCATGCGCTGAGCGGTAGGCACTTATTAAAATCCCTTTCCGCTCCGAGTCAATTGGGAATTGGGTAATGATCAAGGCTTGTGGAAATGGTTTTCCGATCGTACGCACCAATTGATGAAAACGGGCTGTGTTTCCAATTACTAACTGATCCTGGTCTTCAATGATTTTGGTGATCTGTTCATCGAGATAGGAAAAATCTCCTGCATCTTTTTCCAAAGAAAGCAAATACTTTTCCGGAACCTGATCTCCCCGCTTTTTCTCAACCAAGACTTCTATGAAGAGAGTATCGTCCTCAGAAAATACTGCAAGTGCTTTTTCAACAAAGGAATGGAATAATACCTGATTATCGTAGCTATGCCATAGATCCAAAAGTGCTTGCGTTTCCTGAAAACGCTTGTCCATTTTTTTAAAAATTGCTTTCAGGATCTCCAGGAATTCCAGGACAATCCTTGGGAAAAAGACATTCCGTTCGGGTTTACTGCTTTCAGTGCCATCCGAAGAGAAACGCGCAGAAAGGGAAATAACCGCTTTTTCAAGGTTCGCCCATTTCAAGAAATAGAATCCGCTGACTGCTGCTATGCATACCAGTGTGGTTATTAAATACGGCAGAAAATCATTAAAGAAATCCACCAGAAAAACTTGCTTATCCAGGCTCATCTCAATCCCCCACCCTTCCAATCCCATAGCAGAGTAAAGGGAGGTGGCAGGAGTAGTATCAACCGTCTTTTCTATTGAATTATCGTTCCAAACTACCCTTGCGTTGAATAAGGTATTTACGAACGCGATCTGCAGTCCTTCAGATTGATAAGATTGGATCAAGGTTGCCAGAGGAAGAAATACCGGATTATTCTGCATATCAACTCGAGCGATCACAATCCCTTGCATGGTCTTACTGCTTCCCACAACAGGGTAGAGAATACTCATGAAAAAATTGGAGGAGTCAGGTGAGGAAAATGCTGCCTGTATGCTGTTCTCTTGGAGTGTGTTTTGAAACAAGCGTATTTCTTGATCGGAAATAGTCAATTCTTCTTCTGAAATAGATGGATACGAAAAAACAAGCTCACCCTGTGTATTAAAAAGGTAGAACTCATCCAAATTTTGAATAGGTTGGAAAAGCGGTTTTATTTGTTCGCGCACTTCCGCACTGTTCCCCGTTAGCAGGGTTTCTTTTGAGAGCTGATCAATTCTGATCGCATTGGAAGTAAAAGTAGACATAATTGTTGTATCAACGACACTCATTCGTCCTGTAATTCCATCCTTCCACTCACTGAGTGCATGAACGCGTGTTATGTTCCATAGAATTGTCAGGATGATCAGAGCTAGATAGAACAGTCCCATAAGATGAAGGGCTATCTTCTTTCTCTCCGGCAAATTCTTAACCGATATATCCTGATTTCTAGATTTTTCTTTTCTTTGCATTAGGATTTCAGCAATAAATCCTGCTGCCATTAACTCAAGCATCCGTGAGAGATAGTAGATCCAACCATCATGCAAGCTGGCATCCAGGCGAAGCGGTAATTCAACGCCACTGCTGGTAAAACGTTCCATATAAAAAAGAGGAAAAAGGCAAATAATAGCCAAACCGAGAATTACTACTGGATGCCGCTTGAATTTTGCCAATAGACCGTTTTTTTCAGACAGAAAATAATTGAATAACAAAGCTACAGATAACATCAGCAGGATGAAGAAAACATTATGACCAAAAAAGCCACTGAATATCATGCTGCTTATTAAAGCCAGAGTGATGCTCAACATCCGTTTTTCAAAAATTGCAGCAGCCATCCATGGGATTGCTTGAAAAAGGATCAGGAAGAATTCACTGCCCGCTTGTGCATTGGATGGAAAAACTTGAACATGGAAAGGGAAAAGATCAATTCGGAAAAGTGATGAAAAAATAATGGTGAGAAAAATATACAGAAACCAATCTAGTGGATTCGTTTCAACCAATTCAATTTTTTGAGAATAACGATAAATGAGAATCAGTAGTGTAAATGCCCAAAGGCAGAATAAAAACCAATCCGCCCAGTTACCGGGAAGGTTCAGTATAAAACTATCAGAAATTTGTTGAAAAAATACTTCCATCACCGGCTCATCAATTCTGTTTCCTTTATTTTATACCGGTATACGTACTTTTTGATTATTTTTTCGCCAGTATTTTTTAAAATAGAAAGTATTTCTATGATCACTCTTAATATGGTTGATCGCAGAATTCCAAATCTGAAATTGTTCTTTTTCCATCTGGAATGATTTTATTGAAATCTGCCTAAGTGCTTTCGTATTCACATTCTTTTCAGAGGCAACCAGCTCATCAATTTGTCTTTCGTTTCCGATCGCCACGCCGCATTCATTTGCTCCCATTTCTGCTCCCCACATCCAATAGGGTTTGGAAAGCAATATCTTGTAGGTGTGTTTCACCTGCGGTATTTCAATATACGTGCAGCGTACCTGTTCATCCTTGGCGTAATCCTGTGCCGGTAACACGATCAGGTATTGCGCTTCGTTCGGTTCACGGTCTGAATTCTTTGCAAAAAATGCTTCACCATTCTTTGTAGCAGAAGCAAGAACTACACTGGTATCGCACATATCATTACTCCTGTATTGAGTTCAGTATTTCTAAAACCACCTGTTGTACTGTCTTATCATTCGTATTGATTATTTTTGCATCTTGCGCCGCGATCAGTGGAGCAAGCTTTCGTGAAGAATCGATTTTGTCTCTCTCTTCCAGTGCATGCTGAATTTCAGCCAGATCGGCTTTTTTACCGCTTGCTTTAATTTCTTGAAAACGTCTTCTGGCTCGTTCCTCAACTGATGCTATAAGAAAAAATTTATGCTCTGCATCGGGTAAAACCACAGTACCGATATCTCTTCCCACCATTACAATTTTCCCCTGCAACCCCATTTGACGCTGTTTCTCGGTCAACGCTTGGCGTACACGCTTGTAGGTTGAAACCAAAGAGACAGCGTCGCGCACGTTGTTTTCCCATAGTTTCGTGGTCACCTCTTCCCCATCCACGAACACATCATTTTGACGCCCGTCTTTCTGAGTTGGCGGTAAGATCTCGATCTTAATCTGCTCGGCTTTTTTACTGACTGCATTTTCATCATGCAGATCAATTCTGCCCTCAATAACTGCCAGTGTGACCGCCCGATACATAACACCCGTATCTAAGAATTGATATCCAAGTTTTTCTGCTAATTGTTTGCCAACTGTGGTTTTCCCGGAAGCGACCGGACCGTCTATGGTAATTGCATCGCTCAATTTCATAAATCCTTCCCGATTCTTCATGATTTGAACCACACAGTGTAATGGGTCATTTCAAGGGTTGCTGTGCGGTATATGAACCATTCTAATATCTCATCGGGAAGAAATCCAGAAAAATCTTCACGAACCCAAGCAACATCACTGAAAAGGGCTAAATTTTGACTTTCATGGTTGGAAAAGGTTTGTGTTGAATCCGCGTCAAGGATCAGGACGTCATAATCATCACTGCTTCCACCAGAAAAATCACTGACCACCGTCACGGAATAATTTCTCAAAGTCCATTCCAAACTTTCTGTACGTTCGTTGGTAGAAAGCGCAATATCCACCATATCGTTGGGCCGGATTTCTTTTTCCGTCCGGTAATTTTCTATTTCCTCCAGCAGGATATCCGAGTTCTTCAAATAGGAACCTTCCCGTATGAGCTCATATTCATAGGTGCCGGTTATATTCGCAGAACGGTTGGCATTCCTTACAAGAGCAAATGCGCCACATAAGAGAAATAGCACAGAAAATACCTGAAAAGCACGGGGTTTTGACCATCCATACGCATACAGAAGGATGAACAAAACACATAACAGTAATGGGGTTACCAACAACATTAAATTTTTTCTCAGATCCAATCCGACAGATAAAAGATAGTGCAACCGCAATACTTGAAAGCCAAGGAAAACAAGTATGACTATCCCTACCAGAATGGGAATAGTAATAGTTTTCCTTTCCTGCCATGTAGAAGCCCCAATTTGCACGATTCTGCTGGCAGCTAACACCCACATTGGGATGCAGATCCATGCTGCTTCATATAACGGAAATTGTGGCACGAGATAGACCACCATTCCCAGTAGTATCCATATTAATAAAAACAGATTTTTTTGATTCTGATTTTGTTCAGCATGGAAAAATGCGGAAAAGCTGAAAACGAGCGCATAGAAAGTATAAAAAAGAAAGACGATCAGGCGCACATCGGTCGGCAAAGCGGTTTTCATCGTTTGGATTGCATTGACCGGAAAAATTGCAGCTAATGATTTTAAGGGAGATAATAGCCCTGATAAATCTGTCAGCATACGGGTGCTGATCCCGATCCATAGAAAA
>CAYLUJ010000068.1:0-12262 GCA_964386805.1 uncultured Pelolinea sp. | reverse complement strand
AGAAGCGCAATTAAGCGAAGAATTTACGTTGGCAATCGAAAAAATGATCGAAACTATCATCATTGGTATGATGGCCACATTATTCGGCGTTGTTCTATCGATTCCCATTAGCTTTTTAGCCGCTAGAAACCTAATGTCAGAAAATTTCCTAACAAAAGCGATCTACTACTTTGTTCGAACGATTCTAAACATTATTCGATCGATCGAGCCGTTGATATGGGCGATCATTGCTACCATCGTGGTTGGTCTTGGACCTTTTGCCGGTATTATTGCGCTGACCGTTCACTCCATTGCTGCACTTGCAAAAATGTACTCTGAGGCTATTGAGAGTATAGATTCAGGTCCTATCGAGGCTATTCAAGCCACGGGTGCTAACTGGCTGCAAACTATTGTTTACGCTGTTATTCCTCAGATCATTCCTCCTTTTGTATCCTTCACCATATATCGATGGGATATCAATATTCGCATGTCAACAGTCATTGGTTTTGTGGGCGGTGGCGGTATTGGTTTCCTGCTGCAACAGTGGATTCGTCTATTAGACTATCGCGCTGCTGGTATTGCAGTGTGGTTCATAGCCATTACGGTCATGATCCTTGATTATGCAAGTGCAGAGATCAGGGAAAGATATCAATAGAACACTAATAAGTCAATTTAAAAAACGGATGAGTTCTAATAAAGATATCATCCGTTTTTATTTTCAATGTGAATCAATGTCGAAAAATTATTAATAAAAGCGCCCCCGGTGAGACTCGAACTCACAACCGCCGGATTAGAAGTCCGATGCGCTGTCCAATTGCGCTACGAGGGCAAGTATTTACTGCGGCAAAATTATACCGCAAGATTCTATTAATCTTGTAAAGGTCGAATTCCTTTGAAAATCTGCATTCCTGAAAAGGTTCGCAGGATAGTCGTGGCTGGTTTTTCGGTGAGTTCAGCCAACTGTACAGAATTTAATGGTTTATTGCCATTGGCAAGGAAAATTTTAAAGATCATATTGACCAGTGTAGTATTTTTTGAAATAAAACCTTCCTGTTGGGCACAATGTATGACTAATGTATTGAGCAAACCATCAACACGTTGCACTTCGGCTGTTTGTGGATCGATAGAATCAATTTGGATATTTTGATCTTTTTCTACATAGATGGCACGATGTTCGTCACAAAGAAAATCAAGTAGGAAAACCCTCCAGTTCGCGTCATGTTCAATCCACCAATCGAAATCGATGTGAAAAGGTGTTTCAAGGGTGGGTTTAACTAAACTAAAACGACTGGTAGGGTTCATAAATATCTATCCTTCTCCTTCCTTGAGATGAAAATACAAATCACCCAGATGTTGAATCGCCGGGCTGGTAAGCAGGAAGTTCAGCACCGGGCTGGGTGGGCAGCGAAAGATGACATTCACAGCTGCATACATTTCTTGTGCGTGAATATGCCCCTGAGGGTTCAATTTTGCCAGCTCCCGGCCAATTTGAAGAAATATCTTGTCAGGATTTAATTTTTCACGTTCTTTCCATACCGAATCCAATGCGTCAACATCCGGGATGACGATGGACATCCGTTCGTTGAAATTTACTTCAATAGGATGTTTGAGCATGGCAAATACAATCCCTTTGTCAGCGCCAACGAGTACAGTCTTTATCCATTCTTTATTCTGGCGACTTTTCTCACTGCTGATAATTATTTCGCCAGGTTTTAATCCCTTTTTTAATGTTATAAGACTGCCAGGAATTGCCCCTTTCTTTTCATACCATTCACGTAATCCATAAACATATCTTTGTTTGCGAATTACCCAACCATTAAAAATTTCATCCGTCTCTTCATCATGAAAAGTGAATCGAACACGGGAAGATTCTAATGCAGTGGGAAAAATATGCGATACAGAATTTGAAAATGGAAGAGTTCCAGCACGCCAATGAGGATAAAGTAGGCTAATGGTCACAGATGGATTTAGATTCTTGGGCTCATTTCCTTCCAGTTCATCCGCAATTGTGCCTTCAAAAAGTGCAAGATACTGATTTACTTCCTGATTGTCCATCAGTATCTCTTTATATTGTAGAAAGAGTGGTATTTTTTTTACATCTTCAGGTTCCATAGAATGCAAATACCAGAGAACTTCACCAGATGGACCAACTTCGTCATAGCGTTCATCTTTCTGCAGTGCAAGATTTAACGAAAATTCAGCTAATTTTTGATTTTCAATAGTGGCAAATTCAATTTGCTTCATTAATTCTTTTGTGGTTAGTGGACCGCCTTTCGCTTCTTCAAGAACAGCCTCTATTAAATTAAGGTACCCTCCATTGATATCCACAAGCAGGGCTCTCGGGAACCAGGCACCCGCAATTTGAACGAGATCGTCATTTTTAGATAACGCAGCTTCAGCACGTTCGAGAAACTCATCTCGGTGTTCTGCAAGGATTTTTTCTTTATCAAATGCGGGGTCATCGCCAATCAGATCTACAGGCGTATTTAAGGTGTGTTCAGCTAATTCACAAGCTAATTCCTTTGTTTCACCATCATCGAATTGAACTTTTATTACTTTAAAACTTTCCAATTCCGGATTGAAACCATTTCTGATTTCAATAACTGTGCCATTCTTCCATCCAAAAGCAGGGAAAACGAGTTCTTCTTTTAATTTGTAGGAATCTTTTGGGAGAAAAATTTTCCCTTTTCCACGTGTTTTCTTAAGAATCTGTTCTTTTTCTTTTCGAATTCGATTTACTATGACTGCTTCAAGTAGTTCGGATGCGGGGAGTGGAGTTTCTTTTTCCAACAAGTGTGTATAAATAAATTCAATATCAGCATTATCAAGTTGGAAATCATCCCACACATTTTTTGTAGAAATATTGGATACTACCATGTGAAATTGCTAAAATCCTTTCAGGCTAAATATTATACCTTAGCAGTAATTTTTACGGATATGTATTCAAAACCCAATCCACAGGATTTACCTGAACACCGTTTGCCCAAATCTCCCAATGTAGATGCGGACCGGTAACCCGACCCGTAGAACCGATCTGTCCAATTAATTGACCTTTTTCAACACGATCACCAACATTCACCAAAATCTGTGCTTGATGGAAATAACCACTAAAAATACCTTGCCCATGATCGATGAATGTGGCATTTCCGCGTACGGTTAATAATCCTGTATAGACTACGACACCGGATTCAGCAGCATAGATATTCAAACTATTTGTGTAAACTCCAAAATCGAGACCCGCATGAAAAAATGTGTAATCACTGCCATTATATGATCTGCGATTTCCGTATGTTGACATGAATCCAATTGTGTCATCTTCCACGGAACCATCTACAGGATATTGGAAAGCACCCTGCCAGAATTTTTCTGTCGAAACCTGTGATGTGTAGGAAAGGATCAAGTCATCCTCTGGTCCGGTAATAGCAGGATCAACTGTTTCATCTTGAACATATAGAGGAGGATCCTGAATAAACGTTCCTGCTCGCTGCAGCAGCGTCTGATCATAAGAAAAAATAGATACCCCTTGGGAGCTACCTGTCAAATTGAAAGAGATAAGCCCTGTTTCAGCCATGGCATGAATACCTTGAATTGCATAATAAGCATTCGGTTGATCATTGTAGGGAAAGAAATGCAAGGTATGGTCATCCAGAGTTCCGGTTAAATCAATCGGTTCGGTTGTCTCGACTTTAATCACTATCGTGGTCCCTTGTACCAGTGGAAGGGGTGAAATTTCAACGTTACGAATGAAGGGAGAAATTCTACTGATCGCTTGTTCCGAACTGATTTCAGCAAAAATAGGTGTGTGTACAACCAGCGTGTTTCCCGTTCGAAGATCATTTCGTTGAAGCAGTACCCAAGGATTGATTTTTTGTCGCACGGCATTTTCAATCAAAGTGTCCTGGGGTTGAACAGTCCGTGCGACAAAAAGCGATGTAGTTTCATCTGCTACAGGAATAATAATGTTTGTTCCCACATAGATTTCATTGGGTGAAGTGATTTTGTTCAAGGTGAGCAGAGTTTCCAATGAAATTTTATTGGCCATCGAAAGATCTTCGACAGATTCGCCAATATTGATAGCGTGTGTGACCAAGCGTCCGGTGATCCCTTCGAGGCCAGGGATATATAATTCTGTTCCTTCAGAGATAAGATCGGCATTGACAATACCATTGATGCTGATTATTTCATCAACTGTAGTATTGAATTTCTCAGCGATAAGTGTTAATGTTTCGCCTGATTGAACGACATAAACAGGGTATTCTGGATTATCCTGTGCAAAACTGTTTTTTACATTGGATGTCAATAAAAGAAAGGAAATAAGTAGTGAAATGAAGAATTTCTTGTGCATATTATTTTGTGTATGTGCTTCCAATCTGCTACAATTAATACATAGAAGCCGATTAAGTTTACCACAGTGATGCCAATGAAAATTACAACCTGGAACATAAATGGAATTCGCGCAGCATTAAAAAAAGATATCGCAATTTGGATAGGGGATTATAAACCAGACATTCTCTGCATGCAGGAAGTAAAAGCAACATTCGAACAAGTAGACCTTACCCCCATTCTCGATCTTGGTTATTCGGTCATATGGAATGCAGCACAAAGGCCCGGGTACAGTGGGGTGGCTACTTTTTATAGAAATGAGCCATTGAAGATGACGAAAGGCATCGGATTTGATGCTTTTGATATGGAAGGCAGGGTTATTCAAACCAGTTATCCAAGTTTTGAACTTTTCAACATTTATTTTCCGAATGGTGGACAAGAAAATGAACGTGTGTCTTTTAAATTGGATTTTTATGCTGCTTTATTGGAAATCTCTGATAAATTACATCACGAAGGCAAACAAATCATTATTACAGGCGATTTCAACACAGCACATCGCGAAATCGATCTAAAAAATCCAAAGGAAAATGAGAAAAATACAGGTTTCTTACCCGAAGAACGGGTATGGATCGATCGTTATCTGGAGCATAACCTGATCGACATCTTCAGGCAGCGTTATCCGGATAAAGTACAATATTCATGGTGGACATATCGATTTAAAGCGCGTGAAAGAAACATCGGTTGGCGCTTGGATTATTTTTTGATCTCCACACAATTAGCCGAAAAGATTATTGATGTGACTATTAATGATGAGGTTCTTGGATCTGATCATTGTCCAGTGACACTGGAAATAAAAAACTAGGATATGGAGGTTGAATGCCGAAAAGCAAGATCATGATAGTAGACGACCATGAGGTCGTCAGATTAGGATTAATATCGCTTCTGGAACAAAATTCACAATATGAAGTGGTTGCGCAAGCCGATAATGCGCTGGATGCGATCAAAAAGGTTGAGACTCACAAACCGGACATTGTATTAATGGATATTCGCCTTCCGGGAATGTCAGGGATCGAAGCATGTGAACAGATCTGCAAAAAATATCCGGAGACTAAAGTCATCATGCTGACTTCATTTGCAGAAGATGAGATGCTATTTTCTGCCATAAAGGCGGGAGCTTCAGGGTATGTTCTCAAACAGATCAATGCTAAAGATCTGATCAATTCCATAGAATCTGTAGCTCGCGGTGAGGCATCACTTGACCCAGCTGTCACCCAGCGTGTATTTCAAGAAGTTCGGAAAGCAGTACGGGAAGAAGAAGCCTCTGCTTTTTCAAGTCTGAGCCAGCAGGAAAAGATGGTACTGAAACTCGTTTCAGAAGGAAAAACAAATCGAGACATTGCACAGAACCTTTTCCTGGGGGAAGGGACTGTACGAAACTATGTAAGCAGTATCTTATCAAAGCTGAATGTCAGCAATCGAGCAGAAGCTGCTGCTTATGCGGTTGAACACAATCTCAAAGATTATCTGAATTAAAACAAAAAGCGATGGAAGTAAAAATCCATCGCTTTCAAGATTATTTAATGAATGTCATCATTTTTGGCAAATAGATAAACAATCCAACAATAACAGCAGCTACTGCAATAAAAAGAACTGCTGCCGCACTTAGATCTTTTATAGTTTTGGCAAGTGGATCATATTCCTTTACAATCAAATCAATGGTTTTCTCAATTGCGGTATTGAGAATTTCTGCCGCAATAATAAGCGCAATCAATACAAACAAGATTGCCCATTCAATTAACTCCATCGGTAAAAACGTGCTGATGGTAATCACAATGATTGCTGCAATTAATTGAAAACGTAAATTCTTTTGCGTTTGAATGGCATAGCGAAAACCTTCAAAAGCGAATTGAAAAGATTCTCGAACAGTATATTTATTATTCATTCTTTTTTTATAAAACCTTTTTAAATATATTTTCCTGCAGTGAGAACATTTTTCGTTCATCTGCCAGAGTCTCATGGTCGTATCCTGATAAATGCAGTAGACCGTGGATGAGAAGAAATGTCATTTCGTCTTCCAACGGCTGATGGTGTTCACTTGCCTGCCTTTTTGCCGTTTGATACGAAATAACTATATCACCCAGATAATTCTCATTGGATTGGGGCTCCTTGAAATCAAGCGCAAAGGATAGTACATCGGTAGTTTGATCAATTCCACGATAGGTTTTATTAAAGGTACGCATTTCAGCATCACTACATATTTTCACAGACACATTCTTTGTTTCCATTTGCAGGACTTGAACTACAGAATTAGCCCGCGCTCTCAGTAGGTTGACATGCATTCTTACTCTAAAAATAGAAGGGATAATGATCTGGATCATTTTGGGTATTTTAACCTGTGGTGATACGTATTTTTTAGAGTATTAAAAAACGATTCTTTAATGATCTGTATGCTTTTCATTGACAGATTGGTGTTATCCAAAAATCCGTCACGCAAAACAGAATCGATCGAGGTTTCGATGAGTTTTTTGATCTCCTCATCGGTCTTAGGAATTTCTGCCCTGGCACGTGCTTCAACTTTATCTGCCATCATGAGAATCGCAGTTTCACGAGTATGAGGATTCGGTCCGGGATATTCAAATTTTGTTAGGTCTATTTCTTTTTCATTACCAGACTGTTCTTTTGCTTTACTTAATTGATATTTGGTCGTTGATTTCCCATGATGTTCTACAATAAAAGCTTCAATTTCGGGGGGCAATCGATATTCGCGTGCCAGTTTCAATCCGTCCTCGACATGTTTGATGATAGTGGCAGCCGATTCAGCTGGATCAATGTCGTCATGCGTATCCAGACTGCCAGTTACTTGATTTTCTATGAAAAAAGATGGATTCATAGCTTTTCCGGCATCATGATACAGCGCACCGACTCTTGTCAACAAAGGATCCGCATCAATGCTGCGAGCAGCTTGCTCAGCAAGATTTGCGACCTGAAGACTATGCTGATACGATCCTGGTGAATTGGTCATTATTAATTGAAGCAATGGATGATCGGGTCGAGAAAGGTCCATTAACTGGAGAGCAGTGGTTTTTCCAAGCAGAGATGCTACAGCATATTGGAGAATCAGCGTCAGGCTAACCGACGCCATGCCGTTCAGGAAAGATGCGGCAACGAGGGTTAATATTCCCTCCATATCAAAATAAGCAGAAATCAATCGATAGGCTACCACTGTCGCCGATCCGATGAAACCCAGCATTAATCCGGAATAGAAGAAGGCTGTGATTCTGCGACCCCGCTGCAAAATAAAGATTGCGACAATACTGGCGATTAGATAGAAAAGAGTTAATTCGACAGAGTTGCTCTGTCCATAAGCAGTTAATGTACTTAAGCCAATGGAAAAGATAATACCTACTTCATAATTAATAAGGCTTGAGATGGTCAATCCAAATGCCGCGATGGGGAATATATAGGGTACAACTGCACGGTTTAATATGAAAATTCGAGCCAGGAATAAGAAAACCAGATACAGTGCAAGTATGGTCACCAGAGATTTGAAATCAGCTTCTAATAAATTACGGCGATAGCGGTAGACATAAACATATTCCATGATTACAACCGAAAGGACAAGCAGTGCAGAAGAAATATATTTTAGAACAGTACTCTGTGGAGAAATTAGACCAAGTTCTTGTAACGCTTCCCAGATGATCGGTGTAATCACTTGACCTGTAGAAACAATCGTTTCACCAGAAATATAGGTTTTAGTGACATCTTCAACATCAGCGCGGGCTTGCTGGATGGCTTCATTTGTTTTTTCATTGCTGAAAAGGCTGTTTGCTGCCACCATGGGTGTAACCAATGAATTGATGATCTCAGTTTCGGATGAGGAGAAAGAATAGCTTATCAATGGTAAAACACTTCTTTTTGCCTGTGTGATTTGATCTTCTCTGATCGTGCTGCGCATAACCTCTTCCAAAACAAATAATGTTTCGTTTTGAATTTCCTGCCATTTTTCCTGGCTGAAAACTAGAATATTTGTCGCCATTTCAGTGGTGATGGTTATATTTGCAATTGCTTGCAGATCAGCAATTTTCTGTTCCTGGGTGCCAAATTCATCTGCTCTTACAGAACTGATGTAATTGAGCACACCTTTCATATTTTCAATTTGCAACCGGCTGATCGTTGGATCGGCAGCCAAATAAATAGGGAGAACAGATTGCTCTGCTTGACTGCGTGCGTTCTCTGTTAGTGTCTCGCTGACAAATGTAAAGGTTTGAGGAGCGCGAATATCCTGCGTGGAAACACTTCCAACGCTTAACGAGACTGGCGATTGCCTGTAGGTGAAAGGAAGGATCAAAGAGGCATAACTGAAAGCAGTAAAGATTAGAAAAGTCAGAAGTGTTTTAAAGCTAAACTTCGACCGTAATTTTTCCATGGATTATTCCGCAAGGAATTTGCGAACAGCCTGGCTGATGACATTATTTGGAGCGCGACCATTCACTTCCTGTACCGTTAATTGCATAACCTTTCCCATATCTTTCATGGATTGTGCGCCAGCATCTTTAATAATTTTCTGAACCATGGTTTCCAATTCCTCTTCTGTCAGTGGAGAAGGTAAATATTTCTCTAGGATCTTTATATCTTGCATGTTTTCATCAATGATATCCTGTCTGTTCCCCTTTTTTGCTTCTTCAATGGTTTCTTGACGAATCTTGATCTCTTTTTGAAGAACCCCGATGACAGCCAGATCATCCAATTGTTCTCGTTTTTCCTTTGCGGCATACTTTATAGATGACATAGCCATCCGCAAAGTTCGTACCGTTTCTGAATTTTTCTCCTTCATTGCATGAAACAGATCTTGTTCAACCTTTTCAATAATACTCATCTTTTACCTTCTTTTTGATTTATTCTATTTTTTCCAACACCAGCAATCGTTTGAAGGCTTGCACTGCAACTTCCACCATATCATCAGTCGGCTGGTTCGTTGTAAGTTCTTGCAACCAAAGATTCGGTTTTGAAATGATCTGGATAATGGGATTCTTCTCATATTTTCCCAGAATCCGAATGAATTCATAGGAGATCATTGCAACGAGCGGGATTAATACAATTCTGCTTAGCAGACGTAGCAAGATATTTGGTGTTGCAAATAGAGAAAATATCAGAATCGATATAACCATCACTGTCATCAAGAAGGATGTTCCACAACGCGGATGGGCTGTTGAATACTTTTGAATGGCTGCTACCTCGAGAGTATCCCCATGTTCATACGCATGGACTGTTTTATGTTCAGCACCATGGTAAGAAAATACACTTTTTATACCATCCATTTTTCTGACCAAAGTTAGGTATAAAAGCATGATAATTAATCGGACAATTCCCTCGATCAGATTGATCGCAAATGCAGATAAGTTGGTTGATTTATAAAGAAACTGCATGAGTAAAGTCGGAAGAAAGAAAAAAATAACGAGAGCAAAAAGCAGGGATACTGCCAGAGTTAAATACAAAGCAGGTCCTTCAATTTTTTCTTCATCTTCTTTCAACTGCATATTAGAAGAAATAGTCAAATATTTCATTCCCAGTACCAGTGAATCCCACAGGATAATTAATCCGCGTAAAAAGGGTATATCCCTGATCTTCTTTTTATAGATCCCTGTTAATTCCTCTTCAATAACTTTTATGGAACCATCTGGAAGTCGGAATGCTGCGGTCAAATATTTACGCCCGCGCATGAGGATGCCTTCAATTAAGGCTTGACCGCCATAATTTTCCAGTTTTTCCGATCCTTTTTCAGGCATTTTGTACTCCAAGATCATACAGAAAATGGATCGTGGCAATGATCCCTTTCTTCCAGGTAGGAAGGTGAAGGTGTTCGTTGGGGCTGTGAATCAAATCTCCGGGCAAACAAAAACCACCCAGAACTGATTCGGTGCCAAGAAAATGCTTCATGTGAGAAACAATCGGAATACTGCCGCCTTCACGTTTGTAAATTGGATCAACTCCCCATACTTCTTTTAATGCTTTTGCGAAGATCTGTGTGGCGAAATAATCCGGGTCCGCTACGCTGGCGGGATCACTGGATAGTTGGACTACTTCCCATTTGATTTGTTCTGGTGCATGTTCTTTCATATATGCAGTTAACTGTTCATTCACCATCTGAGGTGTCTGATTAGGAACCAGGCGCATAGAAATCTTTGCCATGGCTGTGGAAGGAATAACTGTTTTTGGTCCTTCTCCAATATATCCTGATTTAAAGCCATTAACGTCCAGGGTAGGGCGTGCACCGACTTGTTCTATGGCGGTAAACCCAATCTCGCCAAATAATTTTTCAACACCAGTTTGCATTTTGAAAAAATCATCCCCTAAATTCAAACGGGCAAGTTCTTTTCTTTCATCCTCAGTTAATGGAATTACTGAATCATAAAATCCTGGCAAAAGGATCTTCCCATTCTTATCTTTCATGCCGGCGATCAATTCGGCTAAAGCTTGCGCCGGGTTATAGACAATTCCACCAAACAAACCGGAATGCAGGTCATGGTCAGGGCCCTGCACAAATACCTCAAAGTAGGCTAATCCCCGTAATCCATAAACGATGGTTGGAGCATTTTCACCAACCATACCTGCATCTAAATTAAGGACAAAATCAGATTTTAGAAGATCAGTGTGATCCTTCAGAAAATCAACAATGGATGGCGAACCGATCTCTTCTTCACCTTCATAAATAAATTTCAAATTTACGTTAAGTGCATCTACAGATAATAATGACTCAATTGCGTATAGGCTTGCAAGAATTTGACCTTTCATATCAGATGCACCACGCGCAACCAGGTTTTCCCCATTGACAACAGGCTCAAAAGGTCCACTTTTCCATTCGTTCATCGGATCAGGGGGCTGTACGTCATAGTGTCCATAGATGAGAACCGTAGGTTTTTTCGAACCTGCTTTCAAATATTCTCCGTATACAATCGGGTGTTTTTTGGTTTGAAATATTTTGACAGTATCCATTCCCATTGATTGGAGATAGTTAGAAAGCCATTCGGCAGCTTTTTGAATATCACTGTTATATTGTGAGTCCGCAGAAATGGATGGGATCTTTAGGAAATCAATAAATTTATTAAAATAATTCTGGTAATTCGTTTGGAATGCTTCGATTGCTTTGTCTAATTGTGTATTGTTTGTCATTATCATCTCCATGCGCAGTTAGGCAGATTATATTACAGAATAACGAAACTTGTTTTTTCACGCTATGCTACAATATTTTGTAAATAAAGGCAGAGCAAATCATGATCATAACTAACGCAAAAATAATCACCTGTGAAACGCCCAATACGATCATTGAGAACGGAAATCTATTTATTAAAGATAACATGATCACTAAAGTGGAAAGTGGTCAGCTAAAGAAAGAACAATACCCGAATGATGAAATCCTGGATGCAGGTGGGCAGTATGTCATGCCCGGATCCATCTGTGCACACACTCATTTTTATGGAGCCTATTCCAGAGGAATGGGGATCCCCGGTAAGCCCGCCGCTGATTTCCCTGAAATTCTGGATAAATTGTGGTGGAAATTAGATAAAGCGCTCGATCATGAGGCTGTGTATTATTCTGCGCTGGTCTGCATGTTGGATGCTATCAAACATGGCACAACCACCTTGATCGATCATCACGCTTCACCGAATGCGATCTCGGGCTCACTGGATGATATTGCTCAGGCAGCTTCGGAGAGCGGTTTAAGAGTATCCACCTGCTACGAAGTGACGGATCGCGATGGAAAAGAGAAAGCACAAGCAGGGATTAATGAGAATATCCGTTTCATCAAACGGTATCTGAATGGCGATCTACCAGAAAGGATTTTTCCCACTTTTGGGTTGCATGCCAGTTTGACCCTTGAAGATGACACTCTTGAGAAATGCGCTTCCAGTATTCCGCAGGGATTTGGATTTCACATCCACGTTGCCGAACACCAGGTGGA
>CAYLUJ010000067.1:6188-12357 GCA_964386805.1 uncultured Pelolinea sp. | reverse complement strand
TATCACGGCGATGGGTGGGTTTTGTCTTATCTTTGTACAAGATATGAACACACTCATGTTGGTTGCTGCCTTTATCGGTGCTGGGATGGGATTATATCTAACTTCCAATTGGACGATGGCGGTAAAATTGGCTCCTGCCGATCAGGCCGGAAGATTTCTTGGGCTGTCAAATCTGGCAACCGCTGGTGCTAGCGCACTGGGAAGATTGGAAGGACCGCTGATAGATTTAACTAACCAATTAAAACCTGGTGCATTTTGGGGATATAAAGCGATGTTCATTTTTTGTTTTCTCTGTTCTCTTTTAAGTTATTTTGTTTTTTATCGACTAAAAAAAAGAACAGAAAATAAAGCCAATTCCAATAATTGACAAGCAAAATAGTTCTATGTATAATCAATCGGGCTGTAGGATAGATGAAGCCACAATAATTATCTTAACGGGAGGAGGCATTTTATAGATAGCTTCCAGTAAGTGAAGTTTATTCCAAAAGATAACTCGACTGTTGCTTTGTCTATCAGCCGAGTTTTTATTTTCTTTACCCTTCGAGCGAAGGGAGGTGAGAAGATTGGCAAAAGTAGTATTACGACCAAATGAATCGCAAGATCAGTTATTACGCCGCTTTCGAAAAAAAGTGATTAAAAGTGGTGTCTTGAGTACTATCCGGAAGAAACGCTGGTTTTCATCTAAAAGCGAAACACGACGTGCAGAAAAGAAAAAAGCAGTTCGCCGGATGAAACGGCACCAGATGACTCACTAAGATTGTAGTGTGTTGCAATGAACTGCAGGAAGGAGATTTGAATGGCGAAGGAAGAGAAGATACAAGTTGATGGCACTGTCATTGAAGCCCTGCCTGCAACGCAATTCCGCGTTCGCCTTGATAACGGTCACGAAGTGCTCGCTTATCTTTCAGGGAAAATGCGAAGATATTATATTCGTATCTTGTTGGGTGATCGTGTAAAGGTAGAGATGTCTCCCTATGATCTGACCCGTGGTCGGATTACATACCGGCAAAAGAAAAACCATCAAGCTTCTGAAGAAGTTGAAGAATAAAAAATATCCCCCGAGAACCGGGGGATATTTTTTAGTATCTGAAATCATTGTCAAAAAGGTTCAGCGCTTTCATGTAATTGGCGCGTTCGAATGCAGCCGGTTCAGCCACCTTTCTCTGGCTCATGCTCCCTCTCATTTGCTCAACGGTTTCATATTCGTGGATCTGCATCCAAGTGATCAGTTCTTCCAGCATGCTTCCTGCACGTTGAATTCCATTGCCCACTAATTCTGATGCGGTCATGGCAACCGTCGCACCAGCCAGGATGGCTTTTACGATATCCACACCATTATGAACACCACCACTTAAAGCAAGATCGGCTTTGATCCGATCAAATAAAATTGCTGTCCAACGCAATGGAAGACGCAGATCCTTGGACGTGCTGAGATCAAGCGAAGGGACGACTTCCATTTTCTCAATATCCAGATCAGGTTGGTAAAAGCGATTGAAAAGGGTAAGTCCTTTCGCTCCACATTCAACCAGTTCCTTTCCAAAATTGGGTAAACTGGTAATGAATGGATTCAATTTAACCGCAAGGGGAATGTTGAGCGAATCTGCCATCTTTTTTACGAGCCCGAAATACATCTCTTCGAGAGAAGTGCTATCAAGATAGACACTGGTTGACAGGTAGTAAATATTCAATTCAAGCGCATCCGCGCCTGCTTCTTCGATCAATTTGGCATATTTGATCCAACCGGTCTGTGAAATACCATTTAAACTAGCAATGATCGGAATACCTACTTCTTGCTTGGCTTTCTGGATATGGTCTAGGTATTTATCGGGTTCCAGATTATAGGATTGCATTTCAGGGAAATAGGTTATCGCTTCAGCGTGCGATTCCGTCCCGCGTTCCAAAAAATAATTCAATGCCAGGCTTTCTTGCGTGATTTGTTCTTCAAAAAGAGAATACAAAACCACTGCGCTCACTCCGGCATCCTCCAGTTTCTTGATGTTGCTCACTTTCTTTGAGATAACTGATGCTGATGCTACCAGTGGGTTTTTTAATTGCATTCCCAGATAAGTGGTGCTCAAATCCATCATAGTTTCCTCCATAAAAAAGAAGCGTACGCAGGTGCATACGCTTCTTTTTTTTCTTTATTCCGCTGCAGGTTTGCTGAAATCCATTTCTGCTAGCTGGTTGAAATATTTCCATCTTTCGCGCGCGTCAGCTTGAGCGTGCTCCATCAGTTCTTCTGCACGTGCTTCGTTGCTCTGAACCAGCATGCTGAAGCGGGTTTCGTTATAAGCAAATTCCTTCACGGGAATGGTCGGCTCTTTGCAATCCAGTTTCAGAGGATTCAAGCCCTGCTCTTTCAGAGCCGGATTGTAGCGGTACACAGGCCAGATTCCCGCATTGACAGCCAATTTTTGCTGGTTCATACCCTTGCGCAAATCATAACCGTGATTAATACAGTGTGAGTATGCAATGATGAGAGAGGGTCCGTTGTACGCATCCGCTTCGCGCAGTGCTCGCAGTGTTTGCAGATCACTATATCCCATAGCAACCTGAGCTACATAGATGTACCCATAGGTCATTGCAATCAATCCCAGGTCCTTGCGTGGCAGGTCTTTTCCATTAGCGGCGAATTTCGCGACTGCTGCTCGAGGGGTGGCTTTGGATGATTGCCCACCCGTGTTGGAATACACACCTGTATCCAAAACGAGAATATTAACGTTGCGTCCGGTTGCCAGAACGTGATCCAAACCACCGTAACCGATGTCATAAGCCCAACCATCACCGCCCAGAATCCAGACACTCTTCTTCACCAGCATGTCTGCCAGACTGAATAGCTGCTGAGCATCTGCATCTTTCTCGGACTGGATTTTGGTTTTCAGAGCTGCTACACGCTCTCGTTGAGCGTTGATGCCTTTTTCATCACTTTGATCGGCATTCAGTAGTTCGTCAACGAGCGTTCCTCCAATCTTGCCGGAGAGTTTTTTGAGCAGTTCTTGGGCAAACTCATTCTGTTTGTCGATTGTCAGGCGCATCCCGAGCCCAAATTCCGCGTTGTCTTCAAACAGTGAGTTGGACCAAGCTGGTCCGCGTCCGTCTTTGTTGAAGGTCCACGGGGTGGTGGGCAGGTTGCCGCCGTAAATGGATGTGCAGCCGGTGGCGTTGGCGATGATGGTGCGGTCGCCAAACAACTGTGACATTAATTTAATATAGGGTGTTTCACCGCATCCCGCGCAGGCACCAGAAAATTCGAACAAGGGTTGTAGGAGTTGCGAATTTTTGATGGAATCTAGTTCGAAAGTAGTTCGATCAGGATTAGGCAGGTTGAGGAAGAATGCAAAATTCTTGCTTTCTTGTTCACGTAGCGGTTGTTGAGGAGTCATATTGATAGCTTTGCGGCTGGCATCGGTTTTATCCTTTGCAGGGCAGTATTCAACACAAACTCCGCAGCCGGTGCAATCTTCTGGTGCTACCTGAACAGTGTATTTCGCTCCTGGGAATTCCTTGAATTTTGCATCCAGTGACTTGAAGGATGCAGGTGCATCCTTCAGCAAGGCACCATCGTACACTTTAATACGAATGGCGGCATGGGGGCAATTGAAAGCACATTTTCCGCATTGAATGCACAGATCTGGCTCCCAAACTGGGATCTCCATCGCGATGTTGCGTTTTTCCCATTGTGTGGTTCCAGAAGGGAATGTCCCATCAATCGGTAGTGCACTGACTGGCAAGGAATCGCCATTTTGAGCGATCATTTTGCCCAATACCTCTTTTACAAACAACGGGGCTGCGTCCGGCACTGGTTTCGCCATTCTAATCTTGCCATCTGCTTTTTCAGGTACTTTTACCTCGAATAGATTTTCGAGACTTGAATCCACAGCCGCATAATTTTGATTAACAACAGCTTCGCCACGCTTGCCGTAGGTTTTCTTGATGTATTTTTTGATCTCAGCGATGGCTTCATCCCGGGGAAGAATACCGCTGATGGCAAAGAAGCAGGTTTGCATGATGGTATTGATGCGTACACCCATGCCGGTTGCTTTGGCGACTTCATAGGCATCAATAACATAGAATTTCAGTTTTTTCTCGATGATCGCTTCCTGCACTTCGCGGGGGATGTTGTTCCAGGTTTCATCTTTTCCAAAAATGCTGTTCAGCAGGAAAACGCCACCCGGTTTTGCATATTTCAGCATGTCATATTTTTCAAGGAAACTGAATTGATGGCAAGCAATGAAATTAGCGTCACCTTTACCCACCAAATAAGGTGCTTTGATGGGTCTTGGACCAAAACGGAGGTGCGATTCGGTGATCGTTCCTGATTTTTTAGAATCATATACAAAGTAACCCTGGGCAAAATTATTGCCTTCTTCACCAATGATCTTGGTGGAGTTTTTATTTGCGCCAACGGTTCCGTCAGAACCCAGACCAAAGAATACACAGCGTACTACATCATCCGCTGCGATTGAAAAATGTTCGTCATAATCCAACGAACTGTGGCTGACATCGTCATTGATACCAATAGTGAAGCTATTCTTGGGTGAAGCTTTCTTCAGCTCATCAAAAATACCCTTCACCATGCCAGGTGTAAACTCTTTCGATGAGAGCCCATAGCGACCACCAACAAGAATAGGCACTTTCTTGAATGGAGCGGTTCCCATCGCAAGACCTTCGTGAATGGCTGTCGCTACATCTTTGTAAAGCGGTTCTCCATCAGCTCCTGGGTCTTTTGAACGATCCAAAACAGCGATGGAGTCAACTGTTGCAGGAAGTGCAGCCATGAAATGACTTGTAGAGAATGGTCGATACAGATGGACAGTGACCACACCGACCTTTTCACCTTTGGCAGTCAGGTAGTTTACAGTCTCTTCGGTGGTCTCTGCGCCTGATGCCATGATCACGATCACCTGTTTTGCATCCGGTGCGCCGGCATAATCGAAAAGGTGATAACTGCGTCCAGTAAGTGCTGCAAATTTATCCATGGCAGCCTGCGTGATGGCAGGACATTTCTCATAGAAGGGATTAGCCGTTTCGCGCGCCTGGAAATACACATCTGGATTTTGAGCAGTGCCGCGAATGACAGGTCGGTCGGGGGTCAGCCCGCGCTTGCGATGTTCGAAGATTAAATTATCATCGAGCATGGCTTTAAAGTCTTCATCATTGAGGATCTCAACTTTGTTGACCTCATGGGATGTGCGGAAGCCATCAAAAAAATGCAGGAAAGGGATTCTCGATTCCAATGTTGCGGTTTGGGCGATGACAGCCATGTCATGCGCTTCTTGCACAGAGCGCGATGCCAGCAGTGCAAAGCCAGTGCTGCGGACAGCCGCAATATCACCTTGGTCGCCGAAGATAGATAGGGCATGAGTTGCCAGCGATCTGGCAGAAACATGGAAAACGGTTGAGGTTAGTTCACCGGCGATCTTGTACATATTGGGGATCATCAATAACAGACCCTGTGAGGCGGTAAATGTAGTTGTCAAAGACCCTGAAGTGAGCGCGCCATGCACTGCGCCAGCAGCGCCGCCTTCTGATTGCATTTCCATAACAGTGGGAACGGTTCCCCAGATGTTCGGAATACGGGCAGCTGACCAGGCATCGGCGTGTTCACCCATGGCTGACGAAGGTGTAATTGGATAGATGGCGATCACCTCGTTCAATCGATAGGCAACGTAAGCAACCGCTTCATTACCATCCATCATACGGTATTGACGCTTCATGAATGATACTCCTTAAATAGATGTTATTAGGGATTTAGGGCAGGAAGGAACCAGTAAGAGATTTCTTTTCATTGTTTTTCCCAAATCCGATTAATCATACCACTTTTCTATTATTATCGCTCGACGCTCACTTTTTAGCGTTCAGCTTGGAAAAATATACCCAAGGCAGCTAAAGATTTGCCATCCACAAGGTTACAATTCTTTACCATTGCTAAAACTTCATTCAGCGGGATGTGTTCAATGGTTAAGAATTCATCTTCATCCATGTCTAAAGGCGCTGCGTACAGATCTTGAGCCAGAAAAACATAATTAATTTCTGTACAATAACCCGGCGCTAAATAAAATGAGCCGAGCGGTTTCCATGATTTGGCTGCCATGCCAATTTCTTCTCGAATTTCCCTCTGTGCGCTGGATAGAGGATCTTCTCCATATTCCATGACGCCCGCCGGTAA
>CAYLUJ010000067.1:0-6178 GCA_964386805.1 uncultured Pelolinea sp. | reverse complement strand
CCCTCTCCATCCACTGGCAAGATGGTTACGGAATCGCGATGATTCACCCGATCATAGGTTTTCCTTTTTCCGCTAGGTAAAGATACTTGAACTTCCTCTACCGAAAATGCTTTTCCAATATGAATTGTAGATATTTTTTCTATTTTCATGGTTTTTTCTTCATTATATATTAAATAAAAAAACCGCGGAACGTATTCCGCGGTTTTTATCTTCAATTATTGTGCTGTGTTATAGAAATATTCCTGACCGTAGCACTCGGTTCTATAATATGTGGTGCATTCATCTGAATCAAGCCTGACGATGATGGTTTCAAAACCACGCAGTGAGTCGGGTATGTTCAGGGTTACCTGGAAACCTGAACTGCCGTCGGTATCATATACTGCTGTTCCTACAACAATACCCTGTGCTTCATCAGCGCCGTTCGGTCGCATCGTGAACTTCAGGTTCCAACCCTTCATTAACCAGCTGTTGGTTGCCTGGATAGTTACACTTTGGTCTTTTATCACACTGACGGTGCAGATATACAGACCTGGACCACAGGAACTGCTGTTATAGGTCAGCGTCACTACGGGTGGTGGCCCGGCTGTCGCAGTTGGCAATGCAGGCGTTGATGTAGCGGAGGGCGTGTTGGTAGCTGAAGTCAAGCCTGTGCTGCTGGTGGCTGTCACTGATGATGAGGATGATGTTGGTGCAGGAGTGCCGTTGCTGGTTGTCAATGCCATCGCTGTTTGGGTTCCGGCGATGATATCTTTCATCAATTGCGATTGCGTTGACACCGGATTTGGCAGTGTTGCATTCGTAGTTGGAACACTATCGGGGGTTCCACTGGCGGGGCGAACGCAAGCGGAAAAAATAATGGATAACAAAATGATTAATGCGAATGGTGAAAAGATTCTTTTCTTCATGTAAATCTCCTCTTGTTCTTCCCTCCGAAAATAGAAAATATTTTTCAATTTATAAAATGTATGTTAGCACGTGAAAGTATGTACGTCAAGGAAAAAAAGAACGCGAAAACTTGAATCAAAAAATCAATTTTAATGCTTCGGGATTCTAAAATTCCAGATTGATTGGTGTTGTTTGTGAAGAGAAAAAGAATTGTCTTGTCCTAATTTTCCAGCCAAATTGTTACCGGTCCATCATTGACGAGGTCAACCATCATGTGCGCTCCAAAAATGCCCTGTTGAACAATCAGCCCATATTCGCGCAGCATTTCACAAAAATCTTCAATCAGCGGTTTGGCAATTTCAGGAGGCGCTGCATTTACAAAAGAAGGGCGGTTTCCCTTTTGTGTGTTTGCCATCAAGGTGAATTGCGATATGACCAACACTTCACCCTGAATATCCAGCACAGAGAGATTCATTTTCTCCTGATCGTCCTCAAAAATGCGCAGATTGGCAATTTTTTTACAGAGAGCGCTTGCATTTTCAGCCGTATCTTCTTTTTCAATACCCAGAAGAACCAGCAGTCCCTTCCCTATGGTGGAAATAACCTGCTTATCAACGACAACGGAGCTATGCGAAACGCGCTGCAGTACTGCTTTCATGGTTAAAGTGTTTTATGGTAATCCGATGGCGTCGCGCACTTCACGCATGGTTTCCTTCGCGATAACTCTTGCGCGCTGCGCACCATCATCCAGAATATCCCAAATTTCTTGCGGTTTATTAGCCAATTCCTCCCGCCGTTCTCGGAAAGGAGCCAGATGAGCATTGAGATTCTTGGCATACAACTTTTTACAATCCACACAGCCGATGCCTGCCCGCCGGCATTCCACATTTACCATACCGATCTCTTCTTTGGATGAAAAGACCTTGTGCATGCTGAACACGTTGCATACATCCGGATTCCCCGGGTCGCTGCGTTTGATACGTGCCGGGTCAGTGACCATCTGCATGACGCGCTGCTGCGTTTCTTCGGGGGTAGAGGCGATTTCAATATGGTTGTTGAGACTCTTCCCCATTTTTTGCTGCCCGTCAATGCCCAATACTTTGGGCACTTCTGTTACTTTCATTTGTGGCTCTATGAGTACATTTTTTCCATATCGGAAATTGAAAGAACGGGCAACCTCTCTTGTGAATTCAATATGCGGTGCCTGGTCTACACCCACCGGCACAAAATTGGCTTTATACAGCATGATATCAGCTGCCATGAGAACCGGGTAGCCTACCAAACCATAATTGACATTATTGGGCTGCTCTCTGACCTTTTCTTTGAAGGTCGGCAGGTCGGTCAATTTCCCCAGGGGAGTGACCATCGAGAGCATGGTGTGCAGTTCCATCACTTCCGGGATATGCGATTGGATGAACATGATGGTTTCATCCGGGCGCACTCCGGCTGCCAGCCAATCCAGAGCCATTTCCAGTGTATTGGATTTCAGATCTTTTGTGGTTTCCATGGTTGTTAGAGCATGGATATCCACAATGCAGTAAATGCAATCATATTCATCCTGAAGTTTTACGTAATTTTTTACAGCTCCCAGGTAATTTCCCAGATGCTGTCGCCCGGTTGGTCTGGCTCCCGAAAATACACGCCCTTTTTTACTCATGTCTATTTCTTATCCTTTAGGTTGTAAAAAGATGAGGTTGATGATCTCTTCTGGAGTGGGTAGTTTTCCACTTTTAATTTTTGAATAAATTAATTCTCCATCGACAGAAACCTCAAAGGTACCGATCTTCTTTGAGGGAATGAATAAAATATTTTCTTCGGTTAATCCGAATTGTTCTTGGATAATGGCTGCCAGATTCCTGGCATCTTTCTCATATTGGCAGGGAACACAATATTCAATGGATAGGTTTTTGATCATCGTCTTCTCTCCTGATTGATTGCTATCATTATAACGTAAACATGTTTAGCTTTTGGTAAAATCAGAGTATGTACGGATTCCCGAAAAACGTTCCCATTGAAAAAAGGATTTTTGATATCCTTTTCTCTATTTTGGCGATGGTAATTCTTTCTCCCCTCTTGCTTATTATCAGTATTCTTCTGTGGGTCAGCGAAGGATGGCCGGTTATTTTTTCTCAAGATCGCCCCGGTTTTCATGGAAAAATATTTCGTATATGGAAATTCCGTACCATGCGCGAACTACGGGATGAAAATGGGAACCTTCTCCCGGATGTTGAGCGTATTTCACCGCTTGGAAAATTCCTGCGCAAATTCAGTCTGGATGAATTGCCCGAATTCTTTAATGTTCTGATCGGTGAGATGAGCATGGTGGGTCCTCGACCTCTGCTGGTTGCTTATCTCGAGCGTTACTCACCTCGGCAGGCGCGCCGCCATGAGGTGCTACCAGGAATTACCGGTTGGGCACAGATCAATGGACGCAATGCTATTTCGTGGCAAAAGAAATTTGAACTGGATGTCTGGTATGTGGATCACTGGACATTCTGGTTGGATCTAAAGATTTTATTCTTGACAGTATGGAAGGCGCTCAGGGGTGAAGGGATCTCTCAACCGGGTCGTGCCACCATGGATGAATTTATGGGGAATGACAAATAAATTACTCAGCCAATGGATCGAGTGTATAAATTCTGCCTGCTTGCAATTCCGTGATTACCTGCTGAAGGAGCTGTTGCCTGCCGGGACTGATGAGCCCGGCTTGCGTATCAGCCAGATACAAACTGGCATTTACAGTTTTTCCTCCATTTCCTGCTAAAACATCATCCCAAATATCTTGAATGGGTGTGATCCCATCAATGAGAAATGTGCCAGCCCAGATGGCTTGCGCTTCAGGGGGAGGAGTGGCAATGCCAACGATCTTTACATTCGTTTGTGCAATATGATTGAAAAGGTCGGTTGAATATGCCTGCGGTGGCACAAAAACATACAGAATAGTACTTGAATTGATTTCGTCAAATGCAGCTATCCAATCAGCCGCCTGGCTAGATTGGGAAATCTCTTTTGTGATTGGATATCTATTGAGGGGGGTGATCACTGCATTGCAAAGACCGCAAAAATATTTAGCACCATTTTTATATGCAGTAGTTAAATTGCTGGTTTCACTGGTAAGCAACCCACCACCACGAAAATTATCTGCCAGCATGACCGAAGCATAGCCAGCCATGAAGACCTGGTTTGTGAGATCAGAACGGATAATGGTCACGTTGGATTCTGGAGTCCATTCTTGATCGCTGATCACAATGAACTGTGTGCTGGAAGATGAATTGGAAAGACTGCCCAGGTTTTGTGGATGACTCAAGAAAACCAGTACTTTCATATCCGGTGTGATCTCATTCGATTGAATCTCGGTCCGCGTTTCAAATACAAGCCCGGAGGATGTGGCAAGTTCTTGAAGAACGGTATTCGCTTGCTGCAAAGTCCAGGTATCTTGAATATCCCCTGTGATTAAAACCACGCGATCTGCTGCAGTTGTGGGGGTAGGAAGAGGAATACTGGTTGGGGCTTCTGGAATCGCAGCTTCTTGTGCTTTTCCTTTACAGGAGATGAACAGACTGCCAATGACCATCAGCAGGAACAAAAACGCGGTTTTTTTTCTCATAAGCGAAATTTTACACCATGAACCAGATTAAGTTATAATATTTGCGTGAAATCCGCGATTTGAAATGTTGGATAAATGGCTAGCCCGCTTTGAGATGCTCTCAAGCGGACTTTTTATTTGAAATAAATCACTGTAGAGGAGAAAATGAGATGCCAATTCACTTTGGAACGGATGGATGGCGTGCGGTAATTTCAGATACTTTTACTTTCCATAATCTGCAGTTAGTCAGCCAAGCAATCGCCGATGCGGTAGCGTCAGAAGGGTGGATCAACGGCACCAAGTTGGAACAAAAACCGGATCCAAAGAAAATCGTCATTGGTTTTGATACGCGTTTTCTTTCTGATCGCTATGCAAAAGAAGCTGCTCGGGTAATGGCTGCCAATGGATACAAGGTTTTTCTGTGCCAATCTGACGCACCCACCCCTACGGTTTCTTTTGCGGTGCGCGATCTCAATGCAATTGCAGGCATCATGATCACCGCCTCGCATAATGCTCCTCGCTATAATGGGGTGAAATTAAAAGCCTGTTATGGGGGATCCGCATCACCCGATCAGTGCCGAAAAGTGGAAATTTATTTAAATGATAATGAAGAACAGGGCAGGGGACCCAACCTGATGGATTTTGATAAGGCGCGTGCTGATGGGCTCATTACGCGTTTTAACCCTATGCCTGATTATTACGACCATCTGCGCAAGTTGATTGATTTCAATATCATCGCCGAAAACCCGCAATATATCGTGGTTGATTCCATGTATGGTTCCGGACGAGGTGTCATCAAGGGTATTCTGGAAGGAACCGGATGTGAAGTATATGAGATCCGGGGTGAGATGAATCCCGGTTTTGGTGGAGTGCACCCGGAGCCAATTGCTAACAATCTGAAACCACTTTCCGGGGCACTCATCAATGGCAAAGGTACTCTGGGTCTGGCTACCGATGGCGATGCTGACCGTATTGGTGCAATGGATGAACGAGGGGTATTTGTTGATCCACATCGCATTATGGCATTGGCAATCCGCTATCTGGTCGAAAAACGGCATCTAACCGGCGCAGTGGTACGCACTGTTTCCACAACGCGCATGATCGATCGATTGGCAAAACGCTACGGTCTGACCCTCTATGAAACCCCGGTTGGATTCAATCAGATCGCCGATCATATGCTGAGTGAACAGGTATTGATCGGTGGTGAAGAATCGGGCGGCATTTCTTTCCTTGGTCATATCCCGGAGGGAGATGGTGTGCTCATGGGTCTTTTGATCACTGAGATCGTTGCAGAATCAGGTGGCGCACTTTCTGAATTGGTGGATGATCTGCTCAAGGATGTTGGACCGGCTTTTTATGAACGGACGGATTTGCGGTTGAACCGACCGGTTGCCAAACAGAAAATGGTCGACCGACTCATTTCCGAAGCTCCTGCATTGATCGGTGGTGAAACAGTCGCCCAGGTAGTTTCTTTGGACGGTGTGAAATACATCATGGCAGATGATTCCTGGTTGTTGATCAGACCATCTGGAACAGAACCGGTGCTTCGGGTATATGCCGAAGGTCGTTCGACCGATATGGTTCAAGCGCTGCTGCACTATGGTGAAAAGATCGCAGAGGATTTTCAATAAAGAAAAATCCCTTCCGGCATCTGAACTGCACCCCAAAAGTTGGACACAAAACCAACAGAAAGGGTGCAGTTTTATA
>CAYLUJ010000066.1:0-12379 GCA_964386805.1 uncultured Pelolinea sp. | reverse complement strand
ATCAAGTGCTTTAACACCAGGAAATTCTTTGCAAACTTTGCTAAGGGTCAGTATATTTCCATCACCTTGCATTTTTTTCCTCCGTACACCATCAAGGATGTTCTGCCTGACAGAGGGAATAATTATAAATTCCTCTGTCAGGCAATACCATTAATGGGTCTGAAATTTCAGACCACGCGAAAGACTATTTTCCGTCGTAAACACCGGCGGCTACTGGCTGGGATTGTTCAATGGTTTCGCCATTGATAACCACTTTTTCAACCAACTGTGCAGTGAGGATCGCCATTTGATCAGGATACTGAACAACGGTACCAATATATTGTGTACCGGCATCGATCAGAGCGATTTCATCATCTTCACCATCGAACCCAACAACCTGGATCTCTGAGCGGTTGGCAGCCACAATGGCATCATAAGCGCCTAAGCTAGATTGTGCACTGTATCCGAAGACGAGGTCAATTTGGCCTTCTGGATAAGTAACCAGTGCATCTTCCATGGAGCGCATGCCGTTGGCGCGAGTGTCACCAAGGTATTCGTTCAAGACTGTTACTTCGATACCATTATCGGTCAAACCGGCAACAAAGCCATCGCAGCGTTTCACTGCTGTTTCGCTGGTCATGGTGACCAAAACGAGGTTGACGCTGGTTTTGCTTTCAGCTTTCAAGCGTTCTGCCATCCATTGACCACCAACATAGCCGGCATCATAGTTATCAGTACCAGATGCGGAAGCAAAGGTTGAACCTTCAGGAACCATAGCTGCTGATTGATCCATAAAGAACACGGGAATGCCGCTTCTCTCTGCAGTATCCAACACATCCGGCATGGCATCGATCCACCATGTTGCCATGACTAAAGCATCAATATCCTGAGTTAACAGGTCAAGGCTTGCATTCACCTGGGTTAATGAATCGAGGTTTCCATCAACATAGACAACTTCCCAACCACGAGCTTCGGCTTCTGCAATGAATGTATCGTGCATTCTTACATAGAATGGGAATTGAAGTGTGGGGAGGGTGAAGCCAATTTTAATGGGTTCGCTGGAAGTTTCCTCGGCTGGTGCCGCTTCTTCAGCAGGTGCTTCTTCTTTTGGCGCGCAGGCAGCTAACGCTAAGGTCGCGACCAAGATGAAAGAGAGTACCAAATAAAGTTTTTTATTCATCATTCTTCTCCTAATATTTTTTGTTTGTAAAAGAATTTACACGTACATATAAAATTTTTATCTTTCGATCATCCTCCTTTCTTGAGTTAACCATCCTCGTTAAACTAATCCTGAATCACACCTTTAATAACCGATGTTTCAAGGGGGCTGTTTCGGTTTGTTATCCTGGGGGCTCTTCGTTCAATAGCCGCACGCGAGATCTCAATATCTTCATCCGCCTGATTAGCATCAAAGCATCCGATTGCCACCATATCCTGTTCTCTGATGGTGTTGTAGACAAAGTTGAGTCCCACAAATGGGGTGGTTCTTCCTGCCGCCAAAGGTTTGATGGTGATGACAGGTTTTTTAGCATTCTGAATGATCTTGGCAACGCTTTCGATCTCCACCTGCATCAAGAATCCCATACAGTTATAAATTTGAATATATGTTTCGACATCATATTCATTAAGGTCAGCATACTGTACGACCTCAGGCATATGTGCAGAGAGTCCTGGGATCATTCCTGCTTCTCGGATCATATACAGATAATCAGGTAACCGGTTAATGGTCATCGTATTCTTATTAACCAGTTGTTCGATACACGAGTGAAGGGGTAAGCAGAACGTTGCGCCGCGTTTGGCACATTCACCAATTTTCTTTTTTGCTTCAAGACGTGCGGTTGGTGAATCATCCATATTGATGATCGGCTCATCGATGATGATCATCTTTTTGCCTGTGCGTTCCTGTGCAAGATTTACTGCGGGAATCAGATTATTATCTACGCCGAAAAGTCCGAGAACTGCATTAATATCATGGTCAAGAAAAGTCTCGAAAATAGAACTGACTGATTCTGGAGCACTATGTGTTTGGCGGATCATTGTATCGCCAGCTGCGCTGAGGTGGCTGAATCCTGATATCCAGTTACAGCCAATGATCAGTCTTGGCAAAGAAACATTGCCGACGAACGTGCGAGGAAATGGATTACTCAAAAATCGTTCCTTCCTATTTCTAAAAAGTTTAAAAATTTACCCCACCTACTAAAATGATATTTGCATAGGGTGAGGTTTCACCTGTTCGAATAATGTATTTTGCATTGGAAGTGAGTTTCTTAAATTCCTCATGTGGAATCTTCTTTGCGGTTTTTCCAGTTAATATCTCTTCCACTTGCTTCAGGGTATTTGGATTTGCTGCTTCGATCTCGCTAGCGCAAATATATGATTCAATAACCAGCTCACATTCAACCGCCTTCAGTACTTGTAAAAAGCTTGGAATTGTTGCTGTAACTGATACATCGATCACATTTACTCCGTGTGGAATTGGCAATCCACAGTCAGCAATACATAAATATTCTGTATGACCGAGCGCTGCAACCGCCGCAACAATTTCAGGGTTTAGAAGTTTTTCTTTCTTCATGTTTTATCCATTTTATAAGATCGATTTTTTCTATTTTGTAAATGAACGAGGTCAGATAAAGAGATTTTTGCTTCCTTAGGTCTAAATAAAAATCCTGGGATAAATCCCAAGCTTCCACCGAAAGGCACTACTACAGTGGAAGCTTCATTGGTATTTAATCGTTGAACAGGATAACGCCTTTCATGTAGCCATCTTTTTTATCAATTGCTCGTAAAAAAACCTCTTTACAATCTTTATAGTTGGCTACATGGGTAACAAGCTTTCCTGGCTCATACACACCACGTTTGATTAACTCATAGGTACGCGGTAAGATCTCGGTGTAATGGGCATTGCTCATGGGGGATAAGTTGAATACGGATACTCCACCCAAATGCCAGCGGGTTCCGTCAAATTCCATTGGAGTGCGGTGCCAGCTTCCGATCACAAGTTTTCCTGCCATCTTGAACAACTTGTTAGCCAGCTCAAATCCTGATTTTGCTGCGCTGAATTCAATGACAACATCTGCCCCACCCTTGGCGATGATCTCATCGATCACTTTCTTCCCTTCAACACTTTCAGGATCCAGTACCTCAAATGGATGATATGCTTTTGCCATTTCGCGTCGATCTTCGCGGATCTCGAAAACAGTGATCCGACCTGCTTGCGATCCGCGGGTCAGACCTTGCAAAGTCAGTGTTCCCATATAACCTGCACCGATCAAAACAACATGATCTCCGGGCTCGATAAAGGTTTTATAGAGTACATTAACCACGCAGCAAGTGGGTTCTGTTACTGCAGCAACCCAATCTGATGTATCATCTGAAAGTTTCACTACACAATCAGATTTCACAGTGACATATTTGCACATCATTTGATTGGAACCGGAAGCGCAAAAAACTTTATCGCCCGGTTTCAGGTTTTTCACACCACTGCCCACTTTTTCAATGATACCTACTGATTCATGTCCGATCACATAGGGCAACGGACCTGGAGCGCTAATTCCCTGATATAAATAAGAATCCCAGCAGCATACACCCCCCGCCATTGTTTTGAACATCACTTCGTCATATTTTGGTTCTTCGACTTCATAAGGACGAATTTCCATTTTATTGGGTTCGATAATCCAAAGAGCATCTGCTTTCATAATTTAATCTTTAACCTCCATTTCTTGTTTTTTGCACAACCAATAAGAAAAAAGAAAATGTTTGCGCAATCATTTGCTTATAATACTCATTTTTATTTCAGATGTCAAGCTATTGCATCGGAATGATTTAAAAACTGGTCGGAAATTTATATATCACAAGTAGAACTGTTTTGTTTATGGGAGAACGTGCAATCAAGAAGGTTTTGTGGTCTAACCCGTTCCAAATATACTCCTATGAAAGTAATAGTAAAAAAACAAATCGCAATTTCGAGCAATTACTGATAAAGTCACTGCTTTTTTGCCATTCAAAGATATCAATTATATAACCTTTTGAGCGACAAAAAACTCATGCATTTCTTCTGATGTTGGCAAGGATGGCTGTGCTCCAAATTTACAAGCTGCCAAGGCTCCTGCGGCGCTGGCACGGATTATAGCATCTTTCAGCGTTAAACCTTGTTGGAGAGCGTTGACCAATCCACCGGTGAACGCATCGCCGGCGGCCGTAGTATCCACGGCTTTCACTACGAACGCAGGTGTATGCCAGGTAGTTTCCTCATCGGCAGCCACCGCGCCTTTATCACCTAGCGTCAGGATTACCTTTCCACCGCTCTTTTTTTGCAAAGCGCTTGCGACTTCGAAAGCTGAATCCGCACTCTTAACTGACTTTCCCGTGATAGCCTCCGCTTCCGATTCGTTGACAAGCAAATAATCGACTTGTCTGAGCAGGTCATCAGAAAGTGGACAGGCTGGAGCCGCGTTCAGCACAGTTTGAACATGGCGAGCTTTCGCTACGCTGATTGCGTACGCAACGGTTTCTAAGGGAGTCTCTAACTGTAATACGATGAAGTCACTTTGATCGAATAAAGCGCTGGCTTCATCCACATCAGCTTTGCTCACTTGCCCATTTGCCCCGGCAACCACCAGGATCCTGTTTTGACCAGACGCTTCCACAACGATCAATGCCACACCAGTCGAACAAGCATCATCTCGTTTTACATTCTTAACATCTACTGAATTTTCTGCCAGTTTTTTGATCAGTTCATCACCAAATCCGTCGTTCCCCACCCTCGCGATCATAGAAACCTCACTACCCTGCCGTGCAATCGCCACTGCTTGGTTGGCACCTTTTCCACCAGGGATAGTTTGAAAGCTGGAGCCAAATAAAGTTTCTCCGCCTTCCGGAGCCCGATCGGTGCTCACCACAAGATCCATATTGATACTACCTAAAACAATAATCTTTTTCATATTAATTATTTCCAATCTCTCTGCAGGAATTCCTTTTTATTAATTTTGTTTCCAGCACAATACGTTTATACGCCGGTTTTTGCTCTTCCGCCCTGCTCCTTTGTCTTTGAAGTTTTATTTTATCGATGAGCAGATCCACGACCAGATTAGCCATTTCATGAATGGGCTGTGCCATGGTTGTCAATGTTGGGGAGATAGTTTGAGAAAATGGGATATTGTCGAATCCGATCACAGATATATCGTCCGGAATCTTCATTCCTTTGTCATTCACCGCCTGTATCGCCCCCAATGCCATCATATCGTTGCTGGCAAAAACAGCGGTTGGGGGTTGCGGAAGCGACAATAGAGCACACATTGCCTTATTACCGCTCTCATATCGAAAGTCTCCGAAAATGATGAGATCGGTATCCACTGGAATACCAGCCTCCTGCAGTGCCCGTTTATAGCCCGCCACACGTTGCGCGCTGGGTGTGATAGGCGATGGCCCTCCAATACATCCAATACGGCGATGTCCCAACTCAATAAGATATCTGGTAGCTTCAAATCCACCAATACTATTGTCAACCAATACAACGTCATAGTTGTTTTCTTTTATATCCCGGTCCACCACAACAATGGGTATACTAAAATCCATTGTCTTTTCAAGATTATTCGATTCTGCTCCAGAGGATATAAAAATGATCCCCTCGACTTTTTTGGCAAGTAACACATCGATGTAACTTTTTTCTTTTTGAGAATCATCATCCGTATTACAAAGAATAACACTGTAGCCATACTCAAATCCATTATCTTCAATCTTCCTGGAGATTTCCGCAAAGAATTGATTAGAAATATCAGGGATGACGAGTCCGATGGTTTTTGTTTTTCCACTTCTCAATCCGCGTGCCAGTGAATTGGGATGGTAATCAAGTTCTTCCATCGCTTTTTTCACACGGTCGGTGAGTTCATCGCTGACATAACGAGTTTGGTTAATGATATGAGATACAGTAGTGATCGAAACATTCGCCCGTTTTGCTACATCTTTTATATTTGCCATAATAGTTTATTATTCCCATGATTTGCGCAAACATTTGCGCAAATGTTTACATATGGTACACGTTATTAATTTAGCTGTCAAGATATTGTATAAGTTCAATCCAAATGAGTCAATTGGAAGATCGGCATGAATTCTTTTGGGATACCACGCAGCAATTCACACTCGAATAACCCTGATCCAGCATAAAACAGGCGTGGTTTTGCCCAATTTTGAATTGCGAGTCAAAGGGGAATCGAAGATGCTGTGATCACTACTGATCTAGACAATAAAAAAGGACTCATTTTGAATCCTTCTTTCAGGCGATTGAGAGAGCTGAGCTCCCAACTACTTGCCCTCAAGAAACGCGCTGTCTTTGAGGGTGAAGACAATCTACCCCATCTGAGGATAATCAAGCACGTCTTGACGGCGCAGCACGAGCGAACTCTTCCAGTGCCATCCGCAATGCCCATTTCGCGCACGAAACAGGTGCAAGTTTATCCATAGCATAGCGTCTGGAATGCCCATCGGCTGTGTCCCATGGCACCCTAAACAAAGTCCCTGCACTTTCACAGCCAGTTGGCTCCCATTCCATCACATATTTTTTACAGTTAAAACAAGAAGTGCAGTTACTAGAATCCCTGTTAAGAATAAAATTGCCCCCGCTATTTTTAGAACTTTTATTTTCTTTATGATGCCAACTGCACTGGCAGCGATCGCTGCAATGTAGATTAAAAACAGAATCAACGTAATCGACATGCACCCTCCAATCCCTGTTCATTCTACTATATATCCTTGCACAGGATCGGACTATACCGTATTGAAACATTTATAATAAATCAATTTTTATTACAAGAGATCCACAACATTGAAAAGCATCAGATTCACTGCTGGAGCATATTCTATTGGTCATCGTCGAGGAAAAATACTTCTTCCACAGTCACACCTAGCAAATGAGCCAGTTTCATCGCCAGTTCTAATGTGGGATTATATTTGTCATTTTCAACAGCAATGATTGTTTGCCGGGTAACTCCCACCAGGTTAGCCACATCTTCCTGGCGAAGACCTTTCTCCTTTCGCAAACGTCTGATGTCATTCTTCATCTGATCCTTTTCCAGCCAATTTATTTGTCATTATCAATTTAGCTGAGAAAAAGATAATATTTTGAATGCAGATAATAATGAATGGGATAAAAGGCGTTTCACCATAGACTACTAATTTTATAATACACCACGCAAGGAGAGCCATCATAACAAATACCCATGCTAATCTCATGGCCTTGAAATTGATAGCCATCTCCATTTCGTCCGCTTTCCACTTCTTTTTCTGCATCATCTACCTCCTCACAAAATGTATACTGTTCTTTACATTTTATCATAACCTAATATTCCTAAAATGTCAAGATGTTTTTACATTAGTTCATTTTCAATAACAGGATGCACGACCTCACAGCTTTCGGACAGGCAAGAAAAGAGGCACAGCAGACAGAAAGTGGGCGCAGGAAAAAACCGGCAGTGATTTGAATAGCGCGTCACGGTTATTTTTTGCGCACAGAGGAAACCACCTGACTTATATCTACCTTCCATCCTTTCAGCGTCAAAACTCTTTTTTAGTATCTCTTGACTATGTACTTATCACAAATGGATGACCTGGTCGTATCCGAAAGGCTGGAATTGCACGTGAACCCACCTGGTGTAATGAAAGACAATCCCAGATATAAAAAATGTAGGCTTTTTCTGAGAAAAAGCCTACATTTTGGGGTGGCTGATGGGGGTCGAACCCACAACCACTTGATCCACAGTCAAGTGCTCTGCCATTGAGCTACAGCCACCATGTACACTGGATTGTATCATGAGCCATTTTTAGCAGCAAGCCATTTGCCAACTTTTCCTTCCATTTCTGCATTGGGGAAAGAAACCTGCTCACGGGAGGCGAGGTCTTTCAAGACCACCTCCCCTTTTTGCAGCTCATCGGGACCGATCACCAGTGCGCCTTTGAAGCCACAGCGATCGGCATATTTGAACTGCTTGCCCAGTTTATCAGCTTCGGGATACAGCGCTACTGGGATATCAATAGCACGCAAGCGATTGCACAGTGCAACGGAAGCCGGCAAGCTGGCTTCATCAAAGACCGTGACCAATACGCTGGCAGGGATAGCCTTCAACTGCGGTAATTTTCCATGACTTTCCAATACCAGTGGGAAAACCACATCTCCCATTGCAAAACCAACTCCCGGTAGGCTTTCCCCACCCACATCTGCCACCAGATTGGCATAATGCCCGCCGCCCAGAATGGCGCGGTGGTTCTCACCCAGGTCTTTCGCTTCAAAGACCACCCCCGTATAGTAATCCAATCCACGGATGATGCGCGGGTCATAACTGACATACTCGCCCAATCCATAGAGATCCAAAATACTGAATATACTGATAAGTTTTTCTGAGGCATGCCATAGTTCTTGATTATTTATCAGGTTTTTAAGCGCGTCCAATTGGATTCCAGTTAAACCGGCTTCTAGCACATACGCATCCCATGCCTGTTCTGTCAATTTATCTTTCCGGTCAATCAGTTTGAAGATCAGCTTATGCTGTTCCAATGCGAAACCCAGTTTGATCAGTTCCCTTTCCATGAGCTGGCGGTCATTGACATAGATGTGCACTTCATCTTTGGTAAGTCCTGCTTTTTGAAAGAAAGCTGCGCACAGGGCAATCACTTCCGCATCCGCTTGAATGGAATCCACTCCGATCAGATCCGCATTCCATTGAAAGAATTCGCGCGTGCGCCCTTTTTGTGGTTTTTCATAGCGCCAGAAGGGTCCAAAAGACCACCAACGTAGCGGGAAAACCAGCGCCTTCTGGCGTTGGGCAACCATGCGCGCTAAGCTGAGGGTCAACTCCGGGCGCAGGGTGATCTCATTTCCCCCCCTATCTTGAAATACAAAGGATTGTTCTTTGACCAGTTCTTCCCCTGATTTGGCGGCATACAACTCCAGTGTTTCGAGAAAAGGTCCGTCATATTCCTGATAGCCGAAGGATTCAGAAACCTCACGGATCAGGTTATACAACCACTGGCGCAAAACCATATCTTCAGGGTAGAATTCGCGTGTGCCTTTTACGGAAGGGATTATACTTTTCATTTTTTATGCCTGTGATAATAACTTATGCGAAGGATTTTAACATATAATTACGCTGGACTTGTTAATCAGTAAAACTTATGAAAATATCAGAATTAATTGACCAAACTCAGGGGAAACTGCTCACTAGAGAAAGCTGCATGGACCCCGATGAAATCATCAAAGGCGGCTGCAGTGCTGACCTGATGAGCGATGTACTGGCATACATTCAACCCCATGCAGTATTGTTGACCGGACTGGTCAACCCCCAGGTAGTGCGCACGGCCCAGATGGCAGATGTGGCAGCCATCGTTTTTGTACGTGGAAAGGTTCCCCCCGAAGAGACTATTCGGCTTGCTGAAGAAGTGCAGATTCCACTGATCAGTTCTCCTTTCGGCATGTACGAATTATCAGGTCGCCTGTACCAGACCGGTTTACCAAGCCTGGAGAACGCGATCAAAGACTAAAAACTTCATGAGAGATTTAAATTTCAACGACCAGCCTCCCCGCTTCAAAGGAAAAGTGATCACCGATCAACTTGCCGGAAGCATTACCCGGGTGGAGGAATTGGCATACATCATCCGCATTGATGAAGTGATGACAAAAACGTTGATCACCATCCTACCGGATGTTTCGATGAAGGTCGTTGCAGATTTAATGCGCGAGAAACACATTTCCGGACTACTGGTAACAGAAAATGAAGACCTGGTGGGGCTTGTCAGCACAGAGGACTTGATCAAATGCTTGATCAACGGTGAGCTTACCGTCCCTGTAAGAAAATATATGTCCACCGACCTCATCACCTTGAATTCCTTTGACTTTCTTACCGAAGCCTTGAAGACCTTTGCCCGCACCGGGCTGGGGCGGCTGCCGGTTTTGGATGAAAACAAAAAGCTGGTTGGTATCCTTACAAAGGGTGATGTTACTTATGGCATTCTTAGAGCTTTGGAACATGATTACCATGAAGAGGAAGTGCGGCGCTATCGAGCATCACACCTGTTCGAAGATATCGAATCCGACCGTACCAGCCTTATTCTACGCTATGTTATTAAGCATTATGATTTCCTGCACGGCGGTGCTGCTTCCAGCAATATCAAAAAAGCGCTGCTCCGTCTGGGAGCCAACCCACAGCTGGCACGTAGAGTAGGTATTGCCGTCTACGAAGCGGAAATGAACCTCATCATTCATACCGATCATGGTGGCTCCATCCACGTGGAGATCGAACCACATCAAATCAGCATCTACGCCTGGGATGATGGCCCGGGCATCGCCAATACCGAAGAGGCGATGAAACCCGGCTATTCCACCGCGTCTGAAGAGATCCGCGAATTGGGGTTCGGAGCCGGAATGGGTCTCTACAATATCTCACGCTGTGTGGATGAAATGAAACTTGAATCAGAACTGGGTAAAGGGACCCAGTTGACCATGAAGGTATTCCTCAAGAAAGATGAAACGGTTGGTGAAGGCTATCAAACAGAAAAGGAGTAAAGTATGACACTTGAGCAGATCATCAAATCATTGGATCTCGAGGTTTTATCCGCTCCCAAGGAAATTTCGGAAATCACTCCCACCAGCGGCTATATTTCGGATATGCTCAGCTGCGTAATGACCGGAGCAAAAAACCAAAGCCTGTGGGTTACCCTTCAATCGCACAATAATATTGTAGCAGTGGCGTGTTTGCTGGATGTGGCTGCCATCATCATCACCGAAGGTGCTAAACCCGATGATGAAACCATCCAAAAAGCCAAAGAGGAGGGTGTGGCTTTGCTTTCAACACCTCATAATTCATTTTATATTGTTGGTAAATTATGGGAATTGGGCATCCGTGATTAATTACGGCATATTTCAGTGATTTTCATATAAAAACCATTGAAAACATTTCGAGCAGAGCTTCATATTCATAGTGTGCTTTCACCCTGTGCTGCAATAGAAATGATCCCACCCATCATCGTATCAGCAGCACTGCAGCATGAGATCAATCTGATCGCCATTACCGATCACAATCAAACCGCCAACATTCAGGCAGTGCAAATCGCCGCAGAGGGAACCGGTCTAACCGTGCTACCAGGCATGGAACTGCAAACGAAAGAGGAAGTCCATTCCCTCTGCCTGTTCGATTCTCTGGAACAGAGTCAAGCATTCCAAAAAGTCGTATCTGCTTATTTACCGGGTATTAAAAATAATCCCGAATTTTTCGGAGAGCAGTTTGTAGTCGATTTCAGCGGGGATTTTATTCGAAGCGAAGAACAACTACTCATTGTCTCCTGCGATTTATCGCTCACAGAAGCCTTTGAGATCGTGTCTGATCTGGGTGGGCTGCTCATTCCTGCACACGTTGACCGGGTGAAATTCGGTTTGCTGCCTGTGTTGGGATTGGTCCCTACGGATATTCCCCTGAATACTCTGGAAATTTCGCGCCACATCACGCCCCAACAAGCCATAGAGCAGTATCCGCAATTAAAGAAATACCAATTGATCCAGGGTGGAGATGTCCATCATCCGGATGAGTTTTTAGGGGCGAATTGTTTTAAAATGGAAAGCCCCACCATTTACGAACTGCGTCAAGCATTGCAGCACCTGAATGGACGCAGTGTTGCAGTTCTAAGCTGATTTTTTTTCACACTATTTCCATTATCATCGTTCCATAGAAATATCATTACAAACATGATAAAATCACTTGATTTTAATAAAAAGTATATCGGTGAGAGTGATGGAAACAGTGAAATTGAATACCGTACTATTTAACCCCCTGCAGGACGCAAAAGCAAAAGCCGAAATAGACACAATTCTCGAAAAGAATAAGGATAAACCGGGCAGCATCATGGTCATCCTGAATGAATTGCAGAACACGGTTGGCTTCGTCTCAGAGGATTTACAGCAATATGTGGCAGATTATCTGCATACACCTGTCAGCAAGATCCATGGCGTCATTTCATTCTATTCTTTCTTCACAACCCAACCGCGTGGCAAGCACACCATCAAGATCTGCCTGGGTACCGCCTGTTATGTCGGTGGTGCTTCACAATTAATTGAAAAGATCAAACAACTCATCGGAATTGGTCCAGGCGAAACCAATGCAGATTGGACCATCACGGTGGAAGAGTGCCGCTGTGTAGGTGCCTGCAGTCAGGCACCGGTGGTGGTGATCGATGATGAAATTCACGGACGCGTCAAACCAAGTACCATTGCCAAACTGCTCCGAACGATAACGACTGAAGAAAAAACTGCGTAAATCGGAGTGAGTGATGAAGGAGCTTTCACTTCACATTCTGGATATTGCCGAAAATAGTGTTCAAGCCAAAGCCAAAACAGTATCCATCGAAGTTGAAGAAGATAGCC
>CAYLUJ010000065.1:0-12511 GCA_964386805.1 uncultured Pelolinea sp. | reverse complement strand
CCGTTGAACCCTTCAAGGGGATTATTTCCATCATGAAAGAGATGGAAGCGACCGATCCAAAGATCATGTGTGCCAGTACCTTTATTGGTTTTGCATGGACCGATGCTGCCAGAACCTCTTCAACGGTCGTAATCGTTCCATCCGCTCCGGAACATGAGGAATATTGTTCTCAAAAAGTAGATGAACTTGCCAAGCTTGTCTTTTCAAAGCGATCCGAATTCAATTTCGAAATGCTCAGTCTTCCCCCCGCAGAGACTGCCGAAAAATCCCTGTATAAACTTGAACCACCTGTCTGCGTAACAGATATGGGTGATAATCCTACCGCTGGTACCACGGGTGGAAGCAACATTTTACTCAGGGAATATTTAAAGTTCAATGATCCTGAGAAGAAGGTATTGATTGTGGGCATCCTTGATAAAGCAGCTTTCGATGTATGTTTGCGCCATACCATCGGCGATTCATTCGAATTGACCATCGGCATGGATATCGATGAGGTTACCCGACCGGTAACAGTAACCGTCACCTATAAAGGGCATCATGATATTTTGGGTTATACTATTCCAACGACACCGCCTATCAAACGCTGCGAAGGTGTTACTGTTTCTATTGGAAATATCGATGTGGTGATCACCGATAAAGCCTATGCTTTTACCCAGGAAATCAATTTCAAATCATGCAAACTTGACCCTGCTACCTATGATGTGTTTGTAACCAAATTTGGCTACATTTTTCCTGAGCTAAAGAAAATGGGGAAAAGTTTTATTATGTCCAACACGCCGGGTGAAAGCTATCAGATGATCACCTCATTCAACTATAAAAAAATAAAACGCCCGATCTATCCGATTGATGCGATCTGAGAGGATCATTTTATGGATATTAAAAAACAGGAAAATTTTTCTTTACAGGTTTTCATTGATGGAGAAATCATATTTCAAAGTAAAAGTAAGTGGCTTCTACCGTTATTTGAACTGGAAGATTACCTGAAAGACCATCCTGTTGACATGGCACTGACGGAAGTGCATGATAAAGTGATTGGAAAAGCCGCCGCACTGCTCATTCTTAGACTAGGCGCTGGCAGTGTGCATGGGGTCGTGATGAGCGAATTGGCTGATGTTGTTCTGTGCCAGGCGGACATTCCCCATTTCTATAAAAAACTGGTTGAAAGGATCGATTGCCGAACAGAAGAACTTTTGCTGGAAATAGATGACAAGGATGCTGCTTATGAGATCCTGTGCAAACGCGCCAATCGTTTCTAAAACAGTTTGATACATCGAGCCGGTCAGAAAGCTTGACTATGGTTTGTTCATTGCTCATTTTGTTTTATGGGTAACGAGTGATAGTATTTACTAATTGATGCAGTAGGAGAAATTGGATGGACACTCGGGAAAACGTGAGAAATAAAGTTTGGAACGCTTTGCGCGAGGTCGCATTACCGGATAGTAGATTCCACTACGATTTCAGCGAATTCATTGCTGATTTTGTGGGCAGCGACCTAGCAACCACCCGCTTGGTTGATATGGATATCTACAAAGATTCTCATGTTATCTTTATCACGCCCGATAATTGCTTGGAGCAGCTTCGTAGTCGGGTAGTCCGAGATAAAAAAATATTATTGACGACCACCTACGGGATACGCCGTGGTTTTGTGGAGTTACTACCCGAAAAAGTACCAGCCGGATGTGAAAGATATGCCGTCCTTCTGGATGCCGTTGAAAAAACAGGGAGCTATATCTCTTTGGAAGAAATTCAGCAACGTTACCGGGTGGATCTACTGGTCACCGGTGGATCTGCGGTCACACGCAATGGATTACGAGCTGGTAAAGGGCATGGCTTTTTTGATATCGAATGGGCAACTCTCTATTCACTGGGTGTGGCGGATGTGAACACCCCAATCGTAGATGTGGTGCATGATTGCCAGATTGTGGAGGAGCAATTCAACCTGCAGCCATTTGACACGGTCTGTGATTATATAGTTACACCAACCCAGGTGATCCATGTCCCTTCACCGCAAAAACCGACCGGTGGAATTTATTGGGATCGGTTGGAACCGGGCATGATGAAGCAGATATCGATTCTTGCGGAACTAAAACAATTGCTTGAGCAAGGCAAACTTCGAAATGAGATAAATAAAGCAAGATGAGAAATAGAAGAATTGTAACGTGCTTCCTTCATTTATCCGCCTGGAGAAAGGGGAAATTTCGATATGTTTTTCAATTCAATCAGATCCCCCATTTTCTCTGATCTTTATTCCGCTGGATCATATTTATAAATGAATTCACCTCTGGTATCAATCAGCCCACTGCTGCTAAATTTATTCCACCTGACAAGAGCACATCCACCGGAAAAATTGGTGGGGTAGTTGTAGATCTCTTCGATCACCATCTCTCCGGATGTGTTGATATAGCCAAAGGGTCCCAGCGTGGAATTCGCTTCATCTCTGGAAACCGGTGCCAGCCCATCCACAAAAAGTCCTACCTGGCAAAATTGCGGTTCGATGACCCATTCTTTCTCTTTGTTCATAAAGCCGATGGAACATTTCCCTTCTTCAAGCTGCATGCTGGTATCTTTCACCCCAAAGAGATCTTCAGAATAGCTGCCGGTGGGGGTAAGACCCTCATCCTGTGAAAATTCTAGGATAAATTCTCCTTTGGTATTGATGTACCCGGTTTTGTAGTCTTCATCGGTTATGAGGGTAACTGCGGCAGCCCCGTTGGTAAACGATGAAGCATTTTGATAGGGTCCCAATGCTTTATTGCCGTGTGTATCCACATAGATCCAGGTTTTTGGGGTATGGAAGACAGTAAATTCATCTACCACATTCGCCAACCCATCTGAAAAACTGCTGATATAACTGCCGCTGAATTGCGGTTCGATCACGAATTCCCCGCTTGTATCGATGAAACCCCATTGATCTTCCACCAACACCGCTGCTAATCCTTCACTGAAGGGAGCTGCCAATCGGAAGTTTTTATCAAATGCAACCTCTCCATCCGAATTAATGTAAATAAAAGGTTTCGCTATTTGACTGGCTTCATAAAATGGAGCCAGCCCATCCACCATCGGTCCACTAAAATAGCCATTTCTATCTCCCGATGGTTCCACGATCCATTTCCCGGAACAATCCATGATGCCGCTGCCTTTTTCGGCTTTCACATTGAAATATTCGGCACCTTTAGAACTGGAACCGGACGCAGTACAGGCACTGATGGTAACAATCAGTAGACAAAGACCAAGAAACGTTCTTAGAATATCGACTATGCGTATAGATATTAGCGGATGATGCGATTTTCCTCTCTGTTTTTGTGCCATGCTTTCCTCCCCTGATTACTCTATGATCATTATACACATGATCTTTTATCTTGGCGCTCACAGAAGTTTGTGGATTTATAAGGTATGTATATCAAAACAAGAATGCTAGGGAAAGGGCAGGAAGAGTATATTATTTCAAATTGGCGCTAAAGTAGAAAAAACCGATCATCAAAGATAATCGGTTTTTTATGGTAATACCTGATTGGGAAAATCTCTTATTCTACGATTACGATGTCCCAAATATAAAGCGCAGGGAGGGTAAATACGATCATCTCGCCCTCAATGGTGAAATCAACAGCAACCTCACCTTCAAAATCAGGGGATATGATTTTCATCGTTTTACCTTCCGTTGAATACCCTTCCGGAATGTGAATTTTTATTGGTAGATCTTCCATATGGATGAAATCGGAATTTTGGAAATCATAGTTCAATATATGCACGATAAGTTTTTCCGCACTGACGTAAGGTAAAACCTGGATATTCGCAGGAGCAATATTCTGTATCGCCATGTCAGCAACTGCCGAAATGATTTTTGCCTTATCCTCTGGAAGTTGATTGCGCCAAATTTTCTCCCCAAGATTATCTGCGTAAAAAATGAATTCTCCGCTACCGTATTGATGTGTACCATTTCTTCGCAAGCTTTGTATGTCGGAACGACTTACACTTTCAAAATTCTCATCAAGACTGGCAAAGCGATTGTCGAAGGATACAACGATACCACCCGCTTCGAGGTATTGTAGTAGCTGTTCCACTTCTGCATCTGACCATGCAAATCCGGTAGCTATCACCATTTGGTATTCGTCTATTTTTTCTAGGTCAGTAACATCATGTTGAATATTAGCTTCTGAGAGGGTCAGAGAAACAGCCAGAGCATCATTCGTATATCGATTATCCACAGTAGCATGGGGTGGAAGGACAACTGCTAAATTATTATTTTGCTCCAAGTCTTGAAATACTTGAGGTTCATTGCGAATGAACATATAGTAAGGATAAAGCTGTTCCCGATCTGTTTGAAAACCCAAGCCCAAATAATCAGTCACTTCAAAATACATATAGTATCCGCGATTTGCATAAGATTCTGCAAATTGATGAAGGACTAATTTTGTTTCACCTTGTAAACCCTGTATGTTGATATCATTTTTATTGTTTAAAGCATACATAGCAGCTGCATTCACATTTCGACCATAAGCGTATTTCATAGAAGGGCTCACGGGTACACCTGCTGGAAAACGTACATATTCTCCCTCTTCTCGCCATTTGGGGAACCATTCATGTTCGAAAACGAAAGTCTCAAGGGCATCAACGAAATCATATTCATCCAATTTATCCGTTGGCTCGTAATTGGCAGCAAAAACAATTTGCTTGCCCTTTTCTTGCGCATAATTGGAAGCGAATTGGATAATATCTTTAATTACAGCATTGGAAGCCCGGTACAAATATTCCCGATAATCCGACCCAAAATTAACAAGACGGAAATTTTCCTGATACTGACTTACCAAATTGTTGTCAACCAAATATTGACAATAGTTAAAAGTTTGAAGATCAGATATTCCTTTCTTTTCCAATTCGGACGCAGAATATTTTTCAGCCAGGTATTGCTTGAAGCCTTCCAATGCAAATTGATCACAGGGACCTTCACCAAAGTTCACTGCTTGGGCAGTTCCCCAATGTTCATCAAATACAAACCCATTTGTACCGTAGTCAATACTTTCTTTTATTCTTTCTTTGATCCAATTTTGATAAGCCGGGTCGAGGAAATTGAGAAAAACTACTTCCTGAATAAACAACTGTTCTCCATCGAATCCTGTTACATAAGCTGTCTTCAGTTCCTCAGGAAGTTGATCGATCGTTTTCCAGGCATCTTCATTCCATATAGAAATTCCTGTATAGATTATTTCTGCACCACGATCTTTCAGCCACCTAATAGTTTCGGTGCCTGTTTGAAGGGTTGGTCCCCAAGCATAAATCGTACCCGTCAGAGGTAAATCCACCTCTTCTGTATACCAGTCACGACCGTAGATATCCACTTCGGATGGTAGAAATACCATCACACCTTCAGCTGGAACGAATTTTTCGCCTTGTGAGTAGCGTGTTTTGTCCTGTTCACATAAACTGGTGCAGGCAGAACTTCCGGCATCTGCACAATCCCCGCTCCACACAAATCGTCCCGCCATCCAATCCTCGCATACTTTTCTGGCGTTCTCTTGACGAATCAAAGAACAGGAGGAAGGAAAACAGCCAAATTCATCTGATTTTCCAGATCCAGAACAAGAAGAAATAAAGAGCACTCCTATTAGAAAAACCATGCTGATCCAAATTTCATATTTCTTTCTCATGTAAATTCTCCTTTTCATGAATTAATTTTGACATTTGAGTAGTAATGTCCTGTTCAATAAAATGAGAATGATTTTTCAAAAAATCTCTATTATCAAATCATAGAATAGACTTGAGGAGTCATATCCCTTCTCTGAATTGGCTTGGTGTTCAAGAATAAAGGGGTAATTTAATAAAAATCTTCCCCAGCTATAAACAAAAAATCCCCTTGTACCAGTAAAAGTTATGAAATGAATTCTTCATTCTTAACCAGAGCACCGAATCCATACCTATTATGAGATGTTAATCCAAGAAAATCTACCATGAATTTGAATTCAGTTTCCTGATGAAGAATGAATCCTTATGCGATGTTTACCACCGGAGTGATCTTTGAGAAATGATTCCAATCCCTCGATGTTTTGGTTTCTATGATAGATTTAGATTAAATCCATAGAAGAAGGTTAAAGAACATGCACGGTAGCGGATGGCATTCTTATATAAAGTCAGGGGATGAGAAACCTAAATTCACCTGGGCTCTCTTCAAGCGGGTCATGCAGTATGCACAGGCTTACCGTTGGCAGTTGGTGGGCATGCTGGTGTTGATCCTGATCAGCTCCGGGCTTTCTTTGATTACTCCCCTGATCGTGCGCAATCTGATCGATACTACCATCCCTGCGAAGGATGTGCATAAACTCATCTTCCTTTCCATCGGATTGTTGGTAATACCGATCCTAAAAGGCACTGAGAGTGTATTGCAGCGGCGATTGAACACCCGAGTGGGAGAAGGGGTGATCTTCGATCTGCGTTGCGCCTTATATGAAAAGCTCCAACACATGTCGTTGCGCTTCTTTACCCATACTCGTATTGGGGAATTAATGAGCCGCTTAAACAATGATGTGGTGGGGGCGCAGAACGCCATCAGTAATACCATTGTGAGTATGGTGACGGATGCTATCCAGGCGGCGGCGGTGATCAGCATGATGGCAAGCATTGAATGGCGCCTCACGTTGATCGGTATTGCCGTGGTACCATTTTTCATTTTTGCAGCACGCGTGCTCGGTGAACGATTGCGGGATGCTGCCCGCCAGCAGATGGATGCGAATGCGCGCATGAATGCCATGATGAACGAGACGCTCAATATCGGTGGTGTGATGCTCGTGAAGTTATTCGGCAGACAGCGCACAGAATCCGAACGGTTCGGGCAGCGCGCTTCGGTAGTGCGCGATCTGGGTGTGAAGCGGGCGGTGGTCGGCTCGATTTTTTTTGTTATTATCAGCTTGTTTGGAGCGGTGGGTACCGCGCTGGTGTACGGATATGGAGGTCTCCAAGCGATCTTAGGAAATTTCACGGTTGGTACGATCGTGGCGTTCGGATCGTATTTGGGGATGCTGTACGCTTCTTTACAGAGCCTGGCGAACGCGCCGGTGGAATTCAGCACCTCGGTGGTGAGCTTTGAACGGGTGTTTGAAGTGCTTGATCTGCCGGTGGAGATCGATGAGAAACCGGATGCGCAGGAGATCACAACTGTGTCGGGGGAGATCCGCTTCGAGCATGTGTATTTTAAATATGACGATAGTTCCGAGCATCTATTGAGTGATGTACGACGTTTCGGTCAAATGAGCGATGCTGCGGCTGTTCTATCGGATGAAAAGATGTCTATCTCACAAGAAGAACATATCGAGATCCAAACACAGGCGCGTGAAACAGCGCTGCATGACATCCATTTCACCATCCCGGCAGGGAGTCTGGTCGCATTAGTCGGACCCAGTGGAGCAGGAAAGACTACATTAACCTACCTGATCCCGCGCTTGTATGATCCCAGCAAGGGGCACATTCTACTGGATGGGCATGACCTGCGGGAACTGCGTCTAGCATCCCTGGTGGCACAAATAGGCATGGTGACCCAGGAAACGTACCTGTTTCACGACAGCATCTATACCAATTTGTTGTATGCGCATCCCGATGCAACCCAATCCGAGATCGAAGAAGCTGCCCGAGCTGCCAACATCCATGATTTCATCGCACAGCTTCCGGAAAAATACAATACCGTCGTGGGCGAACGCGGTTACCGCTTGAGTGGTGGGGAAAAACAGCGCATCGCGTTGGCGCGTGTGATCCTGAAAGACCCGCGCATTCTCATTCTGGATGAAGCCACCAGCAGTCTGGATAGCGAATCGGAAGTGCTGATCCAGGATGCATTGAGCCGGGTGATGGCAGGGCGCACCAGCATCGTGATCGCGCATCGCTTGAGCACCATTCTGGCAGCGGACCAGATCCTGGTCTTGAACCGTGGACGTATCGTGGAAAAGGGGAAACATACAGAGCTGCTAAAGTTAAATGGAATTTATGCCGGATTATATGAAAAACAGTTCAAGAAAGCTGGGAAGTAAAAGATATAACTGTGATCAGTTCAGGCGCTATTTGATAGAGGTTATGGAATTAGAATGTCTTTATTCTTCAAGATTCTTTCCATAGCATTCTTTCAAAAGAGATACTATTTTTCTATGATCCGTCTCTGAAATTAGAATCTTCGAAGAATTTGACCGGTAAGTGTGCGATTCTTTTATATATAAATTATAAAGTAGATTACAAGCATTCTCTGCATAATAACCAAGAATCCCTTTAATTTCCTTCTTTTCCTTATATTCAGAATATGCTAATTTCATTATCGGAATAAGATTCTTGATTTGAATTGTGAGCATATTCAAGTTATTGTGAAAGCATGAATTTTTACTTTTTTCATCTTGTTCATTATCCCTAAAGTTGGAAGGCAGCCATAAGATTCTTTTTAGATAATCTTCAATAAGTAGATTGCTTGGATAATCATATTTACCTAAAGGCGATTTTTTATGAAATTTCTTTAGATCTATATAATCGCTTGGAGTAATTTTCTTTTTCAACGTAAAGAGTTTTGATAAGGCAATGTGCACTTCACTACCTTCAGGGATTTCATTTTCATATTCCTCAAAAATACCGTTAATGAAAGAAACAGAAAAATGATTATCTCGATGTTCGCCAAGCAGGTTGGAGGGGATATGATATTCTTCGATAATTCCATTCAGAACGAATTCCAAATATTCTGATCGATCATATTGTCTTTTTTCAACTGGATAATATTGTTCATAATATGTACGAAAAATTTCCATTATTGCAGTTTCCAAGGGGCTGTCAGAAAAATCCAGGTCAATTTCAAGATCCAAACATAAGCTGCAAGGATAAATAAAACAATGGGTATAAAATCTACAAAAAATTGAATCACTCGTTTTTTTGATGGGATGTTTTGATGGGATGAAGACCGGAATGATATATTCTATAGCGTTTTGGGGTTGTGCTTTTGCAGGATTGAAATTTTTATTATGTGCATATCGATTCCAAAAGTTTGAATACATTTTTGGTTTTTTCCATTTAGAATTTTTTTCATTCACCATCGCCATAAATTCAGTTGAGTAGTCTTCAAGGTTAGAGAAGAATTGAAAATCACCTTGATCAAGTATGTGATTGAAGGGTATAGTCATTTGATGTGAAATTCGAACATTGTCTATTTGGATTGACATAATATTTTCCTTTGCTATAATTAACTTATCCTTGTTAGTATGGCGTGAAAGCCACACCCAAAAAGAAAGGGTGATCTACTAACTTAACCTCTCCCTGGGAGAGGTACTTTTTTTAATTTACAATGATATTGATAATGTTAGATTTATCCTTCTTCTCTTCTACAACACTTGAAGAAGGTAACTCCATGATTCCTTGATCGCTTTCCCAATTGATGGAAGCAATTTTTTCTTTTCTTTTCCAATCGTGAATTCTTCTCAGTAATTCAATTCTTGGAAAGATGGATCTTCCTTCCGTTTCAATTACCAATTGATTTATTTTAGGGAGTATTTGTTTTTCATTAATCTGTATGTTGATCCTTGGCGAAAACCAGAGGGAATCCCCCTTTTTTGACTTCATTAATAAATAAATATCTTGCTTTTCTTTCTTATACCTATCAAATTTAAAACTTTTGCTTGCAAAGAGCATTCGAAGTAAAACCTTTTCTGGTTTATCTTTCAAGGTTGGGTATTTGAAACTTAGAAGTTTATCCAGTAAATTTGCAATGATTCCTAGAAGGAAGCCAAGGGTCAATGACCCTATGGAAATCCATGTAATGTCGTTGGTATCAAAGCCTGTCAGAATATCTCGGCTTTGCCCATAAAGACCGGTTGAATATTTATAAATGGGTATAAAAATGATAGATATAACCACAGTCAATAACCAGAAAATTGGTTGTTTATATTCAATCGACGATTTTTCATCTTTGTGCGCAAGATTCCATACCTGGATCATTATTGTGATGATAAAGAAACCCGGTAGGAGAAGAAAGATCGGTATACCGAGCACATTAAGGATCTCTTTTTCCCCTTCAAATGAACCTGCATTCACGTTTATTTCAGTAGAAATACTACCTGGAATCCGAATTTCCCCCCAATTATATTGAAAGTTTAAAGTAAAAATTGAAAGGAGATTATGATGTGGATACGTATTGGTTAAGTTTATATAGAGCGGAATAATGACACTTTGATTGCTATTGAGAATAATTTGTATGTCTGATAATGACCTATTACAGCCTTCGATAATTTGATCAATACCATTTATAGTCTTAATACAGGTTTCTGGGAAAATTTCTAAATAATCGGAGCCTGTTGTTTGGATACCAGTTATGGTAATCGGAAATGATGATTTATTGAAAATTTCTATATAAATTTCTTTTATTTCTTTTTCGTAAATAGACTCATCTGCAGTGTGTGTGTTAATATCCATCATCTCTGCTGCGATAGGGTAAGGAATGATTTCATATTCAATTGGATAATAGCTAATTTGATTCGAAGAAATCATTTCACCAGAAATACTAGCATAATGAATCACGAGACTTACTTCTCCGGTGCAATGTATCTCACTAGAAGCGGATACCTCAAAAGACCCTTCTGTAACATCACCGGGCTGCAAGTCAGGATTTGTGAGAAGGGGATCGCTTGTTTCCATTCCATTTTCATTGTTTGCTGTTATGTTGTTTATACGAATAGAATTTGCACCATTGTTTTGAACCGTAAAATGAATGGTTTCAGAATTTCCGGTCAATATAACAATTTTATTAATTGAAAAATTTACAATTAATTCATTTTCTACGAGAAAACTTTTGGTCAATGATATGGTTAATAATGGTAAAAGTAATAATAACGATTCTAAAAATTTTCTCTTCATGAATTCACCCCTGAATAGAATTCAAACTTGAATTAATGATTACTATACAATGCAAATAAAAAAATTCAAGATACATCAAACTCGTCATTTTTTCATTTTGAAGAATAGTAGAAAAGTATATGTTTGATATCAGACTGAAATACTTTTTTTAGTGATTCAGAGGTAAAATTGCGCCTATCGGTTACCCAGAGTGCTTCTTTATACAGCACGAAGAAGAATTCATCTCGCTTTAAGTGAAAAAATATTTCTGTTGTCCGTTCGATGAGGCAAAAATGGATCAACTCGCCATTCAGGCTTGCTCACTCAATAAAGTCTTCAATACCAAAATAGGATTGTGGAAGATCAAATCCAAATCGACCACTGCGGTTGAAGATATTTCCTTTGATGTAGAACGCGGGGAACTATTCGGTCTGCTGGGGCCCAACGGAGCCGGCAAGACCACCACTGTCAAAATGCTCACCACTTTGCTGCTCCCAACCCATGGAACAGCAAAGATATTGGGTATGGACGTGATCGAACAGACCGCCGAAGTGCGCAAGCACATTGGTTTCGCGTTCAGCGGCAGCCGCGGCTTGTATAATCGCTTGACCGCTATCCAAAATCTGAATTATTTTGCCGAACTGTATGCACTGGAACCTCAAGTCGCAAAAAAACGCATCCTCGAACTGCTGGAATTGGTGGGGTTGAGTGGGCGTGGCGATGACCGCGTGGAGACCTATTCCAGTGGTATGGTGCAGCGCCTGCACCTGGCGCGCGCGCTGCTGCACGATCCCGAAGTGCTGTTTTTGGATGAGCCAACGGTAGGAATTGACCCGGTTGGGTCACGCGAACTGCGCCAAACTATTAAGAACTTGATCTCGCTGAAAAAGACGGTTTTATTGACCACTCATTACATGGCAGAAGCCGAGGAACTATGCCACCGGATTGCTATTGTCAACCATGGGTGTATCGTAGTCATGGATACTCCCGCGGCATTGAAAAAGCGCATTAGCGGTGATTCGGTGATCGAAGCGGATATCCAGCCGGCACAGGCACAGGTTCTCTTGGACAAGTTAAGTGTTCTGGACGGCAAAACCGTGGTCGAGTTGAATGCCACCATTGAACCGGAAAAATTATGCATCCATACCGCTGAGCCTGAAAAAGTATTGGAACTGCTTTCCCCATTTCTAAATCCCGAATATATCCTGGGTATGGAAGTGCGCAATCAAACGCTCGAAGATGTATATGTGACCATCATTCAAGGAGAGAAAGAATGAGCCGCATGCGCTGGGGATTGATCAAACAGCAGATGTCAATACAGCTACTGGTGCGCACCCTCAATTTCTTTTCGCTTTCCTTGTTCATCTTGCAACCGGCGGTCTTCAGCGCGGTGGGCATGTTGCTTTCACACGCTGCCGGGAATGCTGTGCCTGATCTGGTGTACAGTGTGATCGGCGGCGGCATCATGGGTATGTGGAGCGACATTGTCTTCACCTCTACCTATGATATTACCGGCGACCGGCGCAATGGTATGCTGGAATTAATCACCGGCAGCCCCACCTCGCTGGCCAGCGTGGAAGCCATCCGTACCTTTACCAATGTACTATGTGGATTCTTTGCTCTATTGGTTGCTTTTACAGCCGCAATGGGTATCTTTGAATATTCGTTG
>CAYLUJ010000064.1:0-12643 GCA_964386805.1 uncultured Pelolinea sp. | reverse complement strand
AGATTCTCAATTTAAAAAATGTTCTTAAATCATTCTCAATCCTTTTTGGATTTTTATTTCTCATTTCATTTCTAAGATTATCTGTTCGTGATACTCAAATTGAAAGTACTAGAAGAGATGAAATAGAACGATTCGAGAATGGTCTGCTAGATTATGAGTCAAAAATATTCATAACTAATATGAGCAAAAGAATTAATGATCTTCAATTTATTACTAGTGCATATTATCTAAAACTGGCTTCGGGGGTCGCATCCCAGGATATTACTGAAGAATGGAAAATTTATGTAGAATACAAAGGAATTTACGACCAACTACGCTTTATTGACTTCAATGGAGATGAAAAGATACGCATTAATCATTCTGAAAATGGTGCTTATATTGTGGATCAAACCGCCTTACAAAATAAAAAGAACCGCTATTACTTTATTGACACAGCGAAATTGGATCAAGGACAGATCCTAATTTCTAGGCTCGACCTCAATATAGAGAATGATGCTGTAGAAATTCCAATTAAACCCATGATCAGGCTGTCAACACCTATTTTTAATGAGGACAATCAATTCCTTGGCATTATTATCTTGAACTACCTCGCTGATAATTATTTGGATGAATTCCGGACTATATCCAAATATAGCGAGGGGAAAATTTATCTATTGAATCCAGACGGTTATTGGATTTCGAGTGATAAGCCTGAACAAAATTGGGCTTTTATGTATGATGAAAACGCAGATATTAGTTTTAAACAAACTTTTCCAATTGAGTGGGAAGAAATGCAGGGGCCGGATCATTCATTTATTACAAAGAATGGTTTTTTTGCATATAAAACAATTGATTTAAAGACCTTACTTGATAATGAACAACAAATTAATGGCGATAATCTCATTTTTGATGAAGGTACTTATAAGGTTGTCTCATACATTAGCAACAAAAGTTCCGCTGGAGAATATTTTAAAATTGATTTGATTGACAAAATTAAACGAACATTCCTTTCGAATTTACCATTTTTCAGCTTAATCTTTATTATTTCAATCCTTGGCGGATTTTTATTAGCAACTCTCCGTCAGTCATACGCAAAAACAAAATTCTTTTCCGAATATGATGTATTTACGAATACCTTCAATCGAAGAGCCGGTTTAGATTTATTGAATAAACTTTTACCGGCGGATAATCGCAGAAAAAGCAAGATTTCTCTGTGTTTTATTGACATAAATGGTCTTAAAGAGGTAAACGATACACTCGGTCATGATGCTGGCGATGAATTAATCCTCACTATGGTAAACGTGATTAAGCAAGTAATTCGTGAAACGGATTTTATTATTAGAATGGGTGGAGACGAGTTCATTATTGTTTTTGTTAATATAAGCATTGAGGAAGCTGAACGCGCTTGGGAAAGAATACTGGGCATATTTGACCAGATAAATAACACAAAGAGCAAGCCATATATTGTAAGCGCAAGCCATGGGATTATCGAGTACGATTCAATTGTTGAAGGAGATATCGACGAGTTGATAAAGCGCGCTGATATCAAAATGTATGCAGAGAAAGGGGATTTGAAGAAAAAAATTAAGATTATCCGAGACAATCAATCAAAATAGCACTTTGATATTTTAACAATCATTGCTTAACAGAAAAAAAATTATTCGGACCGAGTTTTGAACATTCAATCATTACTTGTTGGTATGGAGGATTACATGGCAAAAAAATTGATTTTAGCGGCAGGGAATATCGGTTCCGGAAAGACCTCCCTCACCGAACGCATCAGGGAATAGTTGGGCTGGCACACCGCTTACGAATCGGTGGTGAATAATTCCTACTTGCCCAATTGTTATCAATCCATGTTCACCTGGTTATTCCACCCGTAGATCGATTTTCTAACAAATCGCTTCAGGCAGTACCAAGAAATTTCTTTCTTCTTTAAAAAGAATTTTTTTATAATAATTGAAGTGCCAGTTTCGCTGCTTGATTCGCATCGGGTGCGTAGCCATCTGCATGAACCGATTTTGCAAAAGCTTCCGTGATTGGTGCTCCTCCGACCATGATATTCACTTCATCCCGCAATCCTGCCTCGTCAAATGCTTGGATGATTGTTGGTATCTTGATCATGGTTGTAGTCAGTAATGCAGAGACTGCCACGATATTGGCACCGGTTTCCTTTACTTTTTCAACAAAAAGTCCAGGAGCCACATCCACACCGAGATCAAAAACTTCTAGACCAACTCCCGCCATCATAATAGAAACCAGATTTTTACCAATGTCATGCAGATCACCCTGCACGGTACCTATTACTACTTTTCCAATCGGTTTTACATCTTCTTTCTAAAGAAATGGTTTTAGAATGTTAATTCCTCCCTGCATTGCCCGGGCAGCCACTAACAATTCCGGGACAAAGTACTCTCCTCTTTCGAACAAATGGCCTACTTCTGTCATGGCAGGGATCATTCCATTTTTTAAAATCATTTCTGCGGTGGAACCAGCATCTAATGCAATGTTAATTCCATCGACTGTCTTTTTCATATCACCATCAAGAATTCCATCCTGAATTGATTTTAATAAATCTTCCATTTAGATTCTCCGGTATTTTTATTGCATGGTCATTCTAGATTTGCATGGAATTGCCATAAGTCATTGATGTTTACCTTTTTTCGTTCAATGATTATCAGGGCAATTACATCACCAAGCAGTAGTAGACTTTGTTCAAACAAACTGGTTAACGGTTGCCTTGAATCAATCACTTTATTTACTTGAACCTTGGATCGAACAGGGATACAGAGAAAAATATCTGCAATTTTATTCACCTTACTTCCAGGATTTGTTCCCACGTAAGCAATCCTTGCACCTAGTTTATGAGCTTTTCGAGCAATCTCAACCGGAACGATCGATTCCCCGCTTCCAGATCCGACAATCAAGATATCTTTATCGGTTATGGCTGGTTCATTAATTTGTCCCACACAATAAGCCTGTATTCCAAGATGGGTGAATCTTTTTGCCATTGCCTGCAAAGATAGCATTACCCTCCCAACTCCTACAAAAAAAACTTTATCCGCTGCAAGAATTGCATCAACCAATTGAAAAACTGAATCAGAATCAATATTAGTCAATGCCGCTTTGCATTCTTCCAGTACCAGACTAGACAATTTTAAATATAATTCGTCGTTTTCTTGCATCTCATGCATCCTTTGCAATTTCTATCATGGCAATGATATTTTCAACCCTTGCATCAATCTGAATGGTATGAGAACCTGCCAGAATATAACCGCCATTTCTTCCTACAAATTTGACCAAATTCTGTATCTGTGTCTTCACTTCCTGAACTGACCCATTGGGAAGTAATTCTTGAATATCCACAGCTCCATGAAAGCACAAGTAATTTCCAAATTCTTTCTTTAGTTTCACCGGATCCATATTTGCAGCAAGCGTTTGAATGGGATTTAATATATCCACACCAATCTCGATTAGATCAGGAATAATGTCATAAATCGATCCGCAGGAGTGATATTTGACCTTTAACCCTTGATTGTGGACCATATCACAAAATTTCTTCATTCTTGGTTTTACATATTTTCGCCACATTTTTGGTGAAATTAGCATTCCTCTTTGGGTAGCGACATCATCGTTATACTCAACAAACGTATATTTCCCCTGTCCAGCTTCTATCGTGCATTTGGCATCATCAATAACAAATTCAAGGACGTGGTCCATAATACTACAGGCGAAGTCGGGTTCTAAAGCAAGGTCTATTAAGAATCTCTCCATCCCCCTCATCAATTGAGCTGTTTGAAAACACCCTCTGCTCCTAGACCATGTAGCGAATTCATTTTTACTCTCCAGTTCTCTTTTGATATTCGCATAATTCCAATTCTCCGTTGTTGGCCAGGGAAATTGATCTAATTCCTTTATCGAGTTAAAATCTTTGAGTGGAGGTAGATCAACCGGTTCAATATAATCTTGAGGATTTGTATCAATAATACGGAAGGGAACATGGTAAATATCAAGGTAGTACCCATGTTCATCAATAGCAATCGTAGGATCAGCATATTTGATGGAGGATGCAGGGTTTGTATATGCTGGTCTAACAGTAAAAACATCCTGTCCAACCCATTTCCAAAATTCACTTTCATCCATCTGCATTTCTGAAAGCATTTTTTTCAGCATTTCCGGAGAAAACCTGAGATCAATCGGAACTCGATCGGGTTGCTGATGAGAAATTGCACTCAGTACTCGTTCAAGAGAATTCATGTTCAGCCCTCTTTTCAATCCCCAGACTAGCACTATGTCGAATCTTTTCAATATTGTCTTCAAGATTAGAATTTGGCTTAAATAAGCTTCGGCTACCTAACACAAGAATACTGGCGCCATTTTCAACATAATCGCTTATTTCATCCATAGATATTCGACCATCAATTTCAATTGGAATTATGTGTCCTTTTTTTTGAATAAATTGATAGCTGTCTTTAATTTTCCTTTTTGCATAGGTTACTTGCATTTCATCATTATTTCCCGCAAAACCAGGATTAATAAGCATGAGCATCAGGTAATCGCATTTTTCGATAACATATTCAAGAACAGTGATGGGGGTTGAAGGTGTTAATGCTACTCCGGCTTGAATCCCTTTTTCTTTAATTCGGTTCAGCATGCGATCGACATGGATTTCTGATTCGTAATGAAAACAGATCTGTTGAACACCAATGTCGAGGAGTTCATTAATAAAGAATTCATTCTCTTTTGCCATTACGTGAACATCAAAAGGGATAACCGTTTTTTGACGGAGGCTCCGAATCATATCCAAACCGATAGGCATACTTGGACTGAAGTATCCATCGATTATATCGATGTGAAGCATATCAACATTCAGTTTTGAAAGTCCGGCTACACTCTTTTCCAGGTTACACAGGTCGGTACAAATTATTGATGGCGATAATTTAACATCCATTCGTTTTTCCTAAGTTCTTATCATTCCAAGTTCGCATGATTTTTATACATCTCGGCGGAGTTGAGGTTTGTTTTTTCCATCAGTATCTGGGTTAATCCATCAAGTAATAATAGAAGACTTTGTTCGAAGAGATTACCTAATGGTTGCGCAGAATGAATTCCGCGACTAGATTCCTTTTTACAGGTCTTCGCAGGGATCAAAACCACCTGGTCGGCGAGTTTGCCAATACTTGAATCGGAAAATATTGTAACCAGACCAATCGCAGCTCGATTTCGTTTTGCGATCTCTGCATAGACCACAAGACTGCCTGTTTCCCCAGATCCAGACCCGATAAGGAGAAGATCTCTTTCAGATATGCAGGGCGTAGTTGTTTCACCAATCACATAGGTCTTTAATCCCATGTGCATTAAACGCATGGCAAAACAGCGCATCATCAATCCTGATCGACCCGCTCCTGTCACAAAAATTTTCTCAGTATTCAGGATTAATTCCGCAAGCTTTTCAATCTCGTTCAGATCGAAAAGTGATAGTGACTCTTCTAATTCTCGGATAATTTGGTCATATGGCTTCTGAAGCATGCGAACCTCATTTGAATCTCTGAACTATTTCTAAAGCCGCTTGATAACGATCAGGTTTGGATAAAATTCCTGTGCCAATAATTACAATTTCTGGGTCATATCGCACAACCTCATCAATATTTTCAAGTCGAATTCCACCAGCAACCGCAACTTTCATATTCTTAACAATACTCTTTGCTAGCTTCAACGCATCAATTGGACTATTTGAGCCATTTTGAACATCCATGGCAGTATGAACACAAACATAATCGACACCCAGTGTTTCTATAACTTGGATCCTTTCCGCAATCTCTCCAACACCAATTAAATCCACCATAGTTTTTTTCTGGAATGTTCTGGCTGCAGTAACTGTTCCATTGATTGTTGCAATATCTGCTAAACCTAAAACAGTAACAATATCTGCTCCCGCATCAAATGCAATACTTGCTTCGTAGTTTCCGCCATCAATGATCTTATAATCGGCTAGCAGTGTTTTTTGAGGGTACTTTTTCTTTATTTCCTGAACGGCAATTCGCCCATACTTCAAAGCAAGAGGGGTTCCAACTTCGACAATGTCGGTTAAGTCTTTAATCTCCTCAATATAGTCCAGTGCTTCTTCTAGTTCTACTTGATCCAATGATAGTTGTAGTTTCATTCAATCTCTTTTCCAGGCATTTACATTATCTCTGTCAAATTTGTAATCTGTGGAACCATAAGTCCGAGAAAATCTACAGACTTTCATTACAATCATCCTTTTTTTCATTAAAGATGAATTCCTGAATGCCCTTTTTGCCCATTTGAACGGCAATATCGACCAAGTTATCAAGATCAGCAGAGTGATCCTTATTTGCAACACATAATTCCAAAAGCATTGGTAGATTAACACCTGTTACAACCTTGAAACTTTGTGCAGGTAAAATGCTTTTTGCACATTCGATCGCTGTAATAAAAGGGCAACCAAAATAAAGATCACAAAGTATCAAGAGTCTATTGTTTGTTTTTGAAAGAGCTGTAATCTTTTCAAACAAATCTTTTTTTAATTTTTCAACACCTTCCGTCATATCCATGGATATGGAAGATAAAAATGATATGTTTCCGACAATCAATTCAACGGATCTACATAATTCCTGTGCAAACAAGCCATGTGAAATAACAAGAATGCTTACCATCTACTCACCTAAAAAGAATATAATGAGAAAACCCATAGATAAAGTGATGCGAATAACACTCCGTTGCTTTATCTATGGGTTATTTAAATGTGCTAGATAATATTAAAGAACGCCAAGACAAAGGCAAAAACTGCCAACACGATGGTCATCACCAACGGTGACACTTTCTTCTTTGCCATCAATCCCCATATTCCAAGGACAAGAAGTAATGGTAACAATTTGGGGAAAATGCCGTCCAACACATCTTGCAGTAGTTTTGTCTCTTCACCACTGCTGAATGCTAGTTTCGTGCTCAGGCTAACATAACTTGCTGCCATACCACCCATGATCGTGACACCCAAGAGAATTATTGCATTGACGATCTTGGTCGCTTTTTCACCGATGATTAGTTTCACAGCATCCACACCGAGCTGGTAGCCTTTGTCAAATAAGAATTTGGAGCCAAAAACAATCAAAGCAAGGTAAGCAAAAATGTAAAACAATGGTCCAATGACATTACCACCTGTTGAGAGTGAGATAGCAATGGAAAGCAAAATTGGGATAATCACACCTACTAATAAAGAATCCCCAATCCCTGCGATCGGACCCATCAATCCCACTTTGTTGGCTTTGATCACATCACCACTGACATCTTCACCAAGTGCTTTCTGCTCTTCCAATCCTACTGTGATACCTTGGACTAGGCTGCCTACCTGCATTTCGGTGTTATAGAAATGGGTATGACGTTTCATTGCCTCAAATTTTTCTTCTTTTTTGTAGTACTTATTAAAAAGTGGGATCAGTGAGTAAACGATACCCATGGCATGAAAACGTTCAAAGCTTGCAGAGCTGTTATAGAACCACATATAGCGTTGCCATAGTTTCCTCAGCTCGACCTTTGATAGTCTCTCTTTTTTGTCTGCCATTAGAGCACCTCCTCTGTTTTCTTCTCATTACCATTCGAACTTCTGAAATAAAGGAATGCAAATACCAATGCGACAATTGTGAGTTGAATGATGCTGAGTTTAAGTGCCACTACTGCAACAAATCCGAATAGGAAAAACAGTATGAAATATTTTTCACGAACACTTTGGTACAGAAGTGTTGCAATACCAACCGCCGGTAGCAAACCACCCAATGCAAGGAGTCCGGTAATTACAAATGCGGGTAATGAATTGATTAAACCTTCAATGTATTGAGCGCCAAAGTAAACTGCCAAGAAAGAAGGAATTGCTCTTATTAGAAATTGGAAGATTTGAGGATACAGTAAATGAGCTCGTTTAAACTCTGCTTCATCTCCCTTTTCCAAAGCCCTATCTCCCATACCATTGAAGATTGAGTTCGATGCCAATGTAAAGTTAAGGATGAAAGTACCAAGTACACCGATTGAAGCCGCAAGTGCAATTGCCATACCTGTGTCCATATGAGATGCCAAAGCCAATCCCATTGCGGGATATGAGATGAATCCCAATTCGGCTGGGAAAGAACCGCCAGGTGTAACAACCGCTAGGTAAGCTGCTTGGACCGCCATTCCGAGAATGATCCCTTGTTTGACATCGCCGAAGATGAGTCCACAAAGGAATCCGCCTATTAATGGTCTCGAAAGTGTGTACCAACCAAGTGTAAAACCCATAAATGGTGTACAGACAGAACCGAGCCAACACAAAATGCCAACTAAGGCTGCTTGAAGTGCTAACATTTTTTTCTCCTTTTCAAGAATTTTTCTAATTCACTTTGTTTTTTTAGATTTTCCTTTTCCACCTCCTGTTCATCAATCTAGATATTGGTTGTTCTTTCAACATCGCTCCACCATACTTTTTTTGCCGAGGGGACAATTTGGAAGTATGCTTTGATACCTATCATCGAAATTCTTTTATAGGCATTGATCTCATCATGATCCAAAGAGATCGTAGGAACAATTTCGCGTGTATTGGGTCGTTTACTGCTTGGGCCAACATTGATCTCATGGATTAAATTGAGCCCTTTCTTAACCAGATCATCGAATGTCAGAATGGTTTTGAAAATAACAATATATTTCCTTTCAGACATATCGGCTTCTGGAAGTTTTTGTAAAGCAGTTTCAATGTTGAAAATATGTACGCGAAGATTGGATGGAACAGAATTCTTGTAAATCTGGGCCATCACAGTATTGCCTGCCAGCCCATCATCTACGATGATGATCCCATCACAGGGATAATCTGAAAGCCAACGCACCATCGTTTGCCCATGAATCACTCTATCATCCACTCGCGTAAAAACGATCATTTTTTACCTCTCTATCTTTGTTTCTTTTACTGCCTTGAACAGTGCCACAATATTTTTCATCGGAACATCAGACATAATATGGTTAGCTGGGGCAACGATATAACCGCCGTCCTGATACAAGATCCCGATCTTTTTCTTAACTTCTTTCATCGTATCTTCAACAGATCCGCGAAGTGCAATTTGAGTATCGATGCAACCATGAAAACAAAGCTCTTTCCCAAATGTTTGTTTTAACCGTTCAGGATCCATTCCAGACGCATTGGGTTGTATTGGGTTAAGAATATCCACACCCGTTTCAATGATTTCCGGGATCAGGTTGAATATCGCTCCACAACTATGTAGGAAAATTTTTGCATTAGGTGCTTTTTCTTTGATAAGACGATTGAGTTCTGTTCTATATGGTTTAACAATTCTTTGAAAAGTTTTTACAGAAAATAGTAGATTATTTTGGCTCCCTAAATCATCACATGTCTCAACAACTTGCACATAATCACCAATGGCATCTAATAAAAACGAATAAAAATCGATTTGAGATTCAAGAACCTTTTCAATAATTAACTGAGCAGTGTCAGGTTCAGTAAGCATCTCAATCATGAACCGTTCCATACCGCGTAGTAGAAAGGCAAGATCGACCAATCCCCAACAAGGCATACGGGCAACTAACGCATAGTCTGTTTCGTCGAACATCTTTTTTGCTTTCTCTTTCAAACCTGTTGCATCAAAGATTTCACTTGCCTTTGGCCAGGCAAAAGATTTTATTTCAGCAACGCTCGCCTTCCCCAAAGGATTCGCGATTACTTCGTAGTACTCCCCCTTTTTTACATATTTAATGCCCCATTCATTAATAAAAGAACCATCAGGATCTATTGAATAGCTCTGTTTTCGATGTAGAATCAGTCGTCGAAAATCTATCTCTAATTTTTCAAGAATTCGTTCGTCATAATAATTCACGGTTGTTCCAAATCGAAAAGGTTCGATATCCCCTTCGATTCCCAGGAACTTTTTTAAATGAAAGTAGGCTACGTCATTTAGACCACTTGCTGCACCACCCAAATCCATCGGAGGTCTATCGGTATTTTCATGATTTAATGTTTTCATTACTCGTTCTCTGGAATGCAACGCTATCTCCAAAAACAATATTTCGCATTATTGTTATTTTGTTTTTTCAGTATATATCACAATTTTCTTGTTGTCAATATGCGTTCATTTTTGCGTTTTAATAACTATTTTTCATTTTTCGCAATATTTTATATATTGATAATTGTTTTCGCAATATTTTCCTTCAATATTTTGCGCTATTTACATTTTTATTGTATAATTTTTGTGTTATCTCATTATTTTCTAACTGAAAGGTTGGTAATTTCGTGAGTCAAAATAGTGTCGCAAGAAGAAATGAGATTCTAAAAATGCTCATGAAGGAAGAGGATATTAAAACTTCAACATTAGCAAATCATTTTGGCGTTACAACTGAAACGGTAAGAAAAGATCTTCTTTTCTTACAGGAAACAGGTGTGATTCAAAAATTACACGGCAGAGCTCGAGTACTTCGCACCAGTTCGGATACTCCCATTGATATTCGAACACATCAAATGCAAAGCGAAAAAATATTAATCGCAAAAAGAGCAGTTGAGATGATAGAGAATGGTTCCATAATCTATATTGATGGTGGAAGTACCAATCTGGAAATCGCCAAAATGCTTTCTTCAAAAGAAGGGGTGGTTGTAATTACTACATCACTAAGCGCAGCAAATATTGTCGCAAGACAAAACAACCAGGTTTATATTGCAAGTGGATTCGTGGAAGCTGGTTCGATGATCATCAGCGGACCATTCCTGTTTGATAGTATCAAACAATTTAAACCCGTAATTTCTTTTATGGGAACCAATGGCGTGCTTTATCATGATGGACCCACTACTAAAAATTACAACGATATCGAGGCAAAAAAAGCAATTATCAGCAACAGTTCAAAATCTGTTGTGGTATGTGACAGCAGTAAATTTCTTGAAAGTGCAATGCTCAAATATGCTGATTGGGATGATATCGATTATTTGATCACCGATCCAGGCATTCCCAAACAGTCATTTGAGACGATCAGTGTACATACAACTATTATTATTGCCGAATTATCTGAATAATATCTACTCTTAAATATATGGCGGAGGAAATATGGCAAAAAAATTGATCCTGGTAGCTGGCAACATCGGTTCCGGAAAGACCTCGCTCACCGAACGCATCGGCGAACAGCTAGGCTGGCGCACCGCGTATGAATCAGTGGTCAACAATCCCTATCTGCCCAATTTCTACAAAGATATGCGTACCTGGGCTTTTCACTTACAGGTCTATTTTCTGGGTCATCGCGCCTTGCAGCATCAGGAGATGGCAGCCGACCCACGCTCTGCCATCATTGACCGCAGTATCTACGAGGATGCTTATATTTTCTGTCGCGCCCTTAACCGCATGGGTAATTTGACAGAGCTTGATTATCAAACCTACCTTCAGCTTTTCAATCTGGTGGTGGATACTTTGCCAGCCCCTGATCTGCTCATCTATCTGCATTGCCCTGCCCCCGCCCTCATGGATCGCATCCATCAGCGTGGACGGGATATGGAGAGCGGCATCACTGCCGATTATCTTTCTCTGCTGGAATCTTTTTACGCAGATTGGATCCAAACCTTCGATCTTTGCCCGGTGCTGACCATTCGCACGGACGATCTCGATTTTGTGCATAAGAAAAAACATCTCGATCTGGTCATTGCCCGCATCCAAGACAAGCTGGCTGGTAAAGAAGAAATGGTGTTCAACAAGTAGATCAGATTTTCGCTGCCAGAGGGAAAGAAAATGCTCACGCTGGTAAAACCGCATATTCGATATAAAAAACAATATCAGGAGATGATGCACGCGTGGGATGCTATTCATGAGAAGCCTGAAACCTGGGTGCTGCAGCAGGACTATTCTGATTTTCCTGCACTGGTCGTGAAATTCGAAGAACTGGCGCAGGGCATCCATATTCCCGCAGAGTACGTTCCCTGTTCCACTTTCTGGGCACATGAGGATAGTACAGACACCCTGATCGGCGCAGTGAATATCAGGCATGCTCTCAATGATGATCTGCTTTTTGCCTGGGGAAATATCGGGTATGAGGTCAGACCGGATGAAAGAAGAAAAGGATATGCAACCCAGATGCTGCATCTGGCACTCAATGAATGTAAACGATTAAATCTGGATACAGTACTGCTGGGATGCTACAAAGACAATGCCGCTTCAGCCAGAACGATCCTGAAAAATGGTGGAATCCTGGAAAATGAGGTAAACGACCCAAGAACAGGCAAGATCATTCAACGCTACTGGATCACACTCAAAAGCAGTTCTTGAACCTTGTATAGAAGAAAGGATTCTGAGAAGATGAAAAAGAATACCATTCGCGAAGCTTGGAAAAAATTGAATCCTGCAGGGCGGAAGCTGATCTTGCGTGAATACCTCTCCCGGATAGTTATGCTGTTGATGCTTTTTTTGATCTCCGGTAATTGGGGCTGGATGGGCGCTTGGATCGTGATCCTTTTTGCAACACTTTCGGTCATATTGATCCACTGGTTCGTGGTTTGCCCCAACCCTGCTCTTTATAACGAACGAGGTACAAAGCACGACAATACCAAATCCTGGGACACTCTACTCTTACCCCTTTACTCTCTCTTTGGATACCTGATCCTCATCACTGCCGCAGTGGATGAACGTTTTCAGTGGAG
>CAYLUJ010000063.1:0-12816 GCA_964386805.1 uncultured Pelolinea sp. | reverse complement strand
TTGGAACTGCATTACAGAATGGTTGCCAGACCGCTCTTTTCAGTCTGGTCGGAAATTTAACAGAAGCACAAATGGAACAGCGTCTGGCTGAGTTTGGATTCTTTTCCACCCCTTCCATAGGATTACCTCTTTCGGAAACTGTTTTTTTAAATGATCTTGAATACCGAACCGGTTATGTTACTGATAACGAACAAATCCGTTTCTCTCCCTTGATGGTTGCTAAAGCTGCAACATTGATCAGTAATTCAGGAAGAACTACAGACTTTTCTCTTATTCTTAATCCTGTTGAAGAAAAAACCCAGGAAACAGAAAGCTCAAGCGACACGCTCTCCCAGTCTATTTCCAATGAGCATTTAAGTTTCCTGGTTAATGATCTTCTGAAAGCAGAAGAAGGTTCCTGGGATTACAGCGGTTTTTCCGAAGACAAAAATGGCATCTACCAATGGATGATCCAGGGTACCTTACCCGGAGAGCAAAATAAAAGAACGATCGTGGTGATCGTTCTTGAAAATACCGATGCAGCACAAGCTCTTTCCATCAGCAACAGTATATATGATTTTGTGCAGCGCCTGGAAGATTAAATAACCAGTTTTAAAAACTTTCGCTTCCCGACCTGCAAAACTCCGGGGTAAGCTGATATTGCCCAATCTTTAACCGTTTCCCCGTCCATCGAGACACCTCCCTGTTCAAACAGCCGTTTTGCCTGACTTTTGGAGGGTGCAATCTCCGCGGCAATGATTACATCCAATAGAGATTGATCCACTGTGATATTGAAGCTGGGAATATCATCCGGGATTTCTTTCTTTTGGAATTTCTGGATGAAATCATTCTGAGCCTGGGTTGCCTGTTCTTTCCCATAAAAAGTATCGGTCACCTCGTACGCCAGCTTCATCTTTGCATCACGCGGATGGACTTTTCCACCTTCGATCTCTTTCTCTAATGTCTCCACTTCGAGCGGAGTCCAGCGGGTAACAAGCCGAAAATAATGCGGCATGGCTTTATCAGGAATGCTCATTAACTTCCCATACATATCATCCGCAGTGGTGGAAATGGGAATGTGATTACCAAGCGACTTGCTCATCTTCACTTCCCCATCGGTGCCCGGTAAAATTTCAACCGTGATGGCAATATTGGGTTGTTTTCCCATGGCTGTCATAACCTTGCGACCAGCCATCATGATGTTGAAAAACTGGTCAGTTCCACCCACCTGCACATCGGCATCCAGCATAGATGCGTCATAGCCCTGCATGAAAGCGTAAAAGGTTTCATGCACATAGATCGGATCCCCTTTTTCCCAACGCAGTTTAAATTTTTCACGTGACAGGAACTGCTGCACAGTGAAATTCGATGCAATTTTAATAAGATCAGCAAAACCAAGTTTCGATAGCCATTCCGAATTATGTCGTATTTCGGTTTTTTCACGGTCGAGAATGCGGAAAGCCTGTTCGGAGTATGTGCGTCCATTCTCTTCTACCTGCTGCGGGGTGAGAATTGGTCGGGTTACATCTTTATCGGAGGGATCGCCGATCAAAGCCGTAAAATCACCGATTAAAAAAATGATGTGATGTCCCAGATCTTGAAATTGACGCAGTTTACGCATGGTCACTGTGTGACCGAGATGTAAATCTGCTTTGGTTGGGTCATATCCGCAATAAATCCGTAGAGGACGTTTATTCTTTTCAGCTTGAATTAACCGTTCCTTGAGTTCTTCAGCCATGTTTTTTTGAATAGCGGTATCCCCGTATTCAGTTCCTTGCATTAAAAGAGCAACTTGTTCATCAATATTCACGGTTACCTCCGGTGAGCGGATATGAAATTTCCAGCATTATACCAGTCCTTCGGTTTTCTTTGATTTTAATGTATTTTAATTCTATCTGTTTTTCTCGTGCTATAATCCTGCTCAAGGGCTATGGAACCAGTTTTAGTATTAAACGCCAATTTTGAACCCATTAATATATGCAGCACGCATCGTGCGGTTGGGTTAATTGTGCTCGATAGAGCTACTTTGATTTTAAATGGTAGGGGAATTATCCGCACAGTCAATCAGGATTTTCCGAAGCCATCCATCATCAGACTGCAATATATGGTGCATTGTCCTCGACCTCAAGTGCACCTCACCCGCAAAGAAGTTTTCCGCCGAGATAATTTTACCTGTCAATACTGTGGGAAACAAAGTAATGAATTGACGATCGATCATGTAATTCCCAAACACCTTGGCGGCAGCCAGATCTGGGAAAACATTGTCACAGCCTGCCCGAGATGCAATCATCTTAAAGGCGGTCGGACGCTTGAAATGACCAACATGCATCTGCTGCGAGAACCAAAAGCACCCCCTGCTTCAGCAGAATATATTTTTGGAAAACAACTACAGCAGAATGTTGATTGGGAACCTTTTTTAATAGGTTGGTAAGAAAAGAGCCACATTTTTTTTGCAGCTCTTTTCATTCATTCTACAGATCTTTTTTCTCTTCGGTTTCAACCTGCTCTTCAAAGACAGATTGTTCCACAGTCTTTTTATGCTTCCGGTGCCGGAGGATTAGCATGACAATGGCGATTACCATGACGACCAGCATGGTAATTTGATTGATATTGATTCCTCCCACCATGGATGTATCCAATCGCAAAAATTCCAATAAGAATCTTCCAAGCGGATAGACGATCAGATATGTCAGCAGCAGATCACCCGGAATTAGTTTTTCCTTGTATTGTCTTTCCAATACCAGCAGCAAGTACATGTTCATCAGATTCCAGAGTGACTCATATAAAAAGAGCGGATGATACGTAGAATATTGAGCATATTCAGGCAGGCGATTTGCTTCATTGATATGGATCGCCCACGGTAGATCGGTAGGAGCACCGTATAGCTCCTGATTAATGAAGTTTCCCCAGCGTCCGATAGCCTGTGCCAGCGCCAATCCTGGCATGATCACATCAGCCCATGTGAAGAAGTTAAGTTTTTTCTTGCGGCAGTATATTATTAAGGCAAGGATGCCACCCAGTATTGCTCCGGGAATTCCTAAACCACCTTTGCGAATCTTCAAGATCTCGATTGGGTTGGAAAAATAATATTCCACACCGGCACCCATCGATTTGGAGGGAGTTAGCACATGCCACAGCCTTGCACCAATGATCCCTGCAATTAATAACCATGGCACTATATCCCACACAATTTCTGGATCGAGACCGCGGTGTTTCGCTTCTTTGATTGCAAGCCACAGGGCCGCCAATGCTCCGATCATGATAATTACGCCATAATAGTAGATATAAACAGGTCCAACATAAAAACCATCTGACATTGCTTATTTCTCCTTTTCTATTTTATTGGTTTGATCCCTGACAGTCCAAATTCGTTGAATTGCCGTCAGATTCGCAAGAATTGCGATGATCCATAATGATACCTTTGGAATCTGAAAAATGATCCCGGGGACAAGCACCAGATATCTTTCGACCCTGGTCATAAAACCGGTCTTTACATCAATACCGACTCCTTGTGCCCGGGCACGCGCGTAAGAAACCAGCACAGAACCCGCTGCAGCGATGAAAGTCAGAATTATTCCTGTATTATCCTGCCGATCGAGAAAAAACAAAACTAGCCCTAAAAAGATAAAAAGTTCCGAATACCGATCGGTGATCGAGTCAAAGAAAGCACCAAAGCGCGTTTCTTTCCCCTGCGCGCGAGCTACTGCCCCATCAAAAGCATCCAGAGGTCCGGTGCAAAGTAGTGTGATCCCGCCGGCTAACAAATGCCCTTTTCCGATCAAAATAGATGCCGCGATACTTCCTGCTAGCCCAAGGAGCGTAATTGTGTTTGCAGAAATTCCCAGATGGAATAATGTTTGACCAACATTTTCTAAAAATCGCTGAAAAAAATGACGAAGCCGATCAGTGAGAGTCATTGGCACACCAGTCCAGTTTATCGCTCAATCCTATCTTTTCCTGAAATTCCTGTCAAGCAAGATTAAGAATATTCATCTGTGTCATCCTCTTCATCATCCAGGATGATCTCGCGATCTTTGCCACCCGCTTCCGGTGGACCGACAATTCCCATTTCTTCCAGTTCATCCATCAATCGCGCTGCACGCGGGTATCCGACGCGGAGTTTTCTTTGCAGCAAAGACGCACTCGCACGACCCTCCCCTTTCAGCAGATCAATCGCGCGCCCGATCAACTCGTCCCCATCTTCCCCTTGATTGATGACAAACTTCTCCCAGGGCGTTTCTTTATTTCCATTTCTATCTGGTGGGTAGATCGAGTTCCAGTATTCCACGACCGTTTTGATTTCTACATCATCCACCATGACACCCTGGACGCGTTTTGGAGTTCCATTATCCGGATCCAGAAAGAGCATATCGCCTTTCCCCAGCAGAGTCTCTGCGCCATTCATGTCAAGAATGACTCGTGAATCTACGGAGGAAGCGACCATAAATGCAATTCTAGCTGGGAAATTTGCTTTGATTAAACCTGTTACGACATCAGTGCTTGGTCTTTGTGTGGCAATGACAAGGTGGATACCGGTCGCCCGCGCCATTTGAGCCAGATGAACCAGATGTGCTTCGGTTTGTTCAGGAGATGACGTCATAAGGCTGGCTAACTCATCAATGAATATTACTATTCTAGGAATCGAGGGGAAACCGCGCCTGCCAGCTTTAATGTTATAGACACTGATATCGCGGGCATTTACCTCTTCAAATATCTTATAACGCCGTTCCATTTCAGAAACTGCCCATGCCAGAACAGCCAACATCCGGTTGGTTTTGGTTTCAACCTCACCCATTAAGTGTGGAAGTCCATTGAAAATGGATAATTCGACCCATTTCGGATCAAGGATTGCCAATTGCAGATCTTGCGGGGCATTACACATCACCAAACTCGAGATCAAGGAACTGATACAAACAGATTTACCGGATCCCGTAGTACCTGCGATGAGAAGGTGCGGCATTTTTGTTAGATCAGCCACGATCGGATTTCCGGAAACATCCAGACCCAACGCCAGGCGCAAAGAAGAATGCATTTTTTGAAATGGTTCACTGCTTAACACGCTTTTCAGACGCACCATATTGCTGTATCGATTGGGTACTTCAATGCCAACGAACGAATACCCCGGAATCGGCGCCTCTATCCTCAATCGTTCAGCGCCCAGAGCAAGGGCAAGATCGCGCTGCAGCGAAGAAATCTGTGAAACACGAATTTTCCGTTTACTGATCTCTCCATCTTCATTTGTTTTATCAACATATCCTGGTTCTAATGCATACTGAATGACGGTTGGTCCAATGCGATATCCAACCACACTCGCTGGAATTCCAAACTCTTCAAAAGTTTTCTCGATGACCTGTGCGTTTTGTTTAATATAACCTTCATCCGTAACATTCGCCTTTTGTTCAATCAAAATGGATAAAGGGGGCAAATTCTTTGAGCCCTGTTCCAAAGGTTGGGAGGTTGTTTTGATTCTAGTTTGAGAAGATATTGGTTTCTGACGCGGAAGATCTTTTTGGATTTCTTCGCTTTGATTATTTAGGTTTGGTTCAAGAACGCTTTTCTTTTGCATCGAAGCTGTGATCTTTCGCAGTAACCCGGTGGCGATAAGAAAAGATAGGAGGGCAATGATAAAAAGTAGAATCGAACAAACTGGCAATGGCAGAATGGAGCTGAGAATCTTAGCGATTCCCCAACCGATCACCCCTCCATCTTTCCCATCGGCAGCCCGAATCAGTGAGTTTCCACCAAAAATTGCCAAAAAACCAAGTGAAGAAAAGAAAAAGAGCTCCAAATACAATAGCCGTTTCAAATTGAGATCCGGGAAACTTTCCACCCTACGAAAAAGGATCATTACTCCGATATAAAGAAGAGAAATTAAAAAGAAAATTGCTCCCCATCCGAAGCCTTGTTCAATGATCGCTACAAGATTATTTAGAAATTTCCCCTGGGATAGATGAAAAAATCCCAGCAATGAAATAAGCGCGGTAGAAATTAATAGAACGCCAATGATATCTTTGAAAAAACGCTGGAAATATTCCAGTACCTTTGCAGCATTGTTTGTTTTACTTTTCATGGATGATTAATCATAATGCATTCTATTCAAATTTACTGATGAATCCCATGCTCAAACGGCGCTTCTCCACATCAATCGCTTTAATGGTAACAATGATTTTTTCACCAACCTTCAAATCATCGATGTTCATGGTTGCATCTTTGGATTGGATATCAGAAATATGCACCAGTCCTTCGATCCCATCTTCGATATCTGCAAATACACCATAACCAACCACTTTTTTGATTGTAACTGTAATTACATCCCCAACCAGGTAGTGTTCATTGAATTCTATCCAGGGATTTGGCATCAATTGCTTTATACTCAATGCTATCCGCATTTTTTCTTTATCTACTGAGATAACACTAGCTTTTACGATGTCACCAATTTTAACTACATCAGCAGGATGATTCACTTTTCCCCAAGAAATTTCAGACACATGAATGAGTCCTTCTATTCCTCCCAGATCAAGGAAAATACCAAATTTAGTGATATTTGTTACTTCTCCTTCAACAACGCTTCCGATAGAGAGATCATCAAATACATCCAACCTTCGACCAGGAGCATTTTCTGCAGCGCGTTCCGAAAGAATGAGCTTCCCCGTTTTCTGGTCGCATTCGATCACCTTTACCTGCATATCACTGCCCACATATTGTTTCAAGGCTTGAAATCTGGCTGATGCAGATTGGATTTTTGCAATTTCCTTGATATGAGAATTAGGAATAAATCCTTTAAAGTTTTCCCCACGCACCAATAAACCACCTTTATTATAGCCAGTTGCTTGAACAGAAAAAACTTCGTCGTTGCGGAAATATTCTTCCATGAGTTCCCAGTCAATCTCAATATCTTCATTTTCTGCATGATGATTTGTTGCTGTTTTGTCTGTGCCCTGATATTTGTTTGCAGAATCTAGTAATGAATTCCACCAGGAATCATCGAGTATGGGTCCTGAACCATCTGGATTTCCTTTATGTTTCAAAGTCATTGTTTTCCCTCCTATTTATTTGTTTGATTCTGTAAGAAAGCAGTTTCCATTGTAATGATCTTTTTTACAACACCATCAATTGCAATCCGTTGTTTTCGATAAAGGTCCGCTTCTGAAAGCGATAGTCTCTTTGCAATATCTCGCATTTTCATATTTTCATTAAATTTGAAATCAAGAATATTATAAAGCAACCAGTCATTGGTGTATTGGCGTTCTCCCACCGGACGAATTGAACTAATGGCATCTTGCAGTAAAGCACGTAATGTTTTAGTTAAGGTTTCTCCCGATTCATCTGATTTATGCTGGATAATTGCTAATTGCATCAAAGGATTTCCAGATAGTTTGGGACCTCCCCACAGGTGAGATAATGCATCTTTAGTCCATTTGTTTAATATCTCAGTATCTTCGAAATTTATTGGCATGTTCATATTTACGAAACGCCCGGCAGCCAGTAAATTTTGGATTTCGTCCATCTGCGGCTCAAGTAATTCCAGCGAATACAGCATTTTTTGTTGTTGTTGATAATCTACAATAGCAGTATGTAGACGGTTTAGCAAAAGATTAACAGCTCTGACCTGTTCGGGGTCAAGGTCTGTGCGCTTCATTCTGTCCAAGCCGATAAAACCTGAAATCAACGAACCATTTTCATGCTTCCTGCTATTCCTGATTGGGATCACAACGATACCATTCCAACGGAGAATGATTTTACTTTCCCAATCTTCCATAAAATAGAAATTTGCTCGGGTTACTTTTTCAATGATGCGGGAAGGTTCACCAATTTCTACCGGGCTTTCATACCCACCATTCTGTTTCAAGTAAAGAACTGCACTCGTTGCACGAATTCGATCGCAAAGGGCGGCTAGAATGATTTCTGCAAATTGATTAAAATCATTTTTCGTAAATAACCGTTCTTCCAGCGATCGAATTCGTTCCAATTCGTGAAGGTCTTTTCCTCGAAACAATACTTTTTCCATTTTATGAAAAAAGAGTGTATAAAGATGTTCCAGCAGGACAATACACGCCACCATCGCCAGAATTTCCAGCATGAGTAAATCTTTTCCAAGAATAGTCCCGGTTCTCCGAATTAACGTTGTCAAACCTAAGGTAACACTGGCAGTCAGAGGACCACGAAAAATCCAGTGGAATAAGCGGTTTTTGATTTCTCGATCTGGAACGGAAAATCCAAAAAATGAAACAGCGTATGTCATCGTATTTAATAGGATCCAGCTTGTCAAATAAAGAATGGATGATAAAAACCAGAATGTGAGCGAGTTAAGCACACCAATGGATGATTCAAAAATTAGATATGGAAATAATCCAAAGAATAGACCAATGGCTCCCACTACCAAATAGATCATGCGCCGCTTACTGGTAGGAGAATTGGTACGCCGAATGGCACGGAAAAAATTATAAATCGAGAACGTAATGGCAGAAAAGAAAAATACAAGATAAATATCCATCATCTTCGTTCTCATGAAGAACGGTGCAGGAGCTTGATCGACAATTAATTCACCCAAGAGATTATTCGAATACAATAGAAAACACAGAAAAATGCTCATCCCAATCATACCGAAGCCAATGAGTCGGCGTTTTCCGCGACTGGGCTTTCCTGTTAATGCAAGCAGAGCATCGGAAAGTAAAAAATACAGGGTCGGGATGAAGATCAAACCGGTCCAATGAACTTTCAAGATATTCAGTAACACTGTTTTTTCAGTGATAACCGATCCAAATGCATCAGCGCCAAATATGAAAATCAGAGCAAACAGAGTAACTGAAAAAATATTGGTGAGTCTGTCATGAATTTTAAACGTCAAAGAATATAGGAAAAGAGAAAATGTCGTAATTGCCAACCCGGCGGTGAGAACATCGCTGATTGTTTTAAATAGAGCGACCAAGTTGTTTGCAGAATCAACGCTGTTCATTCTTATCTCCTCATCCCTTATCTGATTAAACGAGCGAAGAAAATAGCAATATCATTATTTTCATAAAAATAATCGTTATAACCGCAAAACTCGAAACCCATTTTTTTTGCGAGACAGATCGCCGGATAATTCTTAGAACTCATTTCAAGTGTCATTCTCTTTAGCCCACGCTCTTCACCCCAGGCAGCAATAGCCTTGATAAGTGATGTTGCCACGCCCTGCCGGCGCCAACGTTCATGAACAACCAGATCTTTTATCCATACATTCGAAGTAGTTTGAATTGAAGAAGAGGAAATATATCCTACTGGCACATTGTCAACACATCCAACAAGAATGATGGATAGATCCTTCCACCGATCGAACAGACTCTGCGCAGAACGTGGGTAGGATAATTTCATCAAGCGAGGTAATTTCAACTCACGAAAGCTGATTGTGATATCCCCCTCTGATGATTCCTGATCCATTTGCCAGACTGTTCTTGTTTCAATGGAATGTTTAAAACTCGACAAAATAGAGAAATCAGGAGAAACTACAGTGCGAATCATCACTTCAGCCATTGTTCATCCTCCCCTTTATAATACAACTTTTACTTCGATCACACAGGGTTCGAAGAGATTATTCTGGTTGTCAGAAACAACAATGCGCAGTTCATAGAAACCCGGCTCTAATTGGGCAGTATTCCAGTTTCCTCCCAGTTCGCTCTCGATGATAACTTTATTTCCAGCAGCGATGGGGATCCAATCTTCTCGTCCTTTTTGGCGGAATTCATACTTATAAAATCCCATATTTGGTACATTAATGGTACCGGATAGAGAAACCGAACCGGTTACTTCATCACCCGATTTTGGAGAAAGCCATTCGATTTGCTGGGGAATACAACCTGTCAGAGCAACTGCGGTTTGAGTTTGTTCCAACCCCTCGGGAGTTTCTTCCATACGCAGCATAGCTTGGAAAAAATCAGTAGGAGTTGGTAAAACACCCGTTGTAGGTGTTGTAATGGTATACAAACCCGGGTAACGCACAGAAGCAACCGATATCAGCAGTACCTGTCCGATAAAAAGTACTCCAATGATCACAAGGTAGGCGGCGGTGGAATTAATCCGTTTTTGAATGATCTCTTTTTCCAAACCAAACGCTGATTTCTTCTTTACCTGGATTGCTGAGATCAAACGGCTCCCCATGATAAGTGCCAAAATAAGCAATAAAAGGTAGATTCCACCTTCAAATTCTTTCAGAAAGCGAAGCAATTCTGCCATTTTAGTCACCCGCGACAAATCATCAATTGGTCATTGAAACGTTGCAAGCAGACCTCGGATGAGAGTTTCTAATTGGGGTGCAATTTCCTTCCCGGCTTGCAACACTTCTTCATGCGTTGTTACTGTACTGCCATCCAGATTGGCTTTGTTACTGATCCCTGAAAAACCCAGCACCTGCATGCCAGAGTGAACAGCCACAATTACTTCAGGCACTGTTGACATGCCAACCGCATCTGCTCCGATCAACTTAAGAAATCGTAGATCGGCTGGAGTTTCAAAAGAAGGGCCTGCCAGACAGACATACACACCAGAGTGAACCTCGATCTTGTTCGCTGCGCACACAGCTTTTGTTTTGTTAATTAAATCTGTTGAGTAGCAGCGGCTCATGTCTGGAAAGCGTGGACCGAATTCATCCAAGTTGGGACCCCGCAGCGGATTTTCTCCTCCCATCGCCATTAATGATACATGATCGGTGATAATCATTACATCACCGGGTTTATATTCAGGGTTGATCGCACCGGCAGCGTTGGTGACAATGAGGGTTTCAATTCCAAGCTGTTTCATTACTCGAATCGGAAAACCAATCTGGCTGATGGAATACCCCTCATAATAGTGCGCCCTGCCCTGCATGATCAACACGGTCGTGCCTTCCAGGTCACCAATAACCAACCGTCCTTTATGCCCTTGAATAGTGGAAACTGGCCATCCGGGAATATCTTTGTACTCAATATAATCAGCCGGTACAACCGAATCAGCCAGATCGCCCAGACCGGACCCCAAAATCAATCCGACTTTCGGTTTTCGCTGAGTTCGCTTATGGATCTCTTTTACAGCAGTATTAATTTGATCCATCGTAATAAAATCATGCATGAAATCACCTCATAAGATACAAATTATAACAAGCAATTGAATCAGTCTTTTACAAATCCTAAACACGTAAATTCTGCCAACTTTTAATGACATGCCTTACATCTTCATCCGTGATCCAATAATGTGTCACCAGGCGAATTTCATCAGGCCCTGAAAAACCGAAAAGTATTCTATCTTTTTTCAGTTTTTCTCTTAAAATTTCCAGATCCGGGAAAATTGCGCGATCAATACCCAGAAAAACCATATTCGAACGAGGCATTCCTTTGGTTAGGGAGAATCCGGGGATCTTCGAAATATTTTCAGCCAATGTCGCAGCATGAATATGATCCTCGACCAGGCGATCAGTCATGGTATCCAATGCCACAATTCCGGCAGCCGCCAGAATACCCACCTGGCGCATCCCCCCACCCAGCATCTTACGATAGCGGCGTGCTTCTTGAATGAAATCTGCGGGACCGCAAAGCACTGAGCCAACCGGTGCACATAGCCCTTTGCTCAAGCAAAACGTGACCGAATCCGCCATTTTGACCAATTCTTTGGCAGAACAATGCAAAGCAACAGCAGCATTGAAGATACGCGCGCCATCCACATGCAAAAATAAATCGTACTTCTTTGCTACACTGCTCAAGTCTTTCATATAGGCAGAAGTGATGGGGACTCCGCCACATTGATTTTGAGTGTTTTCAATCACGATCATTCTGGTACATGGTTCGTGGATATCCGCACCTCTGATTGCATTTTCAACCGTTTCCAAATCCAATGTTCCGTCAGATTGATTGGGGAGTGTGTTCGGGAAAATTCCTCCCAATGCAGAGATCCCTCCTACCTCATGGAGAAAGGTGTGTCCGGCTTGCCCCATGAGTGCTTCATCACCTCGTTTACACGCGACCAGAATTGCAAGCAAATTTCCCATTGTTCCAGAAGATACAAACAATGCGCTTTTTTTCCCCATCCGTTGAGCTGCTTTTTCTTCCAATAGGTTCACGGTTGGATCTTCCCCATAAACATCATCTCCTACCACCGCGTCTGCCATCGCTCGCCTCATTTCGGGGGTTGGGATGGTGACTGTATCCGAACGCAGGTCAATAAAATTCATTTTTTGTTCCATTCATTCTCCATTAGAATAGATTATCAATCACATTCTGCAATTCCGCCGGTAGTTCGGCGATAAACTCGCTCTGTTCACGCCGATCTGGTAGTGTTATGGAAATAGATCGGGCATGCAGAAACTGGCGGGTCAGTGGCAAGGAGGGATGTTTATGCCCATATATGGTATCCACCACTACCGGACATCCTAAATATGCCATGTGCACCCGAATCTGGTGAGTTCTCCCTGTTAGAATTCTCACTTCCAGAAGAGTATGGTTTTTGAATGATTGAATGGTGCTGTATTCCGATATGGCTGCCCTGCCCTTTTCGCCATACGCGATTGCCATTTTTTTTCTGTCATTGGGGTCGCGTTGGATTCCCACTTCAATTCTTCCAGTCGGTGTTGGAGGGTGCCCATCAACCAGTGCGTAATATGTTTTATCTACTTTTCGTGATTTGAATTGATCCTGCAACCAACGATGAGTTTTTTCATTTTTCGCCACCAGGATCACCCCTGATGTATCGCGATCAAGGCGGTGCACAATCCCCGGGCGTTGGATTCCGCCAATCCCTTGAAGAAAAGGATTATGCGCCAGCAGGGCATGTACGAGTGTTCCGGTTTGATGACCATGCGCAGGATGCACCACCATTCCCGCTGGTTTATTA
>CAYLUJ010000062.1:12569-12840 GCA_964386805.1 uncultured Pelolinea sp. | reverse complement strand
GTCATCACTGAAATCTTGGAGTAAACCAGATTAATCTGGGATAATAGAGAATGGCTAAAAAGAAAGATGTTCGTCCAATAATCACTTTGGAATGCACGGAATGTAAAGAAAGAAACTATACAACCGAAAAGAATCGTCGAAACGATCCAGGTCGCATGGAGATTGAAAAGTATTGTAAACGCTGCAAGAAACACACGTTGCACCGTGAAACGAAGTAAAAACGCGGTTTACAATGCGGGTGCGATGCGATAATCTTTCGCACCCGCACTTT
>CAYLUJ010000062.1:9926-12559 GCA_964386805.1 uncultured Pelolinea sp. | reverse complement strand
CTTTTTACAGGCCAGTAGCTCAATTAGGCAGAGCGCCTGGCTCCAAAACAGGAGGTTGTGGGTTCGATTCCTGCCTGGCCTGCCTTATAAAAAGCGACGCCAAAACTTCCGGCGTCGTTTTAGACATAGAAACAAGGAGCTGCTGTATGTCTAATAAAATTGAAAAAGCGAAAACAAAAAAAGAAAGTGGCATCACGCGCTGGTGGCATGAAACAACCGGCGAACTGCGTAAGGTGACCTGGCCAACAAGGAAAGAAGCCTGGCAAACCACCAAGATCGTTTTGCTGGTCATGGTTTTTATTGGATCACTGCTTGCTATATTAGATTCCGGTTTCACAGAACTAATAGCCTGGATTCTTTCTTAATTCAAGTTAGAATTATCGGCGATCGGTTTTAAGAGAGGTAAGGAATGGCAAACGAAGAAGAGTTCAACGAACAAGAGAATATCGAATCCGAAGAACCAATTTCGGAAGATGATGCTTCCTACTTGGCACAATCCGCTGCATCTGAAGATGAAAAGATGGATTATCTTGAACCCTCTTCTTCAGAAGAAGATCCAGCAGAGCCAATATTTAGCGAGAAAATGGACACTCAGGAACACGATGACGGTCGTGCTTGGTATGTGATCCATTGTTATTCGGGTTACGAAAAGAAAGTTCGCTATAACCTCGAGCAGCGCATTGAATCAATGGGAATGCGAGATAGAATTTTTGATGTAGTCATTCCCACGCAAGAAGAAATCGAAGTTCGGGAAGGAAAACGGCGTTCGATCGAACGACATGTTTTCCCTGGTTATGTGCTTGTCAATATGATTTTGACCGAAGAAACCTGGTTTGTCGTGCGCAACACGCCCGGTGTGACCGGTTTCGTGGGTATGGGAAACGACCCCACCCCACTGCGACCTGAAGAAGTACAGCACATTCTCAAACGTATGGAAGCAGAAGCGCCCCATGTTAAATATAGTTTCCGCGAAGGGGAACGCGTACGCATCATAGATGGTCCTTTCAATGATTTTCAGGGACATGTCTCTGAAATTGATGTGGATCGCGCAAAAGTCGTAGTAATGGTAAACTTCTTCGGTCGAGAGACACCTGTGGAATTGGATTTCCTGCAGGTAGAAAAAGCGTAGACTTCCTCCTTTACGGAGGTTGTTGTGGGAGGGTGACCCAAATTCACCCGCTAAAACCACTTAAGGAGAAAAGCTGTGGCTAAGAAAGTAAAAGCAATTGTCAAACTAAATGTAACAGCCGGAAAAGCAAATCCGGCACCCCCCATTGGTCCAGCCCTGGCTGGTCATGGCATCAACATCATGCAGTTCTGTAAAGAATACAATGCCAGAACTCAAAACAAGATCGGCGAGATCATCCCTGCCGAGATCACAGTTTTCACAGATGGGTCTTTCACCTTCATCTTGAAATCGCCGCCGACTGCCGAACTACTTAAAAAAGCAGCCGGTATCGAAAAAGGTTCTGACATGCCCAATCGCAACAAGATTGCGACGATCTCCCGCGAAAAAATTCGTGAAATCGCCGAGATCAAGATGAAAGACATGAATGCCAATGATATGGAAAACGCGATGCGCCAGATCGAAGGCACTGCTCGCAATATGGGAATCACGATCAAAGATTAATCAGTTTGTGGGAGGGTAAGCTCGCTTACCCGACAACACCACGAAGGAGCAATAATGGCAAAACACGGAAAGAAATATCTAGAAGCAAAAGCAAAGATCGATAAAGATACTTCCTACAGCCCTGAAGAAGCAATGCGCCTTGTTAAAGAAACAGCGTATGCTAAATTTGATGCGACGGTGGAAGTTCATATGCGCACGACATTGGATCCCCGCCAGGCCGACCAGCAGATCCGCAGTACAGTAGTACTGCCCAATGGGCTTGGCAAAACTGTACGTGTATTAGTTTTCGCACAGGGTGAAGGCGCCAACAAGGCAAAAGAAGCCGGCGCCGATGTGGTAGCTGACGATGATGAATGGGTGAAGAAGATCCAGGATGGATTCAATGAATTTGATATCGCCATCGCTACACCTGAAACCATGGGCATGGCCGGGAAACTTGGTCGTGTACTCGGACCACGTGGCTTAATGCCAAATCCGAAAGCCGGAACTGTTGTCAAAGTAGAAGATCTGCCCCAGGCCGTTCAAGAAGCCAAAGCAGGGCGCATCGAGTTCCGCCTTGATAAAACCGCGAACATCCATGTACCCATCGGAAAAGTCTCATTCGAAGCCACCAAATTAACCGAGAACTTTTCAGCTCTGATGGGTGCGCTCAAGAAGGCCAAACCGGCGGCCGCCAAAGGCATTTTCATCCGTAAGCTCACCGTCACTTCAACCATGGGCCCCGGTGTAAAAGTGGATATCAACCGCGCACTTTCCATGGAAGCGGAAGAATGATATAATTCTATTTTGATAGATTTCTATCACCCAAGACAGCCGGTGCCAGAGATGGCTTAATATCCTGCTCAGGTGAAGTGAAAAGAGCATCTTTTTACGCACAGAGGTAATCTCTGCCTGAGCAACATCGGCAGAGATTATTTTTTTTGAAAGGAGGTACTTTCATTGGCTTTTACAAAGGAAGAGAAAAAAGCGCTGGTCGAGCAGTATGAAAGCTGGTTAAAAGACA
>CAYLUJ010000062.1:0-9916 GCA_964386805.1 uncultured Pelolinea sp. | reverse complement strand
GTCATGCATTGTTCGTGATGAGCTATTCGAAAATGAATATGGCTAGTATTGATACTGTGCGCGCCGCTGCTCGCGAAATTGGTGGTGAAGTTCACGTTGTAAAAAATACTTTGATGAAACTTGCATTGAAAAATGCTGGTTACTCAGATTCGAGCCTTTTCAGCGAATCATCCATTGTCGGGTTCGCATTTGAAGATGTGCCCGGCCTGGCAAAGGTGCTCAATAAAACCATCAAAGACGATGCCTTCTTTGCACTAAAAGGCGGTTATCTTGAAAAAGAGCTTATTAATGCAAAGCAGGTTGTCATGCTCGCTGAACTACCCTCTCGCGAACAAGTACGCGCTCAACTATTGGCACTTATCAATACCCCGGCTACCAAGTTGGTTCGCACCATCACAGAACCAGCACGTGGATTGGCTGCAGTGCTTAAAGCGTATTCAGAAAAACAGGCTGCTCCGGCAGCGTAATGGATCGACAAATAATAAAGAATAAAAGGAATTAAGGAGTATTACAAATGGCAGATATCAAGAAACTTGCAGAAGAACTCGGTAAATTAACCGTTCTTGAAGCAGCAGAATTAGTCAAGACCCTGGAAGAGGAATGGGGCGTTTCCGCCGCCGCTCCGGTTGCCGTTGCCGCCGCCGCTGGTAATGGTAGCGCACCCGCCGAAGCCGCAGAAGAAAAGACGGAATTCACCGTCATCATCAAAGATGCCGGTCCCAAAAAGATCGAAGTCATCAAAGCCATTCGCCAGATCACCAATCTCGGTCTGGTCGAAGCCAAAACCCTGGCAGAAACCGCCGGCTCCAAAGTATTGGAGCAGGTTGGCAAAGAAGCCGCAGCCGATGCAAAATCCAAATTGGAAGCAGCCGGCGCAGTTGTCGAATTAGCGTAAGCGACAAATACTTACCGACAAAAAGAGGAATAAGCTGCTATGCTTATTCCTCTTTTTCTAATGAGCAAAATCTCGCGCAAAAGTTTCTACAATTTTTAGGTTTTCATAATTTTGTGACAATAGTATTCCATCACTAGAATAAACTTCCCCCCTCACTTGGATTTCGCCTTGTTCCGTATCAAGTGGAACCCGCCATTGGGTTGTTAGATAATCTGTTTCGAGTAAACATTGTAAAGAATTTGGCTGTATATTGACCATGAATTCTTCACGTATTATTTCTTTTCCTGATGAATCTACAAGATATATCTCAACGCGGGCTTTATTGTAACCAATATTGAGATCATTGATTATATATACACCGGCAAAAATATTAAGTCCCCGCACAATTTCGGAACGTTGAATATCAAATGAGATTAGTACTGGCTGGTATGCAGTCTTCAATGCATCATACCCTGGTTTTAACCGTCGATAATAATCGACAACCGACCAGGTAATTGCAGGCCAACAGTCAACAAACATAAATTGATACATTCCAAAAACTGATTTGTTTTTTGCACGTCGATAGGTTTCGATAGCATATTTCAAATACCGAGATTGATACATTTGGCTATGATTCATAAATGACTCAAGGTTGTCTCCCTTATTCAAATGAACCACATTAAATGTCTGATCATATTGAAAGTTATGAAACGCCCAGATCTCCCAATCTGGAGGCCATAATGCTTTTTCAGGTATCATTTCTTTAAGACTTTCAATTACAGGTAAGGCTTGGGCACCAAACTCAGAGGGAATAGGGCCACCCGGAAGCGCAATAAACTGCTCTAGGCATCCTCCGTACCATCCGTAATATGGATGTTCGCGGAAAGTCGAGTTTTTATGTGTAATACGAGATGTATCTTTCTCTCTGACTATTTCTGCAAGTAGTTCGTCAAAAGAATCTGAGCCTTTGGGTGGTTCATTATGACAACACCAACAATATATGCTGGGGTGGTTGTATAAATAATCTATCATCTCTTGTATCTGACATTTCGCAGAGTTGATAAATTCGCCGGTTTGAATATACCCCCACTGTAATGGGAAATCTTGCCAAATTAGGAATCCTGCTTCATCACATGCAGAATAGAATTCAGGACATGTAACATGGGCATGGATCCTAACTGCATTAATATTTGCATTCCGAATTAATAGTATATCTTTTTCAATTTCTTTCTTTCGATAAATGCTAAACCATTGAGCAGGAATAATATTTGTGCCTCGAATAAAAATGGGTTGACCATTCAATAGTAATTGGCCATTTTCATCCACATCGATAATTCTGATTCCAAAGATTGTTTCAGATTCTATTTTTTTATTTCCCCATTCAATAATTACTTTTATCTGGTATAAATTTGGATCTCCATAATCCCATGTCCACCACAAATGCGGATTATCAATTAACAAAGAAAACACGAAATAATTATTCACTTCATTCAGCAAAACACTATCACATGCTTTTACTTGTTCTTCACCATTATAGAGTGCAATTATGGTGAGATTTGCTTGAACTGGTTCTGCAGTAGTGTTTTGTATATCTAAATCCAATTTCACATTGGCAGTATTTTTTTCGACCGATATTGTTGTCGCCTTGATTTGAGTAAGACTGATATGATCCGCAATTATTAATTCAACGTTTCCCCATATTCCACCAGTATTTCCCGATTGCCCAAAGGTGGGATGCCAAGCTCCAGGTCTACAATCATGATGATTGAGAACTCCCTTTATGAGACGCTTTTTATCAGGCCAAGCTTTTATTGGTTCCTCAAAAGGAGAATCAACCTTGACTAACAGGATATTATCTCCTTTTGTAATGAGATTGGTTATATTAAATCGAAAAGGTTGAAAATAACCCTCATGAGATCCTACAAAGTTACCGTTTATCCAAATTTCTGTATAATAATCTACTCCCTCAAAAGATAACCAGATTTGATTCTCTTCCTGATTACCCTCTAAAATAAAATTACGCTTAAACCATACTACTCCAGCGTGATTCTCTAGTCCGCGAAGATACCAATTAGAAGGTACCGGCATTTCATACCATTCTTCTGATAACCGATTGACATCATTATTTTCATTATCACCAATCTGATATAACCAAACACCATTAAGATCAATCTTCTTCATTGACAATGTCCTCCAAAGGTATAATTTTTTGACTATTTAAAGGGGATACCTGTTAATCCCTGCATAAATTCATCACCACCATGGGGAATGGTATCGGCAGGTCTCTTAATAATCATTCGTATTGCATCTCCATGACACGTAGTTGAACATAAGCCACAACCATAACATTTTGTTGGATTAACAAAAGCTCCTTCAGGAGTTATGGAAACAGCTTTAAAATGACATCGGTCCAAACAAGTCCTGCATAATACACATTTTGATTGATCAACCTGTGCTGCAAACCGACTTCGCGCAATAACATTTTGCTGTTGATAAAATGTAATTGCCCGTAAGAAAACACAACAACATGAGCAGCAATTACAAATTATTGTAGGATTATCGGTATTATCTGTTTCATGGACCAGACCCAGCTCCTCTGCATGCTTCAATATTTGCAAAGCCTCGGATATCTCTATCTGCCGTCCAATATTTCGACTAAGCATATATTCGGCAGTTTTATCTAAAGATATGCAGGTTTCTAAAGGAGTTCGGCAACGTCTTTCGCGTGTACGGCATGGACAATTTTGGACTACGATTTTATTTGCATTCTGGATAATTAACGATACATGTTCATAAGGTAGAATTGCTCGTTTATCTTCAATTTTTTTATCAACGGGTAGTATTATTCGAAAAGGAAGTTTGTCAGGAGATCGTGGTTCAAATACAAGTTCATCATTAAAGAATTTTCTCCAGAGAGTATAAAATTCTTCACCTTTTTCTTGATATCTGGGGTCAAAAAGAACCATATCCATAAATCTTCCTGGGTTATTATCGACTATATAGAGGGGTCCAAGAGATGTTTGGGAAGAAACAAGCACCAATCCACGCATGAAGAGATCTTGTAATCCATTTATCACAGTTATTTCTTCCATTCCCAATTTCAATGCAAGATCGTGTGGATTGTTAGGCAAATTGACCATCCACCTTGCTTCTACCTCAGTTAGGATGCGATTAAGAATCAAGTGGAGATTTTCCGAATCAGGATATCCTAATTGACCTGCAAGCTGATGAATTAATTCTGTTTTCGTTCTCATGAAACCTACCCTTTGACTGCTCCTGCTGTTAACCCAGACACTAATTGTTTCTGGAGAAATGTAAAAAAGGCAACTACAGGGATAGTAACGATGACTCCTGCAGTTAATGTTAAATTCCAAGCCACAGATGTTTGCGTGCGATAATCACGAATGCCCAACGCTATCGTTCTCGTTGTTGAATTCGTCAGAACGGATGCGAATAGAATCTCATTCCAACATTGGATAAATGCAAGTATTGCCACCGAAGCAATTGCAGGAAGCACAAGAGGGATAATTACGCGATAAAAAGCTTGAAATTGAGTACAGCCATCGACCATAGCAGCTTCTTCAATTTCTTTGGGAATATTATTGAAAAAACCGCACATAAGTGTCAAAGCAAAAGGAAGAATAAACGCAATATATGTAAAGCTCATCAGCACATAATTCCACCCTGTTGCTTTATCACCCATGAAAATAATATTCGATTGTTGAAATATTGTTTGATGTTGTAAAGTAGAAAACATTAAGAAATAAGGGAGAAGAAATAGAACTCCAGGGAATAATTGGGTAAGGATTGTGGAGTAGTTAAATAGTTTTTTTCCGGGAAAGGAAAAACGGCTGAGGGAATAGCCTGTTAAAGTAGCCAATGTTACCGAAATTACCATTGCAGGTATTGTAATAATGAGACTGTTCTGGAAATAATCTAGCAATGGAGCCGCTTTCCATACTTGTTGATAATTTTCAAATGAAATATTGGATGGAATAATTTGCGGAATACCTGCCAAAACTTCACTTTGTGTTTTAAATGAACTCACAACCAACCAATAAACAGGGAAAAGAACAACAAAAATGAAAAAAATAATTCCTAAAATCAAGGGGATCTTAATTTTTTTATTTAATTTGTTTGACACTCAATCCTCCTTTATTTTTCTTAATTTCAAATAAACTAGTATCAATAGGAGTGAAAGCAAAGACATTAATACCGATTGTGATGCCGCATAGCTAAAATCAAGAGAGAAAAATGCTGTTCGATAGATATTGATCGAAATCAAGTTTGCTGCATCTGGCACGGCAGCATATCCTCCTCCCAACATGATGTAAGGAACGTTAAATTCGTTAAAAGACCAAATGGCAATCAAGATGGTTGTGATAAATGTTGTTTCTCTAAGAGAGGGAAGAGTGATTGAAAATACTTTTTGAAAAAAATTAGCGCCATCAATACTTGCCGCTTCATATAATTCCTCGGGAATTGCTTGCATCCCTGATAACAACACCGAAAAATATAAAGGCCACTTTATCCAAATATTACCAATAAGTATCACATAAAAGGTATTCTTGCCTACCAACCATAAAATTGGCTCTTTTAGAATATGTAATTGTAATAACAAATAATTTATTATTCCATTTTGTTGAAACATGAAACGAAGACAAGTTAAAGAAACAACACTCGGAATGATCAGAGGAATGAGCATCATTCCTCTAAATAAAGTCCGTCCCTTGAATTTTTCATTTCCAAGTAATGCGCAAGCCAAACCCAATAAGTACGATAAAGCAACTGATAATATGACAAAAAGAAAGGTGATGGATAAGGAAGATAGAAAATCTGATTTCATTGACCGAAGTGACTTAAAATAATTCTCCAAACCGATAAGATCTGTGCTGTAAATATTACTTATATTGAGTTTATTTAAGTTGCGAAAACTAATATATATCCCTATCGCTATTGGGATAAAATGTACTATTGTCATAGTCAACCAGGTCGGGAAAATCATCCGATATGCTAACACATCATTTCGAGGAGAGCCAAATTTAATACGTTTTCTCATATCCGATGTCCTCTATCAAATTTTGATAGAAAAATCATTTTGGGATACCTCTAAACAGGTATCCCAAAATTTTTATTTCACTTAGTACTGCTAATTATTAGCTTCTGGCCAAGGTGAATTGTAATTTGCAGGTGCTCCCCCTGCCGCGTCCAATTTCCCTTGAGCACTAAGATTTAGTGAATCCAAAATATCCTGAACTGTTGTATCGTTGTAATCGTCACTTACAATCGCAGTCCATATATCAGTAACCAATTCTGGTACCAGTGACTCAACATTGCCGCCCCAAGCAGGATGGATTGGGAAATGGAAGCCATGTGCAGCTGCTTCTGCGAATCCAGGCCAGTAACCTTCAGTCATGTCAACAATCTCATAAGCTGCTGTTACCGCCGGGCTGTCATTTTCAAGTTCTGCTTTCAGGACTTGAATTTCAGGCCTTGTTAGAAATTCCATAAATTGCTTTGCTTCTTCTTGATGTGTGGAATATTTGAAAAGCATTAGATCAGAACCGCCAACAAAATTATATTGACAACCATTCGCTCCACGCGGTTGGGCAGTTACAGCAATTTTTCCATCCAAAGCAGCTAATTGCTCATCTGTTGCAGTATTGACAAAAGCGGGAGAAACAAACATCGTAGCAACAGTTCCTTCCCAGAATCTTGCTATTACATCATCATATGTCCATTCGGCGTTGGTCATTGAGACTGTGCCATCTTCTGTAATTAAATCAACCCAAAATTGTGTAGCGTCAACATTTTTAGGGTCATTGAATGTAGCCGTTCCTCCATCAGAAGATATGAAATCACCGCAATTTTGCCAGAAAAACGATCCGACGTAATGGCTAAATCCCTGCCCCCCTAACCCAATCACCGATTCTATTTCAGGATGTACTTCCTTTATTTTTAATGCACCCACCTGTAGGTCTTCCCAGGTTTGAGGTCCATCGGGATAACCTGCTTCTTCCCAAAGGTCCGCACGGTAAACCATTGCACGGACATCAGAGAACCAAGGGATTGCATATACTTTTCCTCCAAAACCAGATGTAGCCCAAGCTCCAGGAGTAAATGCTTCTTTAGTAGGGAAAATTGTACCGATATCCGCAGTTAGATCCACAAAGGCATCCGTTGAAATCATGGTAGCTACCCATGTGGTACCCATCTGTAAAATGTCAGCACCTTCGTTTGAAGCTATTGCAGCGATGATTCTATTGTAGGCATCGTCCCAAGAAATAAATTCGTATGTTACATTTATGCCTGTCTCATCCTTGAATCTTTTTGTCGCTTCTTCAATGTAAGCCTTGGATGCTTCTGTTTCTGTACCCAATTCCCAAATTCCAATTGTCACAGGTTCAACTGCTTGAGAGTCAGTTTCAGACGTTTCGTCTATAGAAGGTTCTTCAACGGTTGTTTTATCTGGTTGGCTACAAGCTGTTATTGAGGAAACTAACAAGCCTCCAATAAACAAAATAGTGAATATTTTTCTTAGTTTCATTTCTTTTCCTCTCATCAATAATTAAATCTGAGTTGTGTTTTGTCCATTTCAATCTAATTAATTTATTGTTTTGCACCTCCACTTTAAAAATTTTTCTTAATAACCATCCTTACGATGATGGCATTATTACGTTAATTTGCCAGTTGTTGACTCACGTTCAATTACTTTAAGGGGAACAACGACTTGCTTGGGTTGCATATTTTCATTTTGGATTAATGACAAGAGGATTTTCATTGCCTGAGAACCAATTTCAAACAATGGTTGTCGAATTGTGGATAATGATGGTTGCATTACAGCAGCAGAATGAATATCATCAAAACCAATAATTGCAAGGTCATCAGGAATCTTCAAATTCATTGTTCCGCATACTCGCATAGCCTCCATTGCTAGGAGATCGTTAAAGGCAAAGACTGCAGAAGGCGGATTATCCTGTTGCAATAATGACCGCATAGCTTTTTCTCCACTCCCCCATTCATAGGATGCAACAGCAACCAGATCCGAATTAAAAGGAATGTTCGCCTCACTTAACGCACGCTTGTAACCCTGCAAACGATAGGTGTCTGTTTCTTCATCCGAAGGACGACCGATATAAGCAATGCGACGGTGGTTCAATTCAAGTAAATGACGTGTGGCAAAATATGCTCCTGCTTCATCATCAGGGCCCACATAACTAACTTTTGAATCTTGGATCAACCGGTTGGCAACAACAAAGGGAATTGAATTTTGTTTAAGATTCTCTATTATCGGTTTCACTTTTCCTGTGCCAACCAAAATCAAACCATCGACCTCCCCCGACTTACAGATCTTATCCAAATTATCAAGCGTTCCTTCAGAATAAAGTGAAGAATACAGAATAATGTTATAGTCAGCATTCTCTGCTTCAAAGGTTATTCCTCTAATAATTTCAAAGTAATATTCACTGGCAATGTGCAAACCTGGAACATGTACACCGCTTACATATGCATAAAGGAGGAGACCAATTTTATGAGTACTCTTCTTGCGGAGATTTCTAGCCACAGAGTTTGCGACATAACCTACTTCGTCAATAATTTTTAATACTTTTTCTCGTGTCTTTTCATCTACATCACTTTTATTATTTAGGACTCGTGATATTGTTGTTCGAGAAACACCAGCTTTTTTTGCTATATCGTTTATATTCAAGTTACTAGACAGAAGGCACCTCACGAATTATATTTTTCACACATCCATAAATTATGGAATCGATTCCGGTATCGATTCCATTGTACAATTCTTTTCAAGAATTGTCAATAAAACCGCTAATTCCACTGAGGTTGAAACTGCAGAAAATTAATGGAAATATGATTAAGTCACTGTAGTAACCACGAAAAAACAAAATTCATCATCGTTGCTAAAACCATTCGCCAGATCACCAATCTTGGTCTGGTAGAAGCCAAAGTTCGGGCAGAAACCGCCGTTCCAAAGTTTTGAATGGGTTGGTAAAAAGCCGCAGCCGATGCAAAATCCAAACTGGAAGCAGCCGGCGCAGTGGTCAAATTAATTGATGAATGCTCGTAATAAAAAATCCATTGGGAATAATTCCGTGTAAAATAAATTTTATGTACGACAATATCACAGGCATCTACCAGCAGATCTTCCCCCTCAACCAAGCATTCTTACAATTCATTCCTACTTATATCAAGAAAATCCCTTCGAATATCTTAGATCTGGGCTGCGGACCCGGGGAGTATGTGGATAAATTCTCCCGGCAGGGGCATCAAGCCACCGGCGTCGACAGCAGCGAACCAATGATTATCTGGGCAAAGCAGCACCATCAGGGTAATTTCCACCATCTTTCTTTTACAGAGATCAATAAATTAAAAGGGCATTTTGACTGCATTTACTGCATCGGCAACAGTCTTTCCTATCTGCCATATGAATCAACCGCAGGGTTTTTACAAGATGTATTCAACCTGCTGAATTCTGATGGTTCTTTCATTCTCCAATTCGTCAATTGGGATAAATATCGGTTGAGCAGCAGCATGGAATTTCCCATCCAACATCTGACGGATGGCAGGAGTTTCTTTCGTTCCTATGAAGCGCATCCGGGTTCTACGGTGTTGTTTAGGGCTGAGATTCAAAAGGACGGGCAAACCCTGCAAACCTGGGCAGATCACCTCTACCCGCGTTATGCTGATGTATTTCCTGACGAGATTACAAAAAGTGGGCTGACAATAACCGGAGTGTATGGGGATTTTAAGCAGAATCCGTTTGATGCAACCAACAGCCCGGCGTTGGTCATCACAGCCCACAAGAATTGATTTTCATTCTATTTTGTGGGTATTATTAATCTTTCCGATGACAAAACCCCTTGCGCCAAAGGCTTTTCTCTTTATACAATAAGAGAATATCAACCATAAGGAAAAATTCATGAATTCATCTGCCGTCATTATCGATTCCATCCGCACCCCCATTGGCAATCTGGGGGGAGCGCTGGCGAGCATCCGCCCGGATGATCTGGCTGCCCATACCATTCG
>CAYLUJ010000061.1:634-12911 GCA_964386805.1 uncultured Pelolinea sp. | reverse complement strand
TCCATTCACTTTCACGGAAGCATAAATGACATCGTTAGGATAGAATTGGGTGGTTGGATTGACAGCCTGGTAATTGCTATCCAGGTTTTCTGCAAGGGTTACACTGTCTACTGTGATCCCTTTATCTTCTCCACCACCGCAGGCTGCTAGAAAAAACAAAGCGCCCAGAGTACAAATCAATAACACAAGATTTTTCGTTTTCATATTTCCTCTACTCTTTTTAGTTTCTTTTAAATTAAAGCCCCAGAATTCTTTTTAAAGCTACTTTTTGTTCTGCTGTAAGGGCTTCGATTTCATCAATGGCTGGACCTTTATAACGCCCCCCCCGATCATCCGTGAGGTGTCCCCACCCGGCGGCTCGCAATAACGGCCAAGGACCGCCTGGAAGCTTGAGCTCGTCTGCTACTTTATAAGCAGCATTGATGATATCCTGATTGGTTTTCTGGGCGATCGCTTCTTTTTGTTTTTGAAGACTGGAGGCTGCAGTTTGAGCCTTGGTTGATGGAATGGAAACCTTTGCCCCAACTTCTGCTTTCCCGCTGACTTTTGCTTTGCTACTTGTTCCTGCCACGTTCGTTCTTCCTACCACACTGGTTTTACCGGCAGCAGTTTTTGTTTTGGTTGAGGTAGTCTTTTCTGTAGAATTTGTTAACTTATTAAACAAATCTTGAACTGGATTACCCATTTCATCTCCTTTTTTGATGAATTGCTTAATTCATTATAGCAAGTAGTGAGCGTTTGGGAACATGAAAACAAATTTTAAGATTACTTCAATATTAACCAGACAAAATTAATCGATGAGTAAAACGTAAAAATTGAGCTGTTGCATAGTTATAATGAAGAAGAACATTCTGTTCATTCAAAGATCATTCAGAAACTAATTACTGAGATGAAATTGTAGGGAGAAAAATGAAAATTGGTTATATCGGAATCACTTTTTTTGTACTGATCCTGCTCTTTGTTTTCTTTCTCTTTTTCAAAAAAAAAATTAGAAGCCCACAAAAAATTTCCAATTTAAGTTTGCTTGGAATTGCGCTAGTGGTAGTCAGCATGTTTTTTAATGAAGGAAACCGCTATATCGGTTATGCTATTATGGGCGCGGGAATTGTCATTACGGTGATCGCTGCAATAAGGGCTAAAAAAGAACGGTAACCGAGTTCGTTGGGAAAAAGAGCCTAGACAAATTCTTTAGATTCGAAGACTGATGTATTTTTTTAAATATGCTTCTCGTTCCTGCTGTAAATACTCTGCGCTCTGTTCATATTCTTCTTTGCGTCCCTGCTGTTTATACAACTCATAAGGGTTCAATAATTCCAGTTCATCAAAATCAGGTAGTGCTGTAGCGATTTCGTAATGGAAAAAGGGATCTTCCTTCCAGCGGATGGTGTGGTTAAGGATGGCTTCAATAATGCCGGAGCTGTGCTTGATCTTCACTTTTTTCGAGCGTGGATCTGCATCACTACCACCAACGCGCCCAGTGTTGAGCAGATATACTTCCAAATCAGGAATGGATTGAATCAGTTCGTGAAAGCGGTTTGCCTGCAATGCGTCATTCATGGTGAAAAAAGGATTGGTGCCCGGTACGCGCAGGGACTTTCCGGCTTCAGTTTTACCACCTGCGGAAGTGCCTGTCGTTTCACCCAGCATGAAATACTGCGCAGCTTGCTCTGCATTCAACCTGGCAACTGCTGGAATGATACTGAAATTACGATTGAGCAGGAAGATATATTTTACTGATGGCAAATCCGATGGATCGCGATGCGGAATAACATCCAGTTGAAAGGTTCCGCGTCCGTTGCTGGTACGAGTTCCATCCATAAAATCGATACTCCCATCTCCGTGGACGACCACATTTTCCAACCAGGAATTTTGCTGGGTTAAGGCTTTATAAATGATTGGCTCATCCTCTGCATCCAACCCAATAGTTTTGGCAAAACAGCCATTTTCAGTTGCATAAACTCTCCCATCCGGGAACAGAGCACAGAAATCATCCTGAACTGGTAGACTTCCGAGTTGCTGGCGAAATGTGGTGGTTGTTTTTCCAGTGCCGGAAAGCCCTATGATGAGCGCAAGTTCCTCACGTTTTGTCAATTCCGGGAATACCTTGCAGCCGGCATGCAGTGCCAGACCGCCTTGCTGATAAACCCAGTGATTCCACATGCGCAAACCACCTTTTTTCGATTCCCCGAAATAATCGGAGCCAAACACTCGCGTGGTCCAATTATCCAGATCCACAGCAATCAAACGCTGGTTGGGATATCCGACAGCGAGCAGATCAGGAGTCATGATGATAGTAAATTTCGCTTGAAAATGCTCATCGGCAGGAAAATACAACTGCTGTTGCATGGCAGCAATGTTGGCGTGAGTACGTTCCACAATTAATCTACAAGGAACGCGGAAATCAGGATCAGGACCGATATAACCTTCTACCAGCACCATTTCCTGTTTTGCAATGTACTCATCCTGAAGAGCAGCCACTTTTTCATACTCTGCACGGCTAATGGATGGTTTTCCTATTGATTTATCACAAACAAAGAAAGTTGATTCGCTCGAACGCGCAGTAACCTGCGTTTCGATGGAATAATTCCCTTTGTTGGTCTTTTGCGCATGAGGATTTCCTTTCATCATGGAATGAAAATCATCTTGAGATGGATTGACCTGATACGACAATGCTTTTGGATAAGAATTCATTTTTTACTTCTTTTCTTTATTTTTTTACTAATGAACCTGATGTAAAAGAATTCTATGATACAATGCTCAAAGAGTGCATCTTCGAGTCTCCTAATCTACGACGATGAATGTTATGGTTTTGAGACCGATAGGGTGTAAGTGGAAACACGTACGCCTCCCTAGTTGGAAAGGAGATGTCAGTCAATAGGATAATTTTAAGAATTATCCTGATTGCTAAACGCCTTTCCAAAGGCGTTTTTTTATTATGGAGAGAAAAATGAAAAAGGGCTATTATTTCACCACCAAAGACTTACTCTTCATTGCCGGCTTTTCAGCCATTGGGGGATTGGCAAGCACATACCTCAATATGATTGGTGATTTTTTTCAATCTCTGCTGGGTTTTGCGGGGACGACGCAATGGGCAGCCGGAATTCATATTTTATGGATCCTGCTGGCAGTTGGGATCGTCAATAAACCCGGAACCGCTGTCTTAACAGGTATATTAAAGGGAGTTGTAGAGTTATTAAGTGGAAATACCCATGGTGTTTTGGTATTGATCGTGGATGTGGTAGCTGGGTTGATCGTTGAACTGGTCTTTTTCCTGCCAGTTTTAAACAAATATATTAAAAACATCATCGCAGGCGGGCTGGCTGCCATGTCGAACGTGTTTGTGTTTCAGATCTTTGCTTCGGTTCCCGCGGATAGCCTGGCTTTTTGGAGCATGCTGGCAGTAGCTGGGGTGGCTCTTCTTTCGGGGGTTCTATTCGGTGGAATACTGAGCCAATTGGTGTTGAAAAATCTTGCGAAAAGCGGAGTAATCTCACCTGACCTTGAGAAAAGCAAGACAAAATGGTTTAAAGTTGGCTCTGTTTTGCTGGGATTCTTGGTTTGTGCGGTTTCTGCTTTTCTGTATCTGCAGCTATCCAAAGGTGAAGGAGCGGTCACAATTTCAGGGAATGTTGTCGCAGAACAAAGTTTTGATGTACAAAACACAGATATATCCCAAATTACCATCGAATCCAGTCTACAGGGGAAAGTAGGAACGTATACTGGCTACCCGCTCAAACAGATTATCAACACAGCCACACCTGGTGAAGGTGCTGACTTGATATTGGTTACTGCAACGGATGGGTACAGCTACTTCATCACCATGGATGAAGTGAACACAAATGCGAATCTCATCTTGGTTGTAGATGGAGAAGGATCGGATGCCAGCTATAGTGTGGTCGGCGCTGAAAACAGTAAGGCGTGGATACGGGGTGTTGCGGAAGTGATCGTGATTAAAAGCATGCCCATCCCAATCTATTATGGAGATCAGCAAGTAGCAGAATTCCATGCACAAGATTGGCAGTTTAACATGGATAGCGTTCACTTTGCATTGGAAGAAGGATCAAAGAAATTGCAAGGTGTGGCTGTCAATAAAGTGCTCGCAACGGTCGACATAACCACTCCATACACAACAGTGAAATTTTCAAGTGCCAATGGAGAATATGAATTGGATCTTGCCAGCATTCAACAAGATGATTCCATTCGCATTTTTGTCAATATTACAGGTTATGAAATGAAATACCTGGTTGGAACAGTACAGGGTGAAGTATTTTTAGAAAATATTGAACGAATTGATTTGCAGTAACCAAGATGGATATTGAAATCGCACATCTTTCATATCGATATAAAGAAGAAGAGAAACTCATTCTGGATGATATTAATCTGAATATTCCAGGTGGAGAATGGCTGCTCATCAGTGGATGCTCTGGTAGCGGCAAGACTACATTAGCATATGCGATTGCAGGAATTCTCTATCACCAAAAAATGGGAATTTATGAAGGACATGTGCGTCTTGATGATCAAAATATTGAAGAAACACCCCTGTATTGGATCTCGGATACGATCGGATTTGTCCAGCAAAATGCCGATGACCAATTTTGCGCATTGAATGTGGCGGATGAACTCGCTTTTGGTTTGGAGAATAAGTGTATTCCTCCGGACGAAATAAAAAAACGTATTTCCGATTCCTTGCAAATCACAGGATCGGAATCTCTATACCAGCGCCAGCTTTTTGAGTTATCTGGGGGAGAAAAGCAGAAGGTGGCAATTTCTTCTATTCTGGCGCTGCGGCCATCCATTCTTATTTTGGATGAACCTACCTCCAACCTTGATTTGGAGTCTACCCGTGCAATCTTTGATGTACTTAAAAACCTACAGCGGTCTATGGATTTAACAGTAATCATCATCGAGCATAAAGTACGTTTTTTCAAAGATCTATTCAAGCGCTGTATTCATATTGAAAATGGAAAGACCCTTTATGATGGAGCAATCGAAGGATCACCCTTTTACCAGGTTCATTTAAATACTGATTTTTCACGTCCTCCTGAAAATATCAAAGATGCGACAACTATTCTTTCTCTTCATGATTGGACCTATGAAAACGAGGATGGTTTTCGATTAAAGATCGATGACCTTGAGATAAAATGCGGAGAAATTATTGCTTTGATGGGTGCGAATGGCTCCGGAAAAACCACTCTTTTCAAAACCATAACAGGAATGGTGAAGGTTCAACATGGTCAGATGAATTTCAATGGGGAAATTAAAGAAATGTTAACTTCTCCACAGATTGGGTTGGTATTTCAGAATGCTGATGATCAAATCTTTATGAACACTGTGCAGGATGAAATTTCTTATGGTTTGAAAAACTTTTCTCTGAATGATTCTCTTCATAAAGAAAAAATGCAGGAACTGCTTGAATTCTATGGACTTAGCAAAGAAATAAATAACAATCCGCACCAGTTAAGCTATGGCGAAAAGAAAAGATTAAATCTAATTTCAACTCTGGTGTTTTCGCCTTCCATTTTGCTTCTGGATGAAATCTTTATTGGGCAGGATGTACATCAAATGGATTACATCCTGGAAAAATTGGAATATCTACGGGATAACAAAGTGACCATTATTGCGGCTATCCATGACCCGGCATTGATGAAAAAAATGGCAGATCGCATAATTTTTCTTGAGGATGGCAACCTGCGTTTCTGCCTGCCTTTACAGAAAGCGGTCATTTGGTGGCAAGTGAATGGGTACGGGGATTACCTTCCGGAGAAGGATGCGGGGCTATGAAAAAAATTGCCTATTCTCCGGCCAATACAATGCTGCATACCCTGCACCCATTCACAAAATTCAGTATATTACTAGGGCTCAGTGTTCTGATCTTTTTCGTTGATTCACCCGTCATGATGGTTCTATTTTTTATTTTACTGCTTGTTGCCTTCCTGACAGTTTGCCGGAAACCCTTTGCGTATTTTGGAATGCGCGCAACCTTTTTAACTGCGCTGATGATAGGAATCATCCAATGTATCTTCTTGCGACAGGGAACTGAAGTATTGAATATTTGTGGATTATCGATCACGAACTATGGTATTCAAAGAGCAGTGCTGATCTCCATTCGATTTCTTGTGATTATTCTCAGCAGTTATCTTTTTATTCTTACCACATCTCCTTCTGATTTTGCATTCGCTTTTATGCAAATGCGAGTGCCATATCGCTATGCCTTTATGATTGTAACCTCCATGCGGTTGGTTCCGGTTTTATCAATTGAGGGGGAGCGCATTAGCTTTGCACAGAGATTACGTGGTGCACGCTATGATTTTCGAAAACCGAAAGGGATGATTCTACATATGAGCACTTTCATTGGAGCGGTTCTATATTCCCTTGTCGATCGAGTTAATAAGCTAGCTATTTCTATGGAAGGTCGAAGTTTTGGCAGATATGCAACCAGGACGTATCAAAACCCCATCCGTTTTACATATCGGGATGGAATTATCTTGGGGCTTGTAATTCTATTTACTCTGGCATTCTATTATTTGAAATGGAAAGGAATTATATGAAATCATCCAAAACGAAGAAAACCCTCAGAATTATAGGCATTCTTATTGGTGTGGTTGCCCTGGTTGCCATTGTCTTTTTTCTTTCCTTAAAACAATTGCCGGTAAGAGTGCTGACCGAGTATTCATTCAACACTCTTTGGGAAGAGGGCACAACCATGCATGAGTGCGCTGAGTGTCATGATACGGAGACAGAATTCCATTCCTGCAGCACCTGCCATGACGAACATGGTTCGGTTGAATTACCGAATTTGTCATTCTACAACATGATCGAACTTACTGGAGATGTCACAGAAGTGATCTTTATCCCCTGGAACCATTTTTTCAACAGTTATTCGGATCTTCCCAATACGTTCATCACCGTGGATGAGTTTCTTACAAAGTGGGAAATCGCAGATTATACGAGTATTACCCTGTATACTCGCGATGGGGAATTTGTAACCATCAATAAGGGTGATATTACAGATAATGCGATGTTTTTACCTTATGAAGACGGTATTCGATTCGCATCGGATGATCTGCATGTTTCAACCTGGGCTAAAGGGATAGCCAAGATCATCATCATCAGCGAAGAAAAACCTCTCCAAATAAGTGGGGAACAAACCTCTATTGGAAGATTGCTGCTTGGCAAGACCACTTCTATCACTACTGAAGAAGCGAAAGTAATGTTCCGCAGTGAAGAGGATGGTTTAACGCGCGAGGCGGTCACTTCAAGCAGGATAGAAGGGGCAGCCATGACCGCTCTGTTGGAGTTGGAGAACTATGAAAACATTGAATTTACACTGCAGGATGCTTCAACAGTTATTTTGCCTGTAGAAGAAATCAAAGATGCTGTTTTAACCAAACAAAATTCCTCTGTTGTGTTGATCATTCCAGATAAAGGGCGCAGTGATTGGGTATTTGATATTGTAAAAATTGAAGGGAAATAACCATGAAGCGTTTTATTAGCATCGTCATCATTTTTGCATTTTTAGGATTATGCGCATGCACAAAAGCCGACCATGATCTTGTCCTTTCGATAGATGGGCAAGAGAATGTCATTACAAAAGCAAACTATCAAGAAATTGAAGAATTGGTGAATGTGGATAATGCAAAAGATTATGATCTTCTGCTGGAATATCTTTTTTATCAATATGATGTAAAAGTAGTTGAAAAGATTGAAATTATCCAGGGAGAATCATCAACAACATTTGAGTGGAAAGAGGTTGCCGATTCCACTTTTTGGCGGAATGTAAGCAGCCTTGAGGTCGATGGTGAAGAATATCTGGTCGATAAAATCATCGTCACGACCGGTGGATATGATGAACCTGTAGAACATTCCATCACTGATATTGCTACATTGACTGCTGAAGCGTTGGGTATCCCCTTTGGTGAAAAGGAATCTGGATTTAGCATTTCATCCGCTTCAGTGGAACATGTTGTTTGGTTCTTTCTGGATGGTTTTGGTTATGAAGGGTTTCAAGCAGCAGAAAAAGATGGCTTGGTTCCATATATCTCCGCTCATGGAGATTTTTATAAAACCTATACTATTTATCCTCCCAAAACGAGCACTGTAACCGCAGCACTTTTATCAGGTCTTGATTCGCGGCAAAATGGCGTATGGACAACCGGTATACGAAATCTGGCAGTCCCAAGTATTATCGATGCGATCGTCGATTCAGCGAAGGGAATGACTATCATAGAAGGAAGCAGCACGCCTTTTAACTACCCGAATGCAGAAATAGTTTTATCCGGCGATAGAAATGGAGATGGATCGACTGATGATAATGTTTTTGGGAATGCACAGAGAGCAATTGGAGAAGGAATACCGGAGCTATTTATGATCCATTTCCATGGCATTGATGATGCAGGTCATACTTATGGACCCTATTCACAAGAATGGAAAGCAAAAGTGATGGAAGTTGATACGATGGTAGGGCAGCTCATAGAGCAGCTCCCTGGAAAAACTCTTGTGGTTCTATTCCCAGATCATGGAATGCATTCAATAGCAGATGATACTGATACTTCATTGGGGAATCATGGAAATCTTCTTCTGGATGATATGGGAATCTATATCATTCTTTATCAAAAATAGGTAGTTCGAAAGCCAAAACTGAAAGGAGAAAAGATGACAAAGAAAAATACTGCACTTCTCACCGTTGTTTTATTAATGGCTTTCCTGGTTGGTTGTGGCCCGAAAGCTCCAGATGTGAATTGGACGTTGAAAATATCTGGAGACGTAACGACACCATTGGAATTATCCTTTGCTGATCTGGCAGCCATGGATCAAATTGAATTGAAGGATATTTTGATGGAAAAATCGACCGGCGAAGATGTGGTTACTTCATGGTCTGGGGTCTCACTGGATGAGATTCTTACTAAAGCGGGAGCTCCTGCTGAGTATGTCTCCATCACAGCCATTGCTTCGGATGGATATTCCATTGAGATCACCAAAGAAGAACTCACTGGTGGGATCATCGCACTGAAGGACGCCGGTGAGTGGATTGCTGAAATCGAAACAGATAAAGGACCTATTCGCCTGGTTACTCCATCAACCCCTGCCAATCGTTGGGTTTATGCGATCACGGAAATTCAAATAAACAAATAATTGATTTACATGTAAAGGCTTTCGGAACGAAGAACGAGCGGGATGAATTTCATCCCGCTCGTTTATTAACCAGGGCGAAAACGAAAGGCTTCCATGATGTTTGGAAGTGATTCAATCCGGGTCAACAAACGGCTGAGCTGGGTGATATCGGTAATATCCAAGGTCAAATTAATGACTGCCAGGTTGTTGGAAAGATTGATCTTGATGTCGCGCAGATTAATACCTTCATTGCTGATGATGGAAGAAATGTCATTCATCAAGCCCTGACGGTCATAAGCTTTTATCTGGACATCCACAGGAAAAGTACGATGTGCTTCTCCCCAATTTACCTTGATGATCCGTTCATGGTCTTTGACCGAAAGCATGTTAGGGCAATCCTGCCGATGGATGGTGACCCCACGTCCGCGCGTGATGTATCCAACGATCGCATCACCTGGTGCGGGGCTGCAGCAGCGTGCAAAATGGGTGAGAATACCTTTCAACCCAAGAACGTTGACAGTATCAAGCCCTTCTCTTTCCGCAACCGGTGCGTGAACCTGAAATAGAGGATCTTCGGAATCTTTTCCGACATCATCCAGTTTGTTGACTAGTTTTCGTATGGATAAGTCACCGCAGCCAAGAGAAATATACAATTCCTCTTCGTTTTTAAGATCAAGGGAATGCGCCAGATTTTCAACGTTTACATTTTCAAGCCCTAAGCGGTGGAATTCCTTATCCAAAATACTTCGACCCTGGTTGAGATTTTGTTCTTGATCTTGTATTTTGAACCACTGTCTGATTTTGGAACGGGCGCGCTGGGTTTTCACCAACCCAAGATTAATATTCAACCAGTCTCTCGAGGGACCTCCATGTTTCGATGTGAGGATTTCAAGTTGATCACCGGTTTGTAAGTGATAATCAAGCGGAACCAATTTGCCATTTACTTTGGCCCCCCGACAGCGATTGCCGATCTCCGTATGGACGTGATATGCAAAATCAATAGGGGTGGATCCGCGTGGAAGGTCAATGATATCTCCGCGTGGGGTAAAGACATAAACGCGATCTTCAAAGACATCACTCTTCATCCCATCTACAAATTCCTGTGCATCATCTACATCCTGCTTCCAATCCATCAGCTTCCGCAGCCAATTAATGCGCTGCTGATAAGAATCCGTAAATGGTTTTTTTTCTTTATATAACCAGTGTGCGGCAATACCGAACTCTGCATTTTGATTCATTTCAGGTGTACGGATCTGTACTTCCAGTGTTTTTCCATCTGAATACAGAACTGCTGTATGTAAGGAACGATAAAAATTATCTTTTGGGGCGGCAATGTAATCGTCAAATTCGTTTGGAATCGGGCGCCAGTGAGTATGGATCAATCCAAGGGCAGCATAACAGGAGGGGATATCAGGCACAATGAGGCGCACACCGCGCAAGTCACGCACCATTTCAAAAGGCATACCTTTATCAGTCATTTTTCTGTAAATTGAATAAATATGTTTTGGTCGACCGGTGATCTCTGCATCGATTTTCCCTTTTTTCATCAATGCATCCAGTTCTTTTATGATAAGTTCGATCTCTTCTTCACGGTTTTTCCGACGGTCGGAAAGTTTCTGAGCGATCTCTTTATACATATCCGGTTTTAAATAACGCAGTGATAGATCTTCCAACTCCCACTTCAGCTGCCAGATTCCCAATCGATTGGCAAGCGGAGCAAAAATATCGAGTGTTTCTTTGGCGATACTGTAGCGTTTCTTTTCAGGCATGTGGCTTAAGGTTCGCATATTATGCAATCGATCAGCCAATTTGATGACAACCACTCGGATGTCATCGCCCATTGCGAGAAGCATCTTTCGCAATGTTTCATTTGCCAATTCATGCCGCCGGCTGCGTGCCTGTTTTGAAGCAGGACTATCATCATCTTCATCATCTCCTAAATCCGGAGATTCTGTTGTTTTTTCTTTTTTCTCAACTATCTGATCTGCTCTGGAAACGCTGGGAAGGTTGGTTAGTTTTGTAACCCCATCCACCAATTTTGCGATTTCAGCGCCGAATTTGTTTTCCAGTTCTTTCAATGTAACAGAGGTATCTTCAACCGTATCATGAAGTAATGCAGCAGCGATCATTTCGGAGGGGACCTGCAGATCAATCAAAATTTCTGCGACTGCCAGACAATGAGTGATATAGGGTTCACCAGAAAGGCGTTTTTGCCCTTCATGTGCTTTTTCTGCAAATTTATATGCACGCAGGATTAGATCACGGTCTACAACCGTATAGGATTCCGGTAATTTTGAGAGTAAAGTGTCGATTTCCATAGAAAAGTGTCAACTAGTTACGCCTAAGTATAATCTTCTATTTTAAAATTCGATTAAATAATTGATTATTTCTCAAAATTTCGGATTAATTCGTGTAGATCAATCTCGGTAAATGAACTAAATTTTAGATCTGCATGACTGATGTCCATATTAGCTGTTAGTGGATTCGGAACCGCAATGCAGAATATTCCTGCATTTTTAGCAGCCAAGATTCCACTGGGTGAATCTTCGAAAGCAAAGACTTCCTGTGGTGAGAATCCCCAACTCTTAAGAACGAAGTTATAAATCTCAGGATCTGGTTTTGAATTCGAGACGTCATCACGTGTACAGATCGGGTCGAAAAATTGATCCAGTTTTAAATTCCGAAGATGTCCTATGACCCACTCGAAATAGGAATTGGATGCGATTCCGAGATTGAAACCTCTGCCTTTTCCAGATTGAATGAACTCGCGTACCCCTTCCCGCGGAGTATTAAAAAAATCGGAGCTAAAAAAAAGACGTTCATATTCAGATAGGGCAGATTCTTTCTGATCATTTGACAAACCCATGTCATGCATAAAATCTTGTACAAAATGATTATCGGTAGCATGACCGACATACTGTAAATATCGATCCAGGGGAAAAACCAGTCCAAATTGCTGGAAGACTTTTTCCCAGATATGTACTTCGGCTGTTTCGGTATCAAGAATCAAACCGTCAAAATCGAAAATAAGTCCTTTAATTTTCATAATTATTAAAAAAGTGAATTTGATAAATCCAGTTCTTGTTGTAGATAGAGGATATCTTTCTGTAAATTCGCATTGACCTGCACGCCCTGCTGGGCAACTATTTTCTCCATTTCAAATTCT
>CAYLUJ010000061.1:0-624 GCA_964386805.1 uncultured Pelolinea sp. | reverse complement strand
TGTAATAGTATATTTTAATTCAGGAAGTCTATTATTTTTCTTGAATTCTTCTACAGGGAGAAAATTTTCAATATTCATAACCATAAAGAAATGACCTACACGAAAACGTGTGGGATCGTTGTTTTCATCCAAACCGGAAAGCTGGAACAAAAATGCTCCACTCTGTAAAGCAGAAGACAATATTTCAACGATAGTGGAAAGGCAATAGCCTTTGTGCCCTCCGGTTGTTTCGCTTGTTCCTCCAAGAGGGAGCAGTGCGGCGTTATCAAGAATGATCTCCTGTAAAATTTCATCGGCATCGGTCATCGGATTATTATTCTGGTCAATTACCCAACCAGACGGGACAGGTTTTTCTGCGCGCGCCAGTACTTCGATCTTCCCACGCTGCGTGATGGATGTTGCACCATCATACAAAAATGGACATTCCTCATCAGTGGGCGCCCCAAAGCTAATAGGATTTGTACCCAAGGTAGGTTGGGTTCCATGGGTTGGAGAAACGCACGGGCGGGCATTGGTGAAGCTCATACCAATCATGTTTTGCTGAACAGCCATTAATGGATAATATCCATCGATTCCAAAATGGGTAGAATTTCGTACGGCAACTGCGCCCATCCCTAATTCCTT
>CAYLUJ010000060.1:0-12932 GCA_964386805.1 uncultured Pelolinea sp. | reverse complement strand
GAGCCCAATCTAAGAAAAAATAATTTTCTGGGAAGATTCTGATTGATGAATTTTTGTTAGCCGAAAAAACAAGGTGGTCCTGATTTTTTTCACACTCTAGATTTTTCGCACTTGAAAATTTATTTTCACCATGGAGTATTAAAGGAATAAATAAAGTAATAATGAATATCAAAACTATAAATACATAAAATTCAATACTGCTGTTTTCGTCTTGATCAGATTTTAATACTACCTTTCTTGTAACAAAATCAATACCAAGACAGGGTATAAAAATTATAAATGGGATCGTAACGGCATAGGCACGCATAAATAATGTGTCTTGAACGGGTACAAAGGGCACAGAGAGTAAAATTCCAATCAAAGAAAAAAGGAGGAGTGAAGAAAAATCCTCATTTCGTTTTTTAATGGAAAATAATCCTACCAAACTAAGGAGATAAAGAGAACATTGCACAAGAATCGATAGAGAAGATGTTTCAGGATTTGCAAAGGAAAAAATACTCTTCGTGGTTTCGGAAATATCAAACAGGTAAACATATTGTTTTAAAAGACCCGAAATAAAATCTTGTGGCTGTTGGAGAATCAGTTGTTTGGTAATCATCCAGATTTCTTTGGTCAATTGGAATTCTTCAAGTGTAAATAACTCTGGATGATCCGTCATTATTTGCGACCAACCAGTCCCACCACGCGCTAGACCGTACAAGATATACCCAAAATTGGAAAATGGAATATTCTTCCCTTCACCGAAATATTGCATGAACAATGAATTAATTAAGAATGCGAAAATCATGCAACACAACGAAAGAATTACTTTTCTCCATTTATCTTTTTGATTCTTTTGTGTTATCAAAATCCACAATAATAAAAAAGGAAGAATAAAAAATGTTCCTGCACGTGCATTCAAAGCAAGCGTTATTAGGAAGATCGCTAAATAAAATGACCAATGCTTCAAATCATCCTTTTGCCTGATAAGCAATGCGAAACCCATTAATCCTAAAATCAAACCGATTGTCTCAGAAAGAAAACATCCAATATATTGCCTGGAGTAAAGAAATAGAAGGACAAAGAAAAGTGTTGCTCCAAAAAGGTTGATAATTTTACGTATTTCTTTAAAAGAAAAATAGCATGCAACAGCCATCAGAAACATGATCAACACTTGCATGACTTGAATATTCTGACCAGATACTTTCGCTAATGTGCTTAAAAAAGCAGTAAATATAGGACGTTTTGCTGAGTAAGAAGAAAAGAATCCCCCATTTATCCAGCGTAATGCATCGGTGTAATAATTTTCGCCATCTACAATTGGAATCAACCCACTGATCATAGTCGGTTCTGATTTACCACTTGCCCATACTCCTGCTAAAGACATACTGAAAAAAAGAAGGATCACCGTAAAGAGCAATGGATCTTTATATTGGTCCTTCTTTATTCGAAGAATGATGAGAACAAGAAAGAAAATAAGAACTGCTGATACGGAAAAGCCGTAACGCATTTGGATATAGAGCTGTCGAAAGATCGAAGCTGATCTGTCATTCAAGATAAAGAAGAAAAGTAAAAATGGAAACACATAAAGTAATTTAATAAAGTTATTTCTACAATTCTTCTTCATATTCTCAGGGTCCCTCTCATTAACAAACATGGGTTATAGAAAATAAAAAGTTCTTTAAATCTAGACTAGATTATATGTTTTAATGCGATATTAGAATAATATTTTTCCAAAAGTTACTATCAAGTTCAATAAGATTTAATTAGTTGATAATCATGGGCGAAAAACAATTTGGCTATTTCTATCATCCATGGTGAGTTAGAATATTGCTTTTCTTGTGCACATAATTCATAAATACCATAATCAGTTATAAAGTCCTTTCCCTGAAAAACTATATATACATCTTCATAATTCTCTAAATTTATCCCCACCCTCAACTCAAAGGGTGGATCCAACTCAGATAATGGATCGACAAAATCAGAAAGAGAATAAGTTCTAATATTTTGATAGAAACGACTTTTATGAAAATTAGGAGCCCAATCTAGGAAAAATGCATTTTCAGGGAAAATTCTAATCGAAGAGCCTTTGTTTACTGAAAAGATGATATGACTTTCATCTTTTTCACATCTTAGAGTTTTTGAATTTGAAAATTGGTTTTCACGATTGATTACTATAGGATAAAACAAGGTCGCAAGTAATATTAAAACTATAAAGGCAATGAATCCCTTACCATTGTTTTCTTTTTGATGAACATTGAATGGCTTCTTTCTTGTAATGAAATCTATCCCAAGGCAAGGTAGAAGAACAACAAAAGGCATAGTAGCTGCATATGCACGCATATAATATGTGTCTTGAATTGTTACAAAAGGGACTGAGATTAATATTCCAATCAACGAAAATATTATTAGATATGAAAATTTTCTATCTCGTTTTTTGAGAGAAAAGCATCCGATTATGCTAAGTAAATAAAGAAAAGATTGTACAAGAATTATTAGGCTATGTGTTTCAGAATTTACAAATGAAAAAACGTTCTTTGTTGTTTGTGAGATATCAAACATATAAATATATTGTTTCAAAAATGCAAAAATAAAATCTTGTGGGCGTTGAACAATTAGTTGATAGGTTAATGACCATATCTCCTTCGTTAATTCAATTTCTTTCAAAGAAAAAATTTCAGGATGGTCTGTCATGATTTGGGTCCAACCTGCCCCACCTCGTGCTAAACCATATAAGATATAAACATAATTTGAAAAAGGAATATTTTTACCTTCTCCAAAATAGTGCATAAATAATGAAGTTATTAAAAATGCAAGAAACATGCAACATAAAGAAACAAAAATATTTTTCCATTTAATCTTTTGCTCATTTTGTATTTTTAAAATCCATAATAATAGAAAGGGAAGAATAAAAAATGCCCCTGCGCGAGCATTTAATGCTAGAGTAATTAAAAAAATTGCTAGATAGAATGACCAATGATTTAAATCCTCATATTTTTCAATAAGAAGGGCAAAACCTGATAATCCGAAAATTAAACCAACTGTCTCAGAAACAAAACATCCAATATATTGTCTAGAATAAAGAAAAATCAGAACAAAAAAAAGAGTAACTGCAAAAGAATTGAATCGTTTTTGCATTGATTTCAAAGAAAAGAAGAAAGCGATAGCCATAAAAAACATAATCAATGCTTGCATTTCTTGAATATTTTGATTGGTTATTTTTGTTATTGTTGTTAGAAACGCAGTGAATAAGGGACGTCTTGCTGAATAATCAGAAAAAAAATCACCATTCAGCCAACGTAATGCATCAGTATAATAATTCTCACCGTCCCCCAATGGAATTAAACCACTAATCATTGTCGGTTCTGATTTGCCACTTGCCCACATTCCAGCCAATGCTAGACTGAAAATAATTAAAACAACAATAAAAAGGAAAACTTCTCTATATTTGCTTTTCAATTGCAGTATTGCAAAGACGACCACTGAAATAAGTAATACTGTTAAAGAAAAGCCATATCGTACTTGAATATATAACTGTCGGAATATAGATGCTGACCGATCTTTTAATATAATAATGGAGAATAAAAATGCAAGGGAAAATAATATTCCAAAAATGATTTTTTTTAAAGTTTCCTTCATAATAAGACTATAAACTCGTTTCAATATTATTGATAGAGCATAAGCATATTTAGAATTATACTTTTCAAAAAGAATTTTGAATAAAAGGTTTATGAAAAAAAGTTTTTATTCATTGTTAATAGAACATAGCAAGAAGTGGATGCCCATTTTCTGCTTTTGCGTTTTCCTTGCCTTTTCAGTGATCTTCTTACCTGGACAGACAAAAATTGCTGAGACTTACTCTGCTGGTCTTGGTTCGCCAGACACTTCTCTCTTCTACACTCCGGCTGATCTCTATCATATGGCTGAAGCATACGGTTCTGAGGGGCGTGTTGCTTATGTGCAAGCACGCTGGACCTTTGACCTCGCTTTTCCGATCATCTATACATCCTTTCTGGTCACCAGTATTAGCTGGGTTGAGAAACAAGTTTTATTAGAAGAAGACAATGATTTTCGAACAGGCAACTTATTACCTCTGTTTGCCATGCTGTTTGACCTGCTGGAGAACACCTGCACAACACTGGTCTTCATACATTATCCGACATACAGTTTTTTTCTGAGTATGCTGGCGCCATTTTTCACACTAATGAAATGGATCTGTGTAAGTTCTTCTTTTCTGTTCCTGATTATCATGATGATCTGGTCTATAGTTCGGCGGAGACCTCGAAAATAGAATAAGAAATACGCAACATTCGTGAAAACTTCCTTCTCATTTAGCAATTGCAACAGGAAATTTATTTTTTCAACATTTCGGCTGCCGAGTTTCCAGCCAACCAGCCAGTTGAAAAAGCTGCCTGCAGGTTATAGCCGCCCGTATCCGCATTCAGATCCAGAACTTCCCCTGCAAAGTACAATCCATGAACTAATTTGGATTGCAACGTGCGTGCATCCACTTCTGACAGAGCAACTCCCCCAGCAGTGATGATAGCTGCTTCCAAGGGCAGGCTCCCGCTGATAGAAAATCGAAAATCTTTCAGCCAATGCAGCAAAACGCTGCGTTCTTTGCCAGTGATCTGATTGCATAGTTTTTCTTCAGGGATACCTACTTGTTCTGCGCAGATCGGGATCATTTTTTGCGGCAACAGAGTTTTCAGCAGGCTGCTGAAATACTGCTTTCCATGTTCATCCAGTTCACGCAGCAGGCGGGCATCCAATTTCTGTTCATCCAGCGCTGGCTTCAAATCAATGGAAATGCTTATCTTTTTTCCTATGCGCAAAGCATCCACTACCTGCCCGCTCAATGTGAGAATGATCGGACCGCTCAAACCGAAATGAGTGAACAGCATCTCACCAAATTCGGACGCGAATTTTTTTTCGTCAATAAAAACAGTGGCACGTACATTTTTCAAACTCAGCCCTTGCATGCGGGCTGTGTCATCTCCGCTGGTCTTCAAGGGTACCAGCGCCGGGCGGATGGGTACAATATTGTGTCCTGCCTTTTTTGCCATGTAGAATCCATCGCCGCTCGAACCGGTGCCGGTATACGACGCGCCTCCCGCAGCCAGAATGACCGCATTGGCAGACAATTCTGATCCATTTTCCAGCACAACTCCCTGCACCGCCCCGTCGCGGATGAGAATCTCCCGGACTGCTGAGTGTGTTCGCACTTCCATTCCTTGCTCCCTTGCCCATGCTATCAATCCATCCGTGACCTCATTCGCATCACTGCTGGCAGGAAAAACCCGTCCACCGCGTTCAACCACCGTTTCAATTCCTAATGAATGGAGAAATGTAAGCAAATCTTCGATAAAAAAACGGGAAAGTGCCTGATAAAGAAAAGGACCATTCTTTCCGAAATGCGAAATAAATGTACGCAGTTCTGTCTGGTTGGTAAGATTGCAGCGCCCCTTGCCGGTGATGCGCAATTTGCGCCCCGGTTGCTCCATCTTTTCTAACAACAATACAGGAATACCATTTTGCGCAGCAGTTCCAGCAGCCATGAGCCCGGCTGGACCGCCACCAATTACAATAAGTTGTTTGTTTTTCTCCAAGTTGAGATCTTCACTCTCATTCAAGTTTTATAAATTATTCTACCTTGATCTTCTCTTTCAAAATTTGCTCATCTGTTTTATTGGGATTGATCACCGGATCGGCTTCAATATTTCGCAATGATTTGAACAGCAAACCACCGCTCATGGTAAGCAGAACCAAAATACCAGCTAATACAAACCAGAACTGCACACCCAATGCATCCGAGACAGGTCCGGCAATTGCCAACCCAACCGGTGTGGAAAGGTAAAGAATGCTGCCAAACATGGTAAAAACCCGACCTTGATATTCATTGTCGATCTTTTCCTGCATAATAGCCATCAACGAACCATCCACCATAGGAATCATAAAACCGATCACAAGCATGGTCGGAAGGCTGTAATAAAACCCATTTTGCGGGATGGAACCCAGCACGATCATTCCCAATCCGACACCGATACCACCCATCAACATGGTATACACTTTTTTCTTAAAACCACCCCACACACCCAGAATTGAGCCCCCCACAATGATACCGATCCCGGCAGCCACTTCCACCATGCTATACTGTGCTGCATCTCCGCCAAAGTAACTGCTCACCAGCAGTGGAATTAATGAGAAGGCAGGAGAGAGAGCAATTTTGAAAACGAGTGCCATAACTGTGACTACCATTAGCCCCTTCCAACTGATCAGATATCGGAAACCATCTTTCATATCGTGCATGACCACACTAAACCAGGAACCATCTTTTTTCTCGAGCTCTTGCTGGCGGGGAATAAAAACGAACGAAACGATACCTATAGCAAGTGCTGCGGTCACCACATCGATCATCAGTGATCCCTCCACACCGATCAGTTCCATCACCAGAGCGCCCAGGGGAGCCGAGACAATATTGATGATTCCCTTGGCTGCCTGGTTTAGTCCAGCAATCCTACTCAATTGATCTTTGGGAACCATGAGAGAGACGGATGCTTGTTCCGCCGGGTAATGGAAAGCGCTCCCAATTCCCCGGATCATCATGATGGCATAGATGTACCAGATTTCTACATGATCCAGGAAGAAAAAGACACCCAAGACCAGGGTTGCCAGTGCAATGGCGGCATCGGATAGGATGATGACATTTTTGCGGTTAATGCGATCGGTGATGGCGCCGGCAAAGGGCTGAATCACGATCTCTGGGATCAGGGCAAACATGGACGCCATCGCCAGAATAGTAGCCGATCCGGTTTCTTTGGTTAACCACCACACCAAAGAGAATTGGACCAAAGCACTCCCTAGCAAGGAAAGCATCTGGCTGGTCCAAAATGGAAAGAAATGCCGTTTCCAATTATTATTTGAGTTTTCCATGTGCAACTCCTATGAGTAAATAATGTTCAATTATATTTAAGTATTATTAATATTAATGTCTATTAATATCAATAGTATAGATGCATTATTTTACTATTGTTTATAATTTTGTAAATATAATCAAGATTCTTTGTAGAAATCCTTCTTAGCGGGTCTTTTTCTTGATATTGTTTAAAAAAAGAACAGGAAAACTACATTTATATACGTATCCCACATATGATCAGATTCTATCGTGAATTTAAATAAAAAAGCCAGAGGGCTAGTAATTCGGCTATCTCTGGCTTTCTCTTTATAAAGTATCCGGTTCAAGGAACGATCTTAGCCCAGTTTTCCAACTGTTGATATAACGGCTGGATATCTGCTCCCACATCAGAACGAATCAACCAATGCTGTTCAGTCCAGAAAAGTGGGATAACCATTACATCTTCGTTCACAATGATCTTTTCCATTTCTTCATAGAGCTTGGAACGTTTCGAGAAATCCGTCTCTGATTTTGCTTCATTATATAAATCAGCAAAATCATCAGCGGTCCACCCTTCCTGAAACATCTGCATAATACCTGTTTCGCTGCTAAGAGAATCCCATATATCTTGGGGGTCATTTATCATCATATTCAAGGGCAGTAGATAAATTCCCGGATCATATGTGTAGCTATTTTCTATATTCAAGAAAAGGTCATAATAGGATTCCATCGGAATCGTATAAATCTCTCGACCAAGGTTGCTCCTCAATTGATCTGTTAAATACTCTGATAGAGAATAGGTTGAACCATCTTCAACATATAGAAAGTCCAGATAAGCCACGGAAGCAGAAGGATTTTCTTGTTCAGAATCCGTAGAATCTTTGTCAAATGAAATTCCTTCAAAGGGTTCATCCCGCAAGAAATCAGGAATGATTCCGTTCAATACGGTTCCTGTAGTTTCCATCGGTAGAGCCACCAGAGAAGCTTTATCAATGGCAGAAGCGATCTCCATTCGACCGGATACATCATTGATCGGTTCGACATCAGTATTGAAAAATAATAAGTAATAGCCGGTATTCGCCGGTGCGGTGACTAGATAATCAGATAACTCTGGGTCAGACGAAGCTTCCAGATATTCTTCATAGTTAAGTGATACTGCATCCAGTTCGCCGTTTTTAAATGCCGAGAGAACATCTTGACCATACTGCATATCGATGTTAATAGTTTCCAAGAATGGATCTTCAAGTCCATCCGTACCCACCCAGAAGGAATTTTTTATGATCGTCACGGTATTATAGTTAAACGAAATTGGATCAGTCGGTACGTAAGGTCCATAGAAGTTCACCGCCATGGTAATGTCGTATGGATCATTCCAAGAAGGCGTTGCTGAGAAGATTGGCAGTTCAGTCAACGCCAGAAATCCGGAATCGGGTTCTTCAAGATGGATAATTAATTCAGTATCCGAAGGCGTTTCGATCTGTACTGAATCAGCAGTAGCGCCATTGAAGGCGTAATCCGTTGCACCTGCAATCGATAGAAGCAAATAAGAATTACTGAAATACTGATTTGGATCAAGAATATCCATGATGCGGGTTTTCACATCTTCTGCAGTGACGTAGCGCGGATCTCCATCTTCACCCATTACCTGTTCTATCTGTTCAGTTTCGGTATTATAGGTTACCCATGGAATATCCTCACGAAGGGTAAAAGTCCAGGTCAATAGATCTTCTGACACTTCCCAGCTCTTCGCAAGCACAGGCAAGAATTCACCCGATTCAGCATCGTATCTGGCTAAACCAGGGAAAACCAGGCTGATCAAATTCATTGCTTCCCCATTCGCATTTTCCGGGTTCAGATCATCAAAAGAGCGCCCACTGATATTGAGGATTTGTTCATCAGCCAGATTATAGTCTTTCTTGGTTTTATCCCTCTTCTTTTGCTTTTCCTTCTCCAGCCTTTCCTTTTCCCGTTCTGCGCGTGCAATTGTGCCTTCAGCTACAGATGCTGCCTTTTTATCGATGGTGGCCGCACTCATCGGAATACAGCCTGCCATTGCTATAAGTAAAATTAGTAGAGAGATCTTCTTTATTGTTGTGTTTTTTGTCATCGCAGCACCTCATCCAACCAGGTTGTAATCTTATCTTCATCCACATCATCACCGTAGAGATATTCGGTCATACTGCCAAACCAGTACTCCCCAGGACATGATTCAGGAGCAGAACCATAAAATGTCTTATCATAAATGGTTTCCCCGGTTCGCACATCCGTGATGATGATCTCGGAATAACTCTGCCAGCGTTCCAGAGTACGCGTATCATACGATGTGACATAATCGCAGCTTTGAACACGTCTTTCATCATCATAACGATCGACAACGTAGAAGAGATTTCCCGGTTTATCAGCAATTAGATCTTCGGGAAGTGTGACACTGTAGGTAGAACAGGCTAAAGCTTTTTTCGTTTCCTCTTCGAATATGCCAACGGACGGATCTGTAACAACATCACCTGCGCAGGCATCGAACATGGCATCATCCAGAACGCTTTGTCCATCTACCCCGCTATCATTGGCAAGCAGTAAAATAGTTGCCTGTTTTTCTTCATCTGCCTGAGCCAGAAGTGCTGAATCCTTGCTGTAGTTACTGATCAGATCGTATTTTTCCATTGCCAGCAAGTAATGATCTTGAGAAACAAGTTCTTTACCCCAATCGAAAAGCATTGTGGGAATCCGTGTTTTTGTTTCCTGGTATTTTTCTGAATTTAGATAATTATCCAAAACTTTTGCATAATGTTCCCAAGCAAGTTCATATTGTTTTTCTTCTTCCAGTTGAACAGCATAATCAAAATGAGCTAGAGCTGCTCTCGTATAAGCGTCATTTTGAGATTCGGATGAACCATATTCAGCAGTAACAATCTCTAACTTTTCAATCGCAGTCTCATAATTTTTCAGTTGATACTCATTTTCACCCCAAGCCAGATAATTGGCAGCCAATACCTCATCGATTTCGGTTTTTCGCTCTTCGGCTTGAATTGGTAAAATCTCGCGAACGGTTTGAATCTTTTCAAGGCTGGCTTCATAATCTCCAGAAGCTGTTAGCTGCTGCGCAGCGCCAATATAAGCATCAATTCCAATGTTTTTAACCTTTTCCATTTTTGGTGAATTGGGGTAGAGTTCTTCAAATTTTTCCACCATATCCGAAGCTGTAACATAATCACCTGATTTTACAAGATTCTGACTATTGACGATCAGACTCACTTCGCCCAACTGGTTTTGCGCTTCCAATACCAAAGGATTTAATGAAAGCCGGTATAGGTAAGAGACAGAATAAAAATCTTTGAAAGCACTGTCAAGATCATCGTTTTGATATGCCAACACGCCCTTCCAATACAGATCCGATCCCATCCAGCGATAGAAGTAAAAACTCCCCCCAAAAATCACTATCAATAAAACAGCCGTGATGATTAATAATCTCAGGTTATTCTTTAAAACTCCGTCACATAGTGTTGGATCTTTTTTCAAAAGCAACCACATATCCACTGCCATAGCCAGCATGACCGCTATGAAGATGCAAGCCCACAGCCACGGGTTTTTTGATGCATTGGTGAAGTAGGCTGTCAGCAGAACTGCAACTACTGCACCAAAGGCGATCATCCAGCGTTTTTTCTGCCCGATCAAGAGATACCCGATTCCCAATAAATTCAAATTACAAATGCAGATCAGGATCGGTTTCAATAATGACGGTTTTTTGGTTTCCATGAATCCTCCTAGGAATTATCTGTATGAGGTAATTATAAAAAAGAATGTAGCGCTTTTTGAAAAAGAGGTATATAGAATTAGGCGCTACAACAGAAAATTATACAGGGAATGATTGATTTATTCAAGAATTCCCTGTAAATATTTTGTATTTGCTACAAAAAAGACTGAAAATCAGCATGAGATTGAAATGATAGTATCCGCTGCCAATTTTCAGTCTTCCGAAATCAATGTAAACAACCACCTACTTCATGGAATCAGGCACACATTCTAAGGGGAGGAACCTATTCCCCTCTGCTCCGCTGCCATCGCGGTAATCCGCAATAAAGCATTCGATCTTTCCTGCCGGGGTGTCAGGAGCATTCGGGCAATTTCCATCCCCAGAAAACTGACCATCGGAAGTATCACCATACGTATCAACTAATTCGGGTTGATTTCCTTCACAGGCAGTTTGTGAACCAAGCCGGCAGTCAGTCCATTCTTCGTTCATTCCCTGTACCTCAACCATATTCGCAAATAGTTCCCAGAGAATATCGGCTTGTTTTAATTCTGTCGTACAGGGGATAGCTATACTCCCGGTTTAGCATTTCTATGCTAAAGGATGGTAATAAGGAAAATATTGAACTTCCTCAAATTCACTGACCTCATTACCAAAAGACATCATTCCATCGTTTTTCTTTTCCCATGAATTGGTTCCCCGGTTTTATTTTTTGCATATCCCCTCTTAAAATATTAGACTGATAAATAACCGAATAATATTGGAAAAAGTTCCCTAAAAAATTATCCCTCGAAAAGCCTTAAGAATACCCCCACAATATTTGGATCGAACTGTTTGCCAGCTTGTTTTTTAATATATGTAATTGTTTTTGCATGCGACCAGGCTTTACGATAAGGTCGATCTGACGTGAGCGCATCATAAACATCCACCACCGCAAACATCCGGGCAGATAGTGGAATGTTTTCTCCTGATATTCCTTGTGGATAGCCTGATCCATCCCAGTGCTCATGATGAGAGTAAGGAATGTCAAGTGCAGGTCGCAAATATTCTATCGGGCTCAACCATTCATATGCATATACCGGATGATTATGGATAATTTCCCATTCTTTTTCATCCAACGGACCTGGTTTATGTAAAATGTGATCTGGAATGACCAGTTTCCCAATGTCATGCAGCAGTGCTCCCCGCCAGACATGAATTTTTTCTTCTTCCGGTATTTTCATTTTATCTGCCAATTGCATGACCAGTTCTGCCACTCTGTTTGTATGACCGGCAGTTTCCTTCTCACGCATCTGCAGTGCCATGCTCCACCCTTCCAGAGTTTTATCATATGCCAGTTGTAAATTTTTATTTGAAGATTGAAGCTCCTTATACAATTTAGCATTGTTACTAGCTACCGCAATTTGTGCTGCCAGAGCCTGCAAGATATGCAGTCCTTCAATTCGAACTACATCCGTATGAGAGCAGAAAACCTCAATAGTCCCAACCACAGTATTTCCCAGCGCAATCGGAACAAGAAATCCTGATCCGGATTCTAGTTTGTTGTTGGAAGCCAGAGTTGGATTTCGAGCAGTTGTGATCTCAATTGGATTTCCCGCATCAATAACCTGGAACAATAATGAGTAATCCTTTTCTTTTCTAGAAATTACAGGGAGATCATTTACCTTTTTTTTCTTATCATTCCAACAACAATACTCGTAATGGATCAGTTCATCTTCCGGTGCATAGGAGAAGATCGTTAATCCATCACAGGATATTATTTCAAGGATCCCTTCATAAAAAGCGTCATAGATCTTTTCAAGATCCAGACTACTGCTGATGGATTGGTTGATCTCATAGAGAGTTCGAATCTCTTTATTGCGCCGTTGTATAATTTCGTTGTCAAGTTTTTGTTGAGTTACATCCTTCGCGACCATAATCACACGTTCTTTTTTCTCATCCTCTTCCATAAATCCCAAACTGGCAGCATACCAGATCCTTTTCTTCTCGGGAGTTAGAATAGAAAAATCTTGATATATCTTCTTATGAGAAAGAAATACCTGTTCGAGCACTTTTTTGAATTGTTTTTTTGAAGAGGGATCAAGATAGGTGTAAATACTTTCATTTGCCAGATTACCATCATTTACAAAAAAAGGTACTTGGTTGATAAACGTGATTCCTCCCTCTCGATCGAGCGTCATGATGATTTCTGGCGCCATTTCGACCAGGGTGCGATATTTTTGTGCATTGATGCGGGAACGTTCTTCCGCAAATAATCGTTTTTCCTGGTCCACAATTACACTCCCCAAGATGGCAGTTGCTAAAGGAAAT
>CAYLUJ010000059.1:11093-13118 GCA_964386805.1 uncultured Pelolinea sp. | reverse complement strand
AATTGACAATACGATTGTTAGTTACGAAAAAGCCCTCTATTTTGTAAAAGGTTTGGACCCAGTTTTTATTCAATCTCCTGCCCCGCTGCATCTCTTCTTGATAAACAGCGGCATCCCTTCGCTAACCTCCGATGTGGTTACCGCCGTTCAACAATCCAGAGTTGAGAATCCAGATTTGGTAAACGCACTTTTTAATGAAATAGGTGATCTGGTAAGTGTTGCAAAAAATGCATTTGAAAATGGAGATGTCGTGCAACTTGGCAACCTGATGGTGAAAAATCACCATCTCTTACAAGAATTGAATATATCGCTTCCTAAGTTGGATACACTCGTTGAGCTGGCTCTTGAGAATGGTGCGTATGGTGCAAAACTATGTGGAGCAGGTCGGGGTGGAAATGTGATAGCATTGGTCAAAGGAGAGAATGTCCATTCTCTCCTGCAAGCTCTTGAATCTCATGGAGTTCAAGGGATAGTAGAAACAATCATCCAGTAATCATGTTGACCTTCGTGAAATTAGGCGGTTCACTCATTACCGATAAAAACCTGGTGTGTTCAGCAAAACGCCCGGAAATTTCTCGATTGGTTCAAGAGATAAAACAGGCACAATTGAATGATCCCGAATTGCATATCATCCTTGGGCATGGCTCAGGGTCTTTTGGGCATCCTCCTGCGAAAAAATATCAGACGCGTTTGGGAGTACATTCGGAAGATGAATGGCGTGGCTTCGTTGAAGTCCGCCGACAGGCTGATGCTCTCCATCGTATCGTGATGGATGAACTCTGGCAAGCTGGTTTAAATGCCATCAGCTTTCCCCCCTCAGCAGTAGTCGATTCAAATGATCACACGGAAATTCAGTGGGATCTTCAACCATTAAAGAGTGCTTTGGAGCACGATCTTCTGCCAGTAGTCTTCGGGGATGTCGTTCTTGATTTGCAAATCGGTGGAACCATTCTCTCTACAGAGGAAATCCTTGCCTTCCTATGTCTCCATCTGCCGATCGAAAAGATCCTGATCGCCAGTGTTGAAAAAGGTGTGTGGAAGAATGCAGAGCATCCGGAGAATATCTTCCCTGTACTCACACCTGCATTATTTCATCAGTACAAAACCACCATTGGCAACTCGGATGCACCGGATGTAACCGGTGGGATGCGTTCAAAAGTCGAAGTTCTATTCTCAATTATTGAGAAGCATCCTTCTATCCAGGCTTCCATATTTTGTGGTGCTGAGCAAGGGAATTTGTTGAAAGCTTTGGGGGGAACAGATATTGGGACAATCTTAAGGGATAAGTAAAACCACATATTTTATAGTAAAATTTCTGCTCAATTGAGGTAATTCCATGGCAGTCACTGTATATTTAACCGTTGAAGGCATTCAAAAATTAGAGCAGGAGCTGGCTGAATTAAAAGGTCCAGCTCGGGTAGCTCTCTCGAAACGTTTAAAAGCTGCCATTGAGCAAGGTGATCTTTCTGAAAATGCCGATTACAGCAAAGCCAAGGAAGATCAAAGTTTCCTGGAAGGACGCATCCAGGAAATTGAAGCTATGTTAAAAAACTATGTCGTTATTGATGAACAAAATAGCATGCATGAGGTCGTTGAAATCGGAGCCACTGTTACCATTCAAGAAGGGTCCGATGATCCCGAAACTTATTTTTTAGTTGGTCCTGCTGAAGCCGATCCGGCACATGGCAAAATTTCTTTTGAATCTCCCATTGGAAGTGCATTATTGAATCATAGAATTGGAGAAACGGTAAACGTTGCCGCACCGGGAGGAGATTTACTTTTCCATATTCTGGAGATTAAATAGAAACTGCCCCGAAGGGCAGTTTTTTTTACATCTTATTCCAAACGGATATTTCCAACGTCAATCTGGAGAAGTGGCTGTTTTCAGGCAGTGCATCGCGGGCATAAACCATATCCACAATCCGTGCTTCAAGTTGTAAAGTGGCTGTTTCCATCACAAAGCGTTGACCAGATTCAACCAGAATGGTTTCTCCCTTGGCTGCCAATCTTTGTCGTGTCGCAGCG
>CAYLUJ010000059.1:5144-11083 GCA_964386805.1 uncultured Pelolinea sp. | reverse complement strand
ATGCGCACTCATTAATACCTTGGTAATGGTTTGAATATCATTTTTATCGAAAAGCCAGACTTCCAGAGCGCTGACCTTTTTCGGATCACCAACTCCAATGGTCTCTGTGATCCCTACACCACATTCTCCCAGGAATTCTCCAGCAGGTGAATCAATGCTGAATGAATCATCATATAAGTCATCACCTAAGCGATAGGTCGTCATAAATTGAGCCAGTGCAGGTTCCTGATTGGTTTGATTAACCTCGGTGGTTACAGGTGTATCATCCGCAAATCCCTTATGCACAACCCGTTTTTGGTCATTCTGTTTGTTGAGGTTGATCTTTCCTCTCTTTATGAGAATAAAGAAAGCTCCTCCACCAACAATGAGAATACCAGCAATCCACAATAAAACTATAACGAAAGAAGATTTTTTGGTACCCTCTGCTTGCGCATCGGTTAATTCGGTTGCTTGTTCTGTCAATGTGGTCGTGGAAGCTGTACTGGAGGATGCAGCAGTAGAATCGGTGAATTTTAAAGCTTTGAAACTGGCGATTTCTTCTGCAGACGTGAATTTGCATAATTCTGGCGTGAGCATATTTACGTATGCTTCCGCGTCATCCCCTAGTGCGTACAATCGTTTATCTACTAAATCCTCATCATGATTGCGTACATAGGAATCAATTACCATGCAAAGGTAATCGCGCTTGTATTCGTTCTGCAGTTGTGAAGGTGCCGCATCGACCCATTCCACAGGCCAAAGCCACCAACCGAGAACAACCAATCCCAAAACCAGACCCAGCAGTAGTGTCACAATAGGCAGGAAATAGGGTTTTTCATAAGCTTTTCGTACATTGTTCATGGTTTCTTCTCCCGTCGGATTCTATTAATCCATATAGTTCATATTAATTAATAGCAAGTTTTATGCCACCTCTTCTTGATTTTCGATGATATCCGTGGAAAATGTGGTTCCACAATCAGCGCACACCAATTCTTTGCTATTCTTGATGGTAAGAAGTCCTTTACAGGCAGGGCATGGAGTCGAAACCGGTCTTTTCCAGGATGTAAAATCACATTTCGGATAATGTTCACACCCATAGAAGATGCGCCCTTTGCGTGTTTTTCGCATGACAATTTCACCGCCATCTTTCGGGCAGATCACCCCGATTTTCTCAAGATAGGCTTCGGTATATTTGCATTCGGGAAAATTACTGCAACTGATGAATTTTCCATAACGCCCCCAGCGGATGATGAGATCGTGCCCACACAGGGGACATGCTTTACCCACCTTCTCAGGTTCGGCATTGATCTCCGGCATATCGGCACGCGCATGTTCCAAGCGCGGTTCGAATGCACTGTAAAAAGCCTTTAGAACATCTACCCAATCTTTTTCCCCATTGGCAATTTCATCCAGATCCTGTTCCATTTCTGCAGTGAAATTAATCTCCAGTACATCCGGGAAATATTCCACCAACAGGTCATTTACGGTATACGCGATTCCAGTCGGTTTTAACTTGCTTCCATCCCGTTCCACATACCCGCGTGTTTGAATGGTTGAAATGATCGGTGCATACGTAGAAGGTCGTCCGATTCCAAACTTCTCTAAAGCCTGGATCAATGTTGCTTCAGAATAGCGTGGGGGGGGTTGCGTAAAATGCTGCTGTGGATTGACGTTGATGAGATTCTGTTTTTGCCCTTCAAAAATTCCATCCGGAATTTGAATGTTCTTCTCGCCATCTTTTTGATCTTCATCTTTTGCATCTTCATAAAGAGCTAAAAAACCTGGAAATTTAACCTTGGAGCCGGATGCGCGCAGTAAATACTGATGCTGTTCCCCTTTCCCATCGATTTGCACGGAAATGGTATCATAAACCGCATTTTTCATTTGAGAGGCAACAAAGCGCTTCCAGATCAATTGGTATAACTTATATTGATCACGGCTTAAGTGATCTTTAATTGCTTCAGGAGTTCTGTAAACAGATGTAGGTCGGATCGCTTCATGAGCTTCCTGTGCCACAGCCGCTCTGGTGCGGTACATGCGGGGACTGGGAGGCAGGAAAGATTCTCCGTATATTGATTGGATATATTTCCTCGCTTCATTCAACGCAATTGGAGAAACGTTGGTCGAATCCGTTCTCATATAGGTGATCAAACCCGTTTGACCTCCCTCATCCAAGGAGATACCTTCATAAAGTTGCTGGGCGATCATCATCGTACGTTTGGCACGAAAATTCATCTGGCGAGCAGCTTGCTGTTGCAGCGTACTGGTAATAAAGGGAGCGGATGGACTGCGTTTCCTTTCTCCTTTCTTGATCTTTCCAATAACATACGCTGCTTTTTTAATACCTTCCAGGATTTCATCCACTGCTGTTTTACTGGTCAACGATAATTCTTTTCCATCTACCTGGTTCAATTGAGCGAGATACGTCTTTTTCAGGTTTTCGGGTTTGAATTCTGCCTCAACCGACCAATATTCCTGGGGAATGAATGCATCAATTTCGCGTTCGCGTTCCACAATCAAACGTGTTGCAATAGATTGCACTCTGCCCGCGGATAATCGACCGCGTACCTTCTGCCACAGTAGCGGCGTCAGGTTATAGCCAACTAACCGGTCAAGCACACGTCTAGCTTGTTGAGCATTCACCAAATCCATATCAATATCTTTCGGATTTGCAAATGATTCTTGAATGGCTGGTTTTGTGATCTCGTGAAAAACTACACGATGCACACGAGCATCTTCCATATTGGTCGACTCTTTTAAGTGCCAGGCGATTGCTTCCCCTTCGCGATCAGGGTCAGTTGCGATATAGACCTCCTCTGCGCTTTGTACATCCTTTGTCAATTCTTTTACGATTGGACGTTTTTCATTTGGAACGCGGTACTTGGGGGCAAAATCATTTTCCACATCCACAGAGAGCTGAGAACGCAGCAGGTCGCGCACATGCCCCACCGAAGCTTTCACTTTATATTCTTTGCCGAGATAATTTCCGATCGTCTTCGCTTTCGCAGGAGATTCTACAATGACCAGTTTCCCCGAACGGATGTCTTTCTTTTCTATCTTTACCGGTTCCAATCCCACATGATTCTCGGTTTTTCCAATGCGGACCATTTTCGTTCCGCATACCCCGCATTGCCCGGTTGTGATAGGTGTTCCTCGTTTATTAAAACCCGCCGTTGGATTTTGTATTTCTCTTTTTTCTTTACATTTAACACAATACGCTTCCACGTGCATGCTCCTATAAAAATCGGTCTAATTTTTTCTGTTTTAATTCATTGACAATCTCACGAACCTTTTGCGATTGGCCTTTCTGGCAAACCAGAAGCGCATCTTTTGTATCTACAATGATTATATCTTCCAGCCCTGCCAGTACAATCATTTTTTGATTGTTATCTGTTTTTACTAAACAATTACCACTTTCATGGATGATGGAGAGATCTGCCAGAGTGATATTCCCATCCTCATCCGGTTGGACGATTTCATATAAAGAATCCCAGCTGCCCACATCGCTCCAACCAAGTTCTTCGGCAGGAATGACAGCTACATGCTGAGCGTGCTCCATAATACCATAATCAATTGTCTGGGGAGCAATCTTCTCCCAGGTTTCTGCAAGCAGGGCATCATACCCCTCTTTCCCATAACGCTGTCCCAGTATTTCCAAACTGGAGTATAGAACCGGCATTTGGTGATTGAATTCAGATAAGATGCTATCCGTTTTCCATATGAACATGCCCGAATTCCAATAATATGCATCCGACGCCATGTATTCCTTTGCATGCGCCACATCTGGTTTTTCTACAAATGCCTGCACAATATGTGCAGCAAAGGGAAATGGTTCCAACTTCTTCCCTTTGTGAATATATCCATAGCCTGTAGCAGGAAATGTCGGCTGAATGCCAAGAGTCACCAAATAATCTTTTTGGGCAACAGTGTAGGCATTTTCAAGAAGCTGATGAAATAAAAGCACATTCTCGATAATGTGGTCCGAAGTAAGAACTGCCATCACTGCATTGGGATGGATTTTCTGCAGAATCTCAGCGGCATATCCAACTACAGAAGCTGTTCCACGGGGCATAGGTTCGATCAGATAATTTTCCAGTGGGATTGTATCTACCTGACATCGTAGATCATCCACCTGGGATGCCACAGTTACAACCAGAATATGGTCAGGAGAAAAAATCGGAGAAAGTCGATCCACCGCAAGTTGGAAGAAGGTTCTTTCACCGAAAAGCGTTAATAACTGTTTTGGTTTTGACTGGCGAGATAACGGCCATAAGCGAGTTCCTCCCCCACCAGCCATAATCACAGCGAAATAATCGTCATGCATTTTAGGAATACTCCTCTTTGTAATCATAAATTGCAGAAAAGATCATATTTCCGGTTTTTTTCACGAACCCTTTCAATTCCAGAAAACTCAATGCGGATGAAATCCGTTCAATTGGTAATCCGGAGATTGCCTGTACATCATCAATATGCAACGATTCTTTTTGCAGTATTTTTAAAATCAACAATTCTGTCTCATCCGTAGGAAGCTCATTCTGTATTTTCTTCTGATATTGTACATGCTCCAAGTCTAAAATTTCAAAGATGCTTTCGAACCGAACGAGCGGATGTGCGCCATCAAAAATCAATTTATTTGTTCCCTTGCTTTGTGGAGCATAAATTGACCCGGGTACTGCGAAAACATCTTTACCTTGGTCGGCTGCAAAAGAAGCAGTGATCAATGCTCCACTTCGCAGACCTGCTTCAATGACGACGGTTGCCATTGACAATCCCGCTATGATACGGTTTCTAGGCGGAAAATTGATCCCTTCCGGTTGAGTACCTGGAGCGTAATCGCTGACCAGGGCACCATTTTCAATGATTTGTTTTGCAAGTTGATAATTTTCAGGGGGGTAGACAATATCAATTCCACACCCTAGCACTGCAACAGTTCGCCCTCCCGCAGTGAGAGCAGCTTGATGTGCTTCCGAATCTACACCCCGTGCCATTCCACTAATAACAGTTATGTGATTTTGTGCGAGCAGATTTCCCAATTCATGTACCACATTTTTCCCATAAGCAGTTATTTTCCTTGTTCCCACCACCGCTACCGATCGAGAATCTTCTTCAAGGATCTTCCCTTTCACATAAAGCACCGGGGGTGGATTTCCGATCTGTTTTAATTGCTGTGGATAGTTTTGATCAGTTGCAATGACAATCTCAATGCCCTTCTCCCGGATCCCCTCATAAATTTGCTCAAGGTCGTTCTGTCGTCGGAAACGAACTAAATTGGAGAGAGGTTTTTCACCAATCCCTGCATTTCTTAATTCTGACTCAGCCGCATTCCAAGCTGTTTCAAGGTCTTTGAAATATTCCAGCAGTCGTTGAAAGCGTACTGCTCCAATGCCTCTTACATGGTTAAATCCCACCCAATATTTCTTTTCATCCATGTCATTTCCATTCTTGTTTTTTAATGAGTATTACATTCTCCTCTTTGTTCACTTCCAATACAACTTGTTTGATAAATGGGAATAGATATTCTTTTCCTGCTTGTGTAACTACTAGTACTTCATTGGCTCCTGTTTCAAGGATCTCACTAACCGATCCAAGGAACTCTCCTTCTTCCGTCTTCACCTGCATATTTATGAGATCATGATAATAATATTCATTTTCTTTCAATTTGGGTAAATTCGCAGCTTGAATGTAGATCAGTTCATTTCGAAATAATCCTGCTTCTTCGCGATCTGTGATCCCGCTAAACTTTATGAGTAACCCATCATTTTGAAGACGTATTGTTTCGATTTGCTGCTCGTTTTTTCTTTCTCCTATATAAACTTTCTTCCCTGGTTTGATCCGTTCGGGAAATTCCGTCAATATCTCAACATGCAACTCGCCCTTTACCCCATGCGGTTTTCTGATCTTTCCGATGGTTAAAAATAATGGCTCCCCTTTTTTGGGTGAGCCATTATTTAACCCTTTTT